>CABSAW010000001.1:0-46857 GCA_902475745.1 uncultured Oscillospiraceae bacterium
CCGGAGTCGAAGTTTATGCCCCCTTGTGGGGTAAATCCGGCCACAAGCTCCAAAAAGGAAAAACCGCCGCAGGGCGGTTTTTCTCTTTTTGTGGGGCTTGTCCGGAGTCGAAGTTTATGCCCCCTTGTGGGGTAAATCCGGCCACAAGCTCCAAAAGGCAGCATTCTCCATAAGGGAGGATGCTGCCTTTTTTTGCTGTTCCTGACGCAGGCGGCTGCGCCTGTGAAATATCGTATCTGCGATAAGGCTATGTGGTGATGGCCTTGTAAGACAGCATTCTTTTCAGGGATAGTGCCATAGTAGCGATTTCCCGGCCATATCTTGCCCACTTGGGGAATATCGGCTGCGGAAGAGGGATGGTGGCCGTAGCCTCCGAGACACATAAGGACAATACCGGAAGAAAAAAGGGCGTTTTCCGCTGTTGTTGTCTCCCAGAAGGCAACAACAGCGGAAGGAAAATCGTGGCATGAGGGGTTTTTTCATTCCCCAAACAATTGACAGGGAGGTATAAGTATGAGCAGCATTCAAATCAGCGTTCATGCGGCGGATGCCGCGATAACAGAGCCTGCCACGCTGACCAGCGGCATGGTGGGCGCAACGGTAACTTTTTCCTTTTCCGATGAAAGGTGGGACACACTGCGGAAAATTGCGGTTTTTCGCTCCGGAACCGTATGCCGTGATGTAGAGGAATCGGCTTGGCGCGATGGTGCATGTGTCATTCCGTGGGAGTGTCTGACTTTACCCGGCGAACGGCTTCTGGTGGGTGTATATGGACTGGATGAGGCCGGCAACGTGGCAATCCCTACTGTGTATGCCGATTGCGGATGGATTTGGCCCGGCGCGGATCCCACCGGCGATCCGGCGGCAGATCCGGAAGAACCCTTTTATCAGGCGCTATTGGAAGAGGCGCTGGAAAAAGCCAAGGCTTCCGGAGCGTTTGACGGCCCCACAGGCCCAAAGGGGGAGAGAGGGCCGGCAGGCCCGCAGGGTGCGGCGTTCACCTATGGGGATTTTACCGCCGAGCAGCTGGCGGCATTGAAAGGGCCGCAGGGCGATATGGGCCAACAGGGCCCGCAGGGAATTCAGGGGCCAAGAGGCGAGAAGGGTGAAACCGGCGATGTGGGCCCCACTGGGCCGCGGGGTATACAGGGCCCGCAGGGAGAGACAGGTGCATCAGGCGACAGCTACACGGTGAAAGGCCTGTACAGTGCGCTTTCGGACTTGCAGGCAGCCCATCCCACCGGCAGTGGCGGGGACGCATGGTTCGTTGGAACGGCAGAGAGCAACACCGTATACCAGTGGGATGTGGACAAGGCAATGTGGGTCAATGTGGGCGCAATGAAAGGGCCTAAGGGCGACAAGGGGGATACCGGCCCACAGGGCCCCAAGGGCGAAAAAGGTGAGACGGGAATGGCCGGCCCACAGGGGGAAAGCGGCCCGCAGGGCGTGCAGGGTCTCCAAGGCCCGCAGGGCGACAAGGGGGACACCGGCTCTCAAGGCCCGCAGGGAGAAACCGGCCCCCAAGGCCCACAGGGCGAGACTGGCCCGCAGGGTCCGCAGGGCAACTCCGGCGCGGCGGGCGCTGCCGGCAAAAGCGCCTATCAGGCGGCTAGAGACGGTGGCTATACCGGGACGGAGAGCGCGTTCAATACGGCGCTTTCTCAGGTAAGCAGTAAGATCACCAAGGCCAGCTGGGACAGCGCCACGGCAACACTGAAATTGCAGGGGTGATGAGGTATGGCGCTATTCATGAATGACACCAAGGTAAAATCGGTGTACTGGAACGATGTGAAGGCCAAGAAGGTCTATTTCAACGATGTGCTGGTGCTGTCCGGCGAATTTGCCTTTACCTACACGGGCGCCTATGACGTAGAAGGAGATCTGGGCGGTAACTTCGTGATTCGATTCAAAACTTCCGGAACACTCATAATCACTGACGAGGGCAAAGCCTCCAGTCTGGATGTATTTCTGGTAGGCGGCGGTGGCGGAGGTGACCGAGGAACTACCTCCGGTACTGGCCACAGTTCGGGTGGAGGCGGAGGGGGCTATACCGCAACTCATTCTTCTGTTGCGATAAATACGAGCGTGCCATATCCAATTACAGTCGGAGCAGGAGGAGCAGGTGGCAAGCTAGAATATGGCACTGCGACAGATGGAGGGCAAACCACAGCGTTTGGGAAAACAGTTAACGGTGGTAAAAAAACTTTTCTTAAGTATTCCCCAATTGACGCAGCCGGAGGAGGCGATGGTGGATCTGGTGGTGGAACTGCTTACATCAATAGTAGTTATCAAGCCAGAGATGGTGGAATTGACGGGGGAGATGGTGCGGGAAGATACCCCGGAAAGGGCCAAGGAACAACGACAAAAGAATTTGGAACTGGAAAGTTGTATTCTACTGGCGGTAAAGGCGGTATTCCTACTAAGCATGCTGGCGATTCTGCCGCTGTTAACACAGGAGATGGCGGTGAAGGCGGTGGAAGAACAAATGGCGGCACGGCCGACATGGTTCCCGGCGGATCAGGCGGCAGCGGTATTGTATGCATCCGCAACCATCGATAAGAAAAGGAGAGATGAATCATGGCATATGCAGTGGAAAACCACAATCTGGTATCCAACTACGCACTGGTGGAAAACGGCGTTGTGGTCAATATTATCTGGCTGGCAGCGGAGAATGAGCATGAATTCCCCGGCGCGGTGCGGCTGGAGGACAGACCGGTAACTATCGGGGATACCTATGATGGAGAGAAATTCTATCGCGATGGCGCACAGGTGCTGACGCCGCTGGAACAGGGCAGCTTGGAAAATTCGCGGTATCAGGAAGCATTGAAGCTATTGGGTATCGAAACGGAGGAACAACATGCGAACTGACATTCTGGAACAGGCCAAGGCGCTTCGCGCCAGCATGGACGCGGCTGCCGCCGTTCTGACTGATGAGCAGGCGGCAAAAGCGCCGATGATCTATCGCCCGTGGAGCAGCGACAGCGTGGCCTATGCTGCCGGTGATCGGTGTTTATATGGCGGTGTGCTATATAAGTGCTCGCAGGGGCATACCTCGCAGGGAACGTGGACGCCGGACAAGACCCCAGCACTATGGGCGGTGATCGAGGTGGTGCACACAGGCACGCGGGATGACCCCGTCACGGCGGCGCGTGGCATGGAGTACGTCTATGGTCTGTATTACAAAGACCCGGAGGATGGAAAGCTGTACCGCTGCACCCGAACCGGCGAGACGGAGGGCGGCAAGGTGACGCTGCAATACTTGCCCCATGAGCTGATGGGGCAATACTTCGTGGAGGTCAGCTGATGACAGAGGCAATCATTGTGGCTGTGCTGGGTCTTGCCGGGACGCTGGCAGGCAGCTATCTTGCCAATCGGAAGAGCGCCGCGCTGGTGGCGTACCGCTTGGAACAGCTGGAGAGCAAGGTGGGAAAGCATAATCAGGTGATCGAACGCACCTATATGCTGGAGGAATCTGTTTCTGTGCTGGATGAGCGGATTAAGGTGGCCAATCACCGTATTACCGATTTGGAGCGGACGCATAAAATGGGACAGGGCTGACTGCCCGGAAAGGAGTGCAAACTATGAAGGATTGGAAAAACTGGATCAAGGCAGCGGGTATCCGCGCCATCAAGACCGTAGCACAGACTGCCGTGGCCACCATTGGCACCACCGCCGTGCTGTCGGAAGTAAACTGGGTCACCGTGGCCAGCGCCGCCGTGCTGGCCGGTATCCTGAGCCTGCTGACATCTCTGGCGGGGCTGCCGGAGCTGGAGGAATAAGCCATGCCAAAGATATTCCTCAGCCCCGAGGATCGCTCCAGTAACCTCTATGCCAGCGAAGCGCTGTGGAATGGGCGCACCACCAATGAGAAGGAGCAGATGGGCCGCTGCGCCGATTATCTGGAAATCGCGCTCAAGCGCTGCGGCTTCGAGGTGATCAACGCGCAGTACGGCAACATGTACGACCGTGTCAGCGCGTCCAACAAATGGTCTGCCGATCTCCACATCGCCCTCCACACCAACGGCTTTAACGGCAAGGTGGCGGGGACGCGGGTACACTGTTACCCCAGCGAAAAAAGCCGCGCCATCGGACGGCTGATTCAGGACCGCATTGCTCCCATGTCTCCCGGCACATCCGAGCGGCTTATTGAGGATACGCGCCTTTATGAGCTGCGGGCACCCACCATGCCTGCGGTGCTGCCGGAGTTCGGTTTCCACGATAACCCGGAGGAAGCCCAGTGGCTGATCGACAACATGGAGGCCATCGCGGAGGAAACCTGCAAGGCGGTTTGTGCGTTCTTCGATGTGCCCTACCTTGCACCGAACCCGACAGAGGAACAGCTTTCTCCGGAAGCAACGCCTCTCTACCGGGTACAGGTAGGAGCCTTTCATGACCGGCAGCGGGCGATAAGCTATTGCCAGTCGGTACAGGAGGCGGGTTTTAAGGAGGCTTTTGTCATACAGGCATGAGACATCCTTTGTAAAGGCGGATTTCTGGAAAAGAGCGGCTTTTTAGCCGCTCTTTTCTATGAAAAAATAGGTCTTGACAATAAGTAAATCATCGTTTACTATTGAAACATGAGAAAAATTGACACAGAAAAACGGGATAAGGTAACGCAGGCGGTTCTCCAGATCACAATGGAGGAGGGCCTTGCAGATCTGTCCTTCGACAAGCTGGCCAAGCGTGCCGGAATCAGCTCTGGAACGCCGTATGTCTATTACCGGGATAAGACGGATATGCTCTCTTGTATCTACGGATGGGTATGGCAGACATTGCAGGAGGGGCTTCAGGAAGCCATAGACAGCGGGCGGGATACAGGCGAAAAGCTGTTTTCTGGTTTGCTGCATCTGGCGCACATGCTGTTGGCCCATCCGCAGGAGGCGCATTTCATGTTGTCGGTGCTCAATGCCCCAGAGTTTGTGACGGCTGAGACGATACAGGAGCATCAGCTGCCGCCGCCCGCACTGTTGGCGGTGTATCAGGAGGCTATCTACCGCCGGCTGATGAAAACCGACAATATTGCCTATATCAATGCCATGCTGTTTGGGCCGCTCTTCCTGATTTTGCAGCAGCATCTTCAAAGCGCGGAACCGGCAGTCATGAGCGAGGTGGAAAAAGTGCTGGATCTGGCTGTGTCTGCCGTGCTGAAAATCCGCTGAAGCGGAAAAAATATTGTTAAATGATTATTTTGTAAAGCGTCGCAGAGGATGAACTGCCCCCGTTTATCAGATGGTTGAGACATTGTCTGATAAACGGGGGCAATTCATTTTGTTTCCTGCCTTGTTTCGGTTGTTTCCTCAGCGCATCTGGCGTTTGCTGCGCAGGCGGATACGATCCGCGATCATGGCGATGAACTCGCTGTTGGTGGGCTTTCCCTTGGCGGAATTCACCGTGTAGCCGAAATAGCTTTGCAGCGTCTCCAGATCGCCCCGGTCCCACGCCACCTCGATGGCGTGGCGGATGGCCCGCTCCACCCGGGAGGGTGTCGTGTTGAACCGTTTGGCCACCTCAGGGTACAGTACCTTCGTCACCGCGTTGATCACGTCCATATCCTGCACCGTGATGATGATCGCCTCCCGCACATACTGATAGCCTTTGATGTGCGCCGGTACGCCTACCTCATGGATGATGGCCGTTACATCCGCCTCCAGCGTCGGCAGTGCCAGCGGCCTGTTTTCCGGGCGCACCGCCTGCCGCACCCGCTCCAGCAGCGACTCCACGTGCGCCGGCTTGGGGATGAAGTACCACGCGCCAAGACGCATGACCTCCTGCACCATGCTCTGGCTGCAAAAGGCGGACAGGATGATGGTTTTCACATTTTTCGGCATCCGCTGCAACAGGCTGATACCGTCCAGACCCGGCAGGATCACGTCCGCCACCACTACATCGGGTCTCGTCTGCTGGATCAGCTCCCACGCCTCGTCACCGTCGCCGGTGTCGCCTACGATCTGGAACTCTCCGGTCTCTTCCAGTGCGTGCCGCAGCAGCAGGCGAAATTCCTCGCTGCTGTCAGCCAGCAGGATTTTAGGGTTGATTTCCATGTGCGTCTCTATTCCTCCCTCTTTGTATTCGACGGGCCGCCCTTCGTGATTTTCCTCACATTATCGCCCTGCCGCTTACTAAATTACCAGAATCGGACATCGTTTTCAAGGCGTTTTTGTCGATTCACCACAAATACTTCTCGACCTGCTTCGACATTTTTGCATTTTTCTGGCAAAAAATCTTTCCGTCTGCTCTGGCGCGGCAAGAACCGTTTTTAGAGAATACCACCATATCTGCGGCCTGAAAAAAATTACCGGACTGTATGTTGCGGAGCGCGGTTACGCGGCTGAGCGTTGATTTCACTACGCTGTCTGGGGTACAGACCGGCACAAAAAAACGAAAAAAATGACCGCAGCGGCCAATATACCGACTGCCTTGCGGAAGAAAACATGGATTTTTCGGTTGAAGGGCTGGAAATGACAGGCAAGATAGCGTATAATGAATCAACTATACCATCGAGACGACGAGGTGTGACATTATGGAAGAAATGCGCAGCTTTGGCTATATTTGTCCCAAATGCGGCAAGGCGGTGCTGGGCAGCCGGAGCGTCTTTGCTTTACAGGCGGCGGCTGTTCGGATTGCCTGCGAATGCGGCGAAAGCGAACTGGAGATCCAGACGGACGGCACAAAATTCCGCCTGTGGGTACCTTGCGGCCTGTGCGGCGGCGAGCACCATGCGGAGGTAGACGCCGGGGCGGTTCTGACAGGGCGCGGCGTAGGTCTTGCCTGTCCGGAAACCAGACAGCTGTGCTGCTATGCCGGCGAGGAGAAGCAGGTGCGCAGCGCTATGGAAGAGCTGGCGATCCGGGCGGAAAAGGAAAAATGCGAGGAAAAGGAAGCCTTTACCGACAACGTCATTATGTACGAAGTGCTGTCGGAGCTGAAAGATATTGCCTCACGGGGCGGAATTCGGTGCACCTGCGGCAGCACGGAGTACGGTATTGAGGTACATCGTGACGCTGTGGATCTGATTTGCCGCCGCTGCGGCGGCAAGCTGCGGCTCAGCGCCGGAACGGACGAGGATCTTGACCGTTTGTGCTGCCAGATGACATTGACAATTCGGAGTACCCAATGAGTACAGCGCTTTGCTTTGCCCTGTTTCTGCTGGCCATGGCGGCGTGTCTGCTGTTGGGGTACTCATCTTTTTGGCCGCTGCTGCTGGGGCTGGCGCTGTTTGGCCTGCTGGGCTACCGGCAGGGCCACACGCCGCGGACGATGTGGCGTGCGGCATGGCGAGAAGGATGCAAGATCCTGCTGGTGCTGCGCATCTTCGTGATTATCGGGGCAATCACGGCGCTGTGGCGCAGTGCGGGAACCATTGTTTATCTTATTTATTACGGTATACAGGCTATATCTCCCCATCTTTTTGTTCTGGTGGTGTTTTTGTTGACGGCGCTGCTTGCGTATGCGCTGGGCACTTCCTTCGGCGTGGTGGGAACTGCCGGTATCGTGCTGATGGCGTTGGCCCGTTCCGGCGGCGTAAGCGAAGCGGTGACAGCGGGGGCGGTACTGTCCGGCGCCTATTTTGGCGACCGCTGCTCGCCTGCATCATCCTCCGCGTCATTGGTGGCGGCGGTAACGCAGACGCGGCTTTATGATAATTTGCGCAATATGCTGCGTACCGGCCTGCTTCCTACTGTGGCCACGGCTGCCGTTTATGCATTGCTGTCTGCCCGCCATCCCATTGCCTCCGTCAGCGAGAGCCTGCTGCAAGCCCTGCGGGAAAGCGCGGTAATCTCACCGTGGGCACTTGTCCCTGCGGTGATTATGCTGGCGCTGCCGCTGCTGAAGGTGCCGGTGCTGCTCAGTATTGGTCTGAGCGTGGCGGCGGCAGGTCTGGTCAGCGTATTTGTGCAGGAGATGAGCCTGTGGGAAATGCTGAAAACGGCTGTGATGGGCTATTACCCGACCACAGGCGGCATGCGGGAAATCCTCTCCGGCGGCGGTGTTCTTTCCATGCTGAAGCCGTCGGCGCAGGTGTTTGTTACGAGCATGTTCGCAGGACTGCTGGATGACATCGGTGCGCTGCGCGATGCTGTGCGCTTTGTGGAACGCATTGCCCGCCGGTGCGGACGTTTTGCCGCCTCAGTGGTGGTCAGCTTGGGCACCGGCATGATCTTTTGCAACCAGTCGGTGGTCATCGTGATGGGCAACCAGCTGCTGCATCACACTTACGATGATCCCGGCGAGCAGGCGGTGGATATGGAAAACAGCGGCGTGGTGCTCTCACCGCTGATCCCGTGGAATATTGCGTGCAGCATTCCACTGGCCGTTCTGGGAGCCGACGAAAGTGCGCTGCCGTATGCCGTTTTGCTGTATATGATTCCGCTGATTTACGGTGTAACAAAGCGCTGGACGTATCCTGCCGGGAAACCGGCGGTTAGGAGTGAGAAAGAATGATATCTTTACTGGCGAAATGGTTGATTCCAAACTGTGACAAAGTGGAAAACAGCGAGGTACGCCGGGCTTGGGGCGCCTTGTGCGGCTTTGTGGGGATCGGGTTGAACCTGCTGCTGTTCGCCGGGAAGCTGGCGGCCGGCACGCTCAGCGGCTCCATTGCCGTGACGGCGGACGCTTTCAATAACCTTTCGGACGCAGGCTCCTCGGTGGTGACGCTGCTGGGATTCCGCCTGGCGGGGAGAAAGCCGGATGCCGACCATCCGTTCGGTCACGGGCGCATGGAGTATATTTCCGGCCTTGTTGTGGCGGGACTGATCCTGCTGATGGGCGCGGAATTGGCAAAATCTTCCTTTGAAAAAATCCTCCATCCGGAGGCGGTGTCCTTTTCCTGGCTGGCGGCGGCGATCCTGCTGGTTTCCATCGGCGTGAAGGTGTACATGTATCTCTACAATAATGCGGTGGGGAAAAAGATCCGATCCGCCGCTATGTCCGCCACTGCGACGGACAGTCTCAGCGATACAGTGGCCACTGCGGCTGTGCTGGCTGCCATGCTGATTGGCCGGCTGACCAACGTGCAGCCGGATGGCTGGGTGGGATTGCTGGTGGCGCTGTTTATTCTCTGGTCGGCCGTGCAGGCCGCCCGTGATACCGTCAGTCCTCTGCTGGGTCAGTCGCCCGATCCGATGCTGGTCAAGGAGATCGAGGCGCTGGTAATGGCGCATGACACGGTGGTGGGCGTCCATGATCTGGTGGTTCACGATTACGGTCCGGGCCGGCGGATTATTTCCCTGCATGCCGAAGTACCGGCCGACGGACAGGTGCTGGCGCTGCACGATGTAATCGATAACATTGAAGCGGAGCTTTCACGCAAACTCCACTGCGAGGCGGTGATTCATATGGATCCCGTGGTTGTGGGTGATCCGCAGGTAAACGCGCTGCATGAAAAAGTTGCGGAGCTGGTTCGTACCATCGATCCGCGCATTACCATCCATGATTTCCGCATTGTGCCCGGCACTACCCATACAAACCTGATATTTGATGCGGTGATACCCTTTGACGAGCGCCTGACCCGGCCTCAGGTGGCCGCGCAGATCTGCCAGTTGGTGCAGGAACTGGACGGCCACTACCGGGCGGTGGTGAAAATAGAAAATTCCTATGTGAACGAGTGAAAGGAGCAAGCGATGGACGATCAGATCCGTAAATTGAAGGAACTGGTGGATAGCAGCGACAACATTGTGTTTTTTGGCGGTGCTGGCGTCTCCACGGAGAGCGGAATCCCGGATTTCCGCAGCGTAGACGGTCTATATCACCAGCAGTATCGCTATCCGCCGGAAACCATACTGAGCCACACCTTTTATATGACGCACAAGGCGGAGTTTTATGACTTTTACCGCACCAAAATGCTTGCCCCGGACGCTCAGCCCAACGCCGCCCACCGCAAGCTGGCCCAGTGGGAATCTGAGGGCAGGCTGAAGGCGGTTATCACCCAGAATATTGACGGTCTCCATCAAAAGGCGGGCAGCCGTGAGGTGCTGGAGCTGCACGGAAGCGTCCTGCGGAATTATTGTGAGAAGTGCGGGAAATTCTATGGATTGGACGCCATCCTCTCTGACGCCGGTGTGCCCAAATGTACCTGCGGCGGCGATATCAAGCCGGATGTGGTGCTGTATGAAGAGGGGCTGGATGAACGGGTGATGCAAAAAGCGCTGGACTATATCAGCCGCGCCGATATGCTGATAATCGGCGGCACATCGCTGGTGGTTTATCCGGCGGCCGGCTTGGTTCGCTACTATCGCGGTCATAAGCTGGTCGTTATCAACAAGGGTGTTATTGAGGCGGATCTGGGCGCGGATCTGGTGATCAACGGCCCCATCGGGCAGGTGCTTGCACAGGTATAGCAGGCGCGCTGCCGGAGCTGCCGAAGAGAACTTAGACCTTTACACCGGGGAGAAGGCAGCGTATAATCAAATGTTGAATTGTGTAAAAGGAGCCGGTACATGAAGGTCAACCAGATCAAAGCGGGTGCAATACTGTCCTATCTGTCCATGGGACTGAGCACCATTATTTCACTTGTTTATACCCCCATTATGCTGCAGCGGCTGGGCGAGAGTGAGTTTGGCGTATATCAGGCGGTGCTGCCCATCATCTCCTATCTGAATCTGCTGAGCTTCGGCCTGGGCAGCGCCTATGTGCGGTATTTCTCCCGCTACCGGGAGGCCGGAGACAAGCGGGGCTGCGCCAAGCTTAACGGCATGTTCCTGATCACCTATCTCTTTTTGGGAGCGCTGGTGCTGGTCATCGGCTTTGGGCTGTCCTATTGCGATGTCATCTTCGGAAAAAAGCTGACGGCAGAGGAGATCGTACTGGCCGAGCGGCTGCTGCGGATCATGTCGGTAAACGCGGCGCTGACCTTTCCGATCAGCGTTTTTGAGTCCCATGTAACCATCAACGAGCGGTATCTTTTCCAGAAGATCGTGGCCATGGGCAAGCAGGTGCTCAATCCCCTTATTATGATCCCTCTGCTGCTGATCGGCTACCGCAGTGTGACGCTGACCATCGTTTCGCTGATCTTTACCGTTCTCAGCGGCGTGATCAACATCTTTTACTGTCTGACCCGGCTGCGGATGCAGTTTCTCTTTCGCGGATATGATTTCGGTCTGCTGCGGGAGATGTTCGGCTTTACGCTGTATGTGTTTCTGGGCATCGTGGTGGACAACTTCAACTGGTCCATTGACCGGCTGCTGCTGACGTGGCTCCATGGCTCCACGGCCGTGACCATTTATGTGATTGCCGCCCAGCTGAATACCTTTTACCTGTCCTTCGGCAATGCCATCTCCAATGTGATGACGCCCCGCGTTCACCGGCTGGTGGCCGCCAATGCGCCCATGCGGCAGCTGGACGCGCTGTTCACCCGGGTGGGACGGCTGCAATTTATCCTGCTGGCCGGTATTTTCTTGGGCTTTGTGGCGGTGGGCCAGTCCTTCGTGGTGCTGTGGGGCGGCGGTGATATGTTCGCCATCGACTACTGGACGACGCTGCTGCTGTTTTTCGCCTGCCTGTGGACCAATATCCAGACGGTGGGCATCGAGATCCAGCGGGCCAAGAATATGCACAAATTCCGGTCGCTGACCTATCTGGGCGTGGCGCTGGGCAACGCGGTGCTGTCGATCCCGCTGTGCATGAAGTGGCAGGGACTGGGCGCCGCTGTGGGCACGGCTATCGCCACGCTGGTGGGCAATGTCATACTGATGAACTGGTACTACTACCGGCGCATCGGCCTGAACATCCCCGCCTTCTGGCATCATATCTTCCATCTGATGCCGGCCATGGTGCTGCCGGCTGTGACAGCGGTGCTGCTGGCGGTATTTGTTCATCCGGCCAGCTATTGGGAGCTGATTTTGCCGGGATGCGCCTTTGTGGCGGTGTACGCCCTGTCGATGTGGCTGTTCGGATTGAACCGCTATGAGCGAGGGCTGGTTACCGAGCCGCTGCGGCGGCTGACAAAACGGGGAGGAGGTGGCCGCCGTGCCTCGTAAATCGGGACGCAATACAAAGGGCCGGATTGTCTCTGCCGCGTGGAGGCTTTTCTATGAGCAGGGGTATGACAATACCACGGTGGAGGATATTATTTTTGAGTCGGAAACCTCCAAGGGCAGCTTTTATCACTATTTTGAGGGAAAAGATGCACTGCTGGGCTCGCTGTCCATGATCTTTGATGAAAAATATGAGCAGCTGCGGCAGGAAATGGACCCGGATATGGATGCCGTGGACAAGCTCATCTACATGAACCACGAGCTGTTTGTGATGATCGACAACACCGTGTCGGTGGAGCTGCTGGCGCGGCTTTTTTCCACACAGCTGACCACCAAGGGGGAAAAGCACCTCCTCAGCCGCGACCGTACCTACTTCAAGCTGCTGCATCAGGTGGTGCGGCAGGGGCTGGAGCGCCGCGAGCTGCGCGGCGATCTGACGGCCAATGAGATCATCAACGACTACGCCATGTTCGAGCATGGGCTGATGTATGACTGGTGTCTGGCTGACGGCGGCTATTCACTGGCACGCTATGCCGACCGGACAATGCCTATGTTTTTGAGCAGTTACCGTGCGAATTGACAAAATATTTATTTCTGCCC
Organism: uncultured Oscillospiraceae bacterium; assembly: GCA_902475745.1. Classification (GTDB taxonomy): domain Bacteria; phylum Bacillota; class Clostridia; order Oscillospirales; family Oscillospiraceae; genus Vescimonas. The sequence continues at coordinate 12,576 of CABSAW010000001.1, forward strand.
ATATCTTATTATTGTATATCGTCTATTTGAAAAACAGCTAGAATAAAAGAATAAATACGGAATTAGCAGAACAGTGTACAGAATGAATTCTGTACACTGTTCTGTATTTCGGTCTAATAAAAGTTGTGGTATACTGACCGCTGAGAAAAGCGGAAGAGGCCCATCGTTGTGTGGGTGGGCAACGCCGTGTGTATGTTAAGGAGAAGCAAGAGACATGAATTTATCTGAAGCGATTGTATTTCTGATCTATCTGGTGTTCATGCTGGGCATCGGCATCTATTTCTTTTTTAAAAACCGCAATGGCGGCGACAAGACCTATTTCCTTGGCGGCCGCCAGATGGGGCCGTGGGTCACGGCGCTGTCTGCCGGCGCGTCCGACATGAGCGCGTGGGTGCTGATGGGCCTGCCTACCTCCATCTATGCGCTGGGTCTTGGCCAGCTGTGGATCTCAGTGGGTCTGGCCATCGGCTATACCATCAGCTGGCTGTGTGAAGCGCCGCGCCTGCGCCGCTTCTCTATTGTGGCCGACGACTCCATTACGATCCCCCAGTATCTGACCAACCGCTTTTTGTCCAAGTCGAAGGCGCTGCAAATTATCTGCGCGGTGATCTTTCTGGTGGCCTACACCATTTACGCCGCCTCCAGCGTCAAGGCCTGCGGCACGCTGTTCAACACGGTGACCGGCGTGAATGAGACGGTTGCCATGTATGTGGCGTCGATCATCATCATCGGCTATACCTTTTTGGGCGGCTTCTCCGCCGTGTGCTGGACGGACTTCTTCCAGGGTATGCTGATGCTGGCGGCGCTGCTGGTGGCGCCCATCTTCGCCCTGTTCATGCTCAAGGGCGTGGGTGTTCATCCGGTGGATACCCCCAACTTCTTCAACCCCTTCAGCAGCTGGAAGGACATCGTTTCCGGTCTTGGCTGGGGTCTGGGCTACTTCGGTATGCCCCATATCATCATCCGCTTTATGTCTCTGGAATCCCAGAAGTCGCTGAAGAAATCCGCCAAAATCGGTATCAGCTGGACGCTGCTGATCGTGATTTTTGCCGCGCTGGTGGGCATTATCGGCCGCCTTTTCCTGGGCTTTGATGAGACCATCAACGGCCATTCTCTGGTGTTTATTACCATGGTGCGCCGCATTTTCCCCGGCGTTATCTCCGGTATTCTGCTGTCTGCCGTACTGGCGGCGTCCATGTCCACGGCGGACTCCCAGCTGCTGACGGCGGCCAGCGCCTTTGCCAGCGATGTGTATAAGCCTGTGATCCGCAAGGGTCAGGCCGGTGAGAAGGAAATGCTGTGGGCGGGCCGCCTTGTGGTGTTGGCCATTGCCGTGGTTGCGCTGCTGATCGCCTCCAATCCCGAGGCCGGTACGATCATGTCGCTGGTGTCCAATGCATGGGGCGTATTCGGCGCTGCTTTTGGCCCGGCAATTATGCTGAGCCTGTTCTGGAAGAGATTTACCTTCTCCGGTGCGGTGGCCGGTATTCTGGTAGGCGCCGCCGTGGATGTGCTGTGGCTGCTGTGCCTGTCCTCCACTGGAATTTACGAGATCATCCCCGGCACGGCGGCCGGTCTTATTGCCTGCGTTGTGGTGTCCCTGCTCAGCCGCAAGCCTGATGCCGATGTCGAGGCGCTGTATGATAAGGCGGTTGCCTATACCGACTGAGTCTATTTTTAATAAAAAGAGCCATCCCGCGGATGGCTCTTTTTTTCTTGACAAAAAGGGCGTTTTGCGCCACAATGGAAACAATCTATCGTTGTGGGAGGAGTTTGTCATGCGCAGAAAAGAATGTGAACGGGACGAAGCCTTTGCCTGGGATGTGCTGAAGCACTCTGTATACGCCACCGTATCCATGGCGCGGCCGGACGGCACACCCTATGCCACGCCGGTAAACGCAGTGGGTGACGATGTTTATCGGGTACTGTACTTTCACTGCGCCGGCGCCGGAGAGCGATGGGCGCTGCTGAAGGACGGCGCGCCGGTGTGCGTGACCGCCGTATCCACCGCCACGCTGCTCCCCAACAGATTCACCACCGCCTATCGCAGCGCATCCTTTCAGGGCCGTGCGGAGGTGGTAACGGACGAGGGAGAGAAAACCAAGGCCATGCTGCTGCTGTGTACGACCTTTGACCCCAAGGGGATGGGCCGCTTTGACGAGGTGATGGCAAACTGCCCGGCGCAAATTATCAAGGTCGTGCCCCGGATTATTACCGGCAAGGAGCATGAAATGCATCCCACACCCAAGTCCCATGACTGCCAGGATAAATAGTCAAAAATGGCCTGCACCGGAAAGGCGCAGGCCATTTTTCAGGCTGCCTGTTTTTTCTTGAAAAAGCTGCTCCAGTTGCCCTCGATAATCAGCAGACTCAGCAGCATCAGGGCTGCGCCTGCGTAGCCGCGCGGCAGCAGCTTTTCTCCTGCGAAGGCAAACGCCACAATGCAGGAAAATACCGGCTCCAGCGTGAAAATCACGCCCACATGGCTGGCGGTTGTGTATTGCTGGGCCACTGCCTGCACCACAAAGGCGACACCCGAGCAGAATAATCCCAGAAAAATGGCGGCACCCCAGATCTTAGGCGATTGGGGCAGATGGGGCCGCTCGACAACAGCGGATACCAGCAGCATCAGCACACCCGCCGCCCCCAACTGACAAACGCCCAGCGCCAGAGCGTCCACCTCCGGCGACTTGACGGCCCGCTCCGTTACCAGCATGTCGGCGGCGTAGCATACGGCGCAGATCAGACAGATCAGGTCGCCGCTGGCGGGGCGAAAGGCCTCGTTAAGCGTCAGCAGCGCCAGCCCCACGGTGCATAGCACCAAGGCGATGCCCAGCTTTCGATCCGGCCTGCGGCGGTTGAACACAAAATCCAGCAGCGGCGTGAATACCACCGGCAGGGCACAGATAAACCCGGCATTGGAAATGGAGGTGTTGGCCACGCCATAGGTGGCCCCTGCGTAAACGCCCACCAGCAGTGTGCCGATGATCAGGCTGTATGTTAGGGTAGCGCGGCTGATATGCCGCAGCTTTTTTCGGAAAATAGGCGCCAGCACCAGAAAAGCCAGTAAAAAGCGGAAGGCATTCAGATTCATGGGCTGCAATTCCTCAAGGCACAGATCCACCAGATAGTAGGAAACACCCCAGAACAGGGTGACCATCACCAGTGCCAGATCGGCTTTGCGCTGCTGCGGCATGAAAAACGCCCCCTTTCCATCCTCTAAAAAGGGAGTATACCATAAATTCCCCACAAAAGCAATTATTTCCACAGATGGAGGTAGCCGCCGTCATGGAGCTGCTTTATAAGCAGCAGCAGGATCGGGCCAAGGATCATACCGGCCACCCCCATGGCACAAAAGCCTACATACATGGCAGCCAGCGCCGGAAGCGGCGGAAGGCCTGCGCTTTTTGCCATCAGCTTCGGCTCCATAATGCTGCGTACCAGCCAGATGACCAGATACAGCGCCGTAAGGGCGATCCCCTTTGGAAAGCTGCCGGCCAGACAGCATAGCGCCGCCCATGGCAGCAGCACGGTGCCGGTGCCGAACACGGGAAGCGCATCGATAAACGCGATAACCGCCGCCAGCAGCAGGGCATAGGGCTGACGGATCAGCAGCAGGCCGGACAGCAGCTGAAAGAAAGTGATGACCACCAGAACACACTGAGCGCGCAGCCATTTTGCCATGGTGGTAAGAAGGCTGGCCTTAATGCCGCGGACGGTGGCCAGCGCGTGCGGCGATAGCTGACGGCGGACAAAGGCGGTCAGCTTGGGATAAGCGGCGGAGGTGAAGAAAAGAGCCAGCGCCGTGGTGGCGCAAAACAGCATTACCTGCGGCAGCGCGGCCACCGCAGTCGTTAGCAGCCGCAGCGCAGTGGAGGAAAGGGAGACAGCCCCATCGGAGAGCGCCTGACCGGCGCCGTCCAGCAGTTGGGTGACCCACTGCCGGATACCGTCCGGGCAGTCGGCGCAGAAGCTGTACAGCCGTGCAGTGATGCGGTCTGCCAGCAGGGGGAATCCAGCCAGAATCTCCGGCAGCCGGTTTAAAAGCTCATTGGCCTGACGCAGCAGCTGCCCTACCAGCGCGGCGCCCAGCGTGATCACCAGCGCCAGCAGCGCCAGTGTCAGAACGGCGGCCAGAAAGCTGCGCCGAAGATGCATTTTTCGCCGGCACAGCAAAATAAGCGGCTCCATCATCGCGGCAAAGCCCAGCGCCAGAAGAAACGGCAGCAGCCATACCAGAAGGTAGCGCAGCGTCAGCCAGCCCAGCGCCAGCAGGGTGGCCGCATAGGCCGCACGGAGCAGAAATGTCTTTTCACGCTGGTACAGAGGGATCGCCTTCTTTCCAATTTTGCCCTTGTCAAAAACCACGGAATATGCTACCATTACAGTGTTAAGCGGCTATGTAAGCGGGGAACTGTGCGGGTGGGCCCGCCGGAGAGGAACGAGCTATGGAAAAGAAAAAGTATTTTATCGTGTCTGCCGACGCGCTGCCGGAAATCTTTGTCAAGGTGGCCGAGGCCAAGCGTATGCTGCAAGTGGGCGAGGCGGCCACGGTGGGGCAGGCTGCCGCTATGGTGGGGATCAGCCGCAGCGCATTTTATAAGTATAAGGATGCGGTGCAGCCTTTCCAGAACATGAAAGCGGGCCACATCATCACCCTGTATGCCCTGCTGCGGGACAACCCCGGCGTGCTGTCCAACTACTTGTCAATTTTTGCCGTGTCCGGCGCCAATATTCTGACCATTAACCAGACCATCCCCACCAACGGCTGCGCCGGTGTTACCGTCAGCGCCGAGACCAGCGACATGACGGAGACCATGGATGAGATGTTTTCCCATCTGGCAGAGGCTGAGGGCGTGCTGCGCTTTGAGATTATGGCGGGCTGATGCTGTCAGCTATACTATAAACAGAAAAGGCAAAAAATATGAGCGTGCTGCCCGGGGCAGTACGCTCATTTTCTGTATCAAAGCTGCTGCGCCAGTGCCAGCAGCGCCGAGCGGTTATTTTCCACCGCGCCGTCCATGACAGCCTCCAGCAGGGTGTGCAGAGCCCTGCCGATGGCGGGACCTTCCAGCCCCAGCGCCGCCATATCCCGTCCGTTGACGGCCAGCTGCTTCAGGCTGAAGCAGGCGTCCTCCGCCAGCAGACGGTTCATGATGGCCTCGCCTGCATCGATTTCCCGCTGACGGCTGCATCGGTAGTCCGGGTGCTGGGCCAGATTGTCGGCCCGCTTGACAGCGCACAGCTGCCGCAGGCCTTCTGCTCCCAGTTGGTGCATGGCCCGGCGGATGGCCCGCTCTGTCAGCGGAATGGGTCGGTCATGGCAGCGCACCAGCGTACAGATCTGCCGGGCGGAAGCGGTGTCAAACCGCAGACGGCGGCAGACGTCCGCCGCGATTTCCGCGCTGGGCCGGTGGTGACCGTAGAAATGGCCGACACCCTGCGCGTCCAACGTGAAGCATTGTGGCTTTCCCAGATCGTGCAGCAGCATGACCCAGCGCAGCACCGGCTCGGGCGGCGCTGCGGCCACCGCGTGGGCGGTGTGCCCCCAGATATCATAGCAGTGGTGGCAGTTGTGCTGGTCAAAGCCCACACAGGGCAGGATCTCCGGCAGCACCACCCCCGGCACCTGCGGATTTTCCAGCAGGACCCGTCCGGCATCCTTCCCGCACAGCAGCCTTGTCAGCTCCTCCCGCACCCGCTCTGCCGCCACATAACGCAGATCCTCTCGCCGCGCCAGAAGCGCGCGACGGGTGTTATCCTCAATGGAGAAGCCGCCCAGCACGGCGGAAAAGCGCAGCGTGCGCAGGATACGCAGTGCATCCTCGGAAAAACGCTGCTCCGGACATCCGACGCACCGCAGGAGCCGCCGCTGTATGTCCTCCTGCCCACCGAAGGGATCATAAAGCCTGCCCCGCACATCCATCACCATGGCGTTCACTGTCAGGTCGCGGCGGGCCAGATCCTCCTGTAGGCTGCGGGTAAAGGTTACGGCGGCGGGATGGCGGTGGTCGGCATAGACCCCGTCTGTGCGAAAGGTGGTGATCTCACAGGCGGTGTCGCCGCTGCGCACCGTTACAGTGCCGTGCTTCAAGCCGGTGGGAATAGCGAAATGGTCAAAGAGGGCCATGGTTTCCTCCGGCAGGGCGGAGGTGGTCACGTCCCAGTCATGCGGCGTTTTCTCCATCAGCAGATCGCGGACACAGCCGCCGACAACATACGCCTCATGTCCGGCGTGCTCCAGAGTCAGTAAAATGCGGCCTACTTCCTGCGGAATCATGGTCTTGCCCCCTTTCGACGCATTTAGGTTCCATTCTGCCCACAATAACGGTTGCACTTTCACAGTGGGTGTATTATAATATTTTTTCAGGTAAAATACAAGTGGCGGCTCCAAAGCCGCCTTTTTGGAGGAATTTATATGACACATCCCACGGAGGATATCCGACATTTTCTGCGCCGCGGCGTCCGCGTCCATATGGCGGGCATCGGCGGCGTGTCCATGTGCGCACTGGCCGAGGTGCTCAAGGGTATGGGGCTGCTGGTGCAGGGCTCCGATATGACAGACAGCGACACCGTGAAGCACCTGCGCAGTGTGGGGATCCCCGTTGCCATCGGTCACAGCGCCGAAAACCTGCAAAACTGCGATCTGGTGATCCGCACCGCCGCCATTCACGACAGCAATCCCGAGATTGCCGGGGCTGTGGCCCGCGGCATTCCGGTGTATGAGCGCTCGCAGGGCTGGGGCGCCATTATGCAGGCATACCGCCATGCGGTATGCATTTCCGGCACCCATGGAAAGACCACCACGACCTCTATGGCGACCTATATATTCATGGCCGCGCAAAAGGATCCCACCGTTATGATCGGCGGCACGCTGCCCCTGCTGGGCAAGGGGTACCGCGTGGGCGGGGGCGACACCATTATTCTGGAGAGCTGCGAATACTGCAACTCATTTCTGAATTTCTTCCCCACTGTGGCGGTGATCCTGAATGTGGCGGCGGATCATTTGGATTTCTTCCACGATCTTGCCGACATCGAGCATTCCTTCCGGCAGTTCTCCTGCCTGCCTCCCGAGGGCGGCTTCGTCATCGCCAACGGCGACGACCGGGGCGCACGGGAAGCGCTGGCCGGGCTTGATCGTCCGGTGCATTGGTTCAGTGTGAAGGATACAAGCGCTGACGTGTACGCCGATAATGTGGCGTTTTTCGACGGTTTTCCCTGCTTCGATGTGGTGGCCGGCGGAAAGCGGTACGCCCATGTGGCGCTGCACGTGCCCGGAAAGCACAATATCTCCAACGCATTGGCGGCGGCATCCGTGGCCTATGCGCTGGGTGTGGATGGCGCAGCGGTAAGCGAGGGATTGGCTGCCTTTACCGGCGCAGAGCGCCGCTTCCAGTATCGGGGTACATTTAACGGCGCCCAGGTTTATGACGACTATGCCCACCACCCCGATGAGCTGCACGCTCTGTTGGACATGGCCCGCAGCCTGCCGCATAAGCGGCTGATCTGCGCCTTCCAGCCCCACACCTACACCCGCACCAAGGCGCTGTTTGACGACTTTGTTCGTGAATTAAAGACGGTGGATGTGGCGGTGCTGGCAGAGATTTATGCCGCCCGCGAGACCAATGAGGTCGGCATCTCCTCCCGCGATCTGTGCGCCCGGATTCCTGGTAGCGTCTATTGCGCCACCTTGAAAGAAACGGCGCAGGCCCTGCGGGAGATTGTAAAGCCCGGCGATGTGGTGCTGACCGTGGGCGCGGGCGATATCTATCGCGTAGGCAACATGCTGCTGGGAAAGGAGTGAGCCAATGCTGAGCATTTCACCTTTGTGCCATAATACCCGGCCGTCGGGCCGGCTGCCCGAGCAGGAGCAGGCCGCTTTCGACCTGTTGGAAAAACTGGGGATGGAGTATGACTGCGTCAGTCACGACGCCGCCTTTAACATGGAGCTGTGCGCCGATGTGGCCGCCGCGCTGGGCGTGCCTGTGTGCAAGAACCTCTTTTTGTGCAACCGCCAGCAGACGGCGTTCTATCTGCTGTGCATGATGCCGGACAAGCCTTTTCGCACCAAGGATCTCAGCGCCCAGATCGGCTCATCCCGGCTGAGCTTTGCACCGGAGGAGCGGCTATGGGAGCTGCTGCGCTGCCATCCCGGCTCTGCCACGATTCTGGGGCTTGCCAATGATACCGAGCATCGTGTGCAGCTCTTGCTGGAGCGTGCGGTATATGAGGCGCCCTATCTCTCCTGCCACCCCTGCATCTGCACCAGTACGCTGAAGCTGAAAACCGGCGATGTGCTGGAAAAGCTTCTCCCTGCCGTTGACCATGAGGCCATTGTTGTAGATCTGTAAAAAAGCATCCCCGATACACTGCGTATCGGGGATGCTTTTTCTATGAAACGGTTTTGCGGCGGACGTTACGTCTGCGCTTTTATGCGTTTGCGTGAATTATTTGTTGCGCCATGTGGAGGGGCTGAGCAGCACCAGCAGCGGCATCAGCTCCAGACGGCCCATCAGCATGATTATAGTCAGCACCAGCTTGCTGAACCAGGAAAGCGATGCAAAGTTTGCCATGGGGCCCAACGCACCAAGACCGGGGCCTACATTGCTGATGCAGGTCAACGTCGCCACAAAGGCCTCCGTGAAGCCCAGCACGTCCAGCGATACGACCAGCGTGCCCGCAATCAGGATCATCAGATAGGCCACCTGAAACATGTGGGCGGAGGTGAGGGCTTTTTCATCCACACCCTGTCCGTCAATGGTGATAACAGAGACCCGGTTGGGATGGATGATATGATCCAGCTCGCGCCGCAGACTCTTGAGCTGAAGCATCAGGCGGCTGACCTTCATGCCGCCGGCAGTGGAGCCGGCGCAGCCGCCGATATACATCAGAAGCACCAGAATACACCGGGAAAATGTGGGCCACAGCGTAAAGTCTCTGGTTGCATAGCCGGTGGTGCTCATGATGGTGGTCGTCTGAAAGGCGGCGTCGGTTATCGAATCATACCAGCCGCGGCCCATTTCAAGATGCAGATTGATGCAGATCAGCCCAATGGACACGGCCAGGATCAGCAGATACCAGCGCAGTTCCTCGCTGCGCAGCGCCTCCTTGATCCGGCCTATGGCGATGGCATACAGCAGGGAAAAATTGATGCCGGCCAGAATTGTAAAGACGATGATCACCCATGTGATGGCATCTGAGTGATAGGAGGCGATGGAGGTGTTGCGGACAGAGAAGCCGCCAGTGGCCATGGTGGTAAAGGCGTGGTTCACCGCATCAAACCATGACATTCCGGCGATACGCAGCGCCACGGCCTCGGCGCCTGTCAGCACCACATAGATGACGTAGAGAATCTTGGCGGTGCCGCCTACGCGGGGCACCAGCTTGGACTTGATAGGGCCGGGGCTCTCCGCCTTCATCAGGTAATAGGCACCGTCTCCCATATGCGGGGTCAGCGCCAGAAACAGCACCAGAACGCCCATGCCGCCCATCCACTGCGTCTCGCTGCGCCAGAACTGAACGCTGGGCGATATGCATTCCACCGCATTGAGAATGGTGGCGCCGGTGGTGGTCAGGCCGGAGGCCGTCTCGAACAGCGCGTCCACAAAGCTGGGGATTGCGCCGGAGATAAGATAGGGAACCGCCCCCATCACCGTCAGCGCGATCCATGCCAGAGCCACGGAGGCATAGCCGTCCCGGCCCTGCATCCGCATCCGGGAGACCGGTATCAGATAGGCCAGAGCGCCCAGAATGCCGCACAACAATGCCGAAATAGCGAATGCTGTCCAGCAGCCGTCGCCATACCCAAGGCTGATTAGCAGCGGCAGCAGCATAAACCCGCCTTCAACCCAGAGAATATAACCCACAGTGCGGGTGATCAATCGAATATTCATAAAATACTACCTCATTCATTGTCAGCAGAGACAAACAGTATTATAGCCCCCTCCCGGTATAGCTGTCAAGCTTTCCCGGGCGGCTGCACATTTGCAGCGCCGAGAGCGATAAAACTTTTGAAAAAACAGGGGAATTTGCGGGGCTGATATTGATTTTACGGAAAAATGTGCTATACTTATCGTGTGAAGATACGTTTATCTTTCTGCGCAAAAGAGCGCATGAAGTTTTCCGCCGTGGGTAAGATAAGTGTCGGACAGAGTTTCCGGCGACGGTCTTCCATCGCTGCCCGCGGCTTTGTGACAAGTTGGAAGAGAGGGTGCAAATTTTGAATAAGTATATTGTCAACGGTGGTCATGCCCTGTATGGCGAGGTGACGGTCAGCGGCGCAAAAAATGCGGCGGTGGCTATCATTCCTGCGGCCCTGATGGTAGATGGCATATGCCGGATCGAAAATATTCCCCAGATCAGCGATGTGACGTTGTTCTTCTCCATTCTGGATGAACTGGGCGCCAAGGTGCGGGTGCTGAACCGCCATGCGGTGGAGCTGGACTGCCGCGCCATCCGTTCCACCCATCCCAGCTATGAACTGGCGCGCCGGATCCGTGCCAGCTATTATCTGCTGGGCGCGCTGCTGGGCCGCTTCGGCGAGGCAACGGTGGCCATGCCCGGCGGCTGCGATTTTGGCGTGCGGCCCATTGACCAGCATATCAAAGGGTTTACCGCCATGGGCGCCGAGGTGTCCGTAGAGAGCGGCTTTATCAATGCCTGCGCGAAAAACGATCATCTGCGGGGCGCCAATATCTACTTGGACGTGGTGTCCGTAGGCGCGACCATGAACATCATGATGGCGGCGGCGCTGGCAGAGGGAACCACCGTGATCGAAAATGCCGCCCGCGAGCCTCATATCGTGGATCTGGCCAACTTCCTCAACTCCATGGGCGCCGACATCAAGGGCGCTGGCACAGATTCCATCAAGATTCGCGGCGTAAAGCGTCTGAACGGCGGCAGCTATGCCATTATTCCCGACCAGATCGAGGCGGGCACCTATATGGCGGCTGTGGCCGCCACCGGCGGCGAGCTGCTGATCCGCAATGTGATCCCCAAGCATATGGACTGCATCAGCGCCAAGCTGATGGAGATGGGCGTGGAGATCGAGGAAAACGGCGACGAGATGCTGGTGCGCCGCACCGGCCGCCTGCAGCGCACCAATATCAAGACCATGCCCTATCCCGGCTTCCCCACCGACATGCAGCCCCAGATTGCCTCGGTGCTGGCATTGGCCAACGGTACCAGCCTGATCACGGAGAGCGTGTGGAATAACCGCTTTAAATATGTGGATGAGCTGAAGCGCTTGGGCGCGCGCATTCAGGTGGATGGCAAGGTAGCCGTGCTGGAGGGTGTGGATCACCTTACCGGCGCGCCTGTGCAGGCGCCTGACCTGCGGGCCGGCGCGGCGCTGGTGATTGCGGCCTTGGCCGCACATGGCACCACCGAGATCAGTCATGTGCAGTATATCGAGCGTGGCTATGAGGATATCATCGGAAAGCTGCGGGCCGTGGGCGCGGATATCTCTATGGTGGATGAGCCTGAATCGGATAAGGATGAAGCCCGCATCGGATGACAGTTTCATATTCAGCGTCTGCCCGGCGATACCGGCGGGCGCTGATTCCTTTTTCATAAGAGAGGTGACGGAATGCAGCGGATCACCATACTGTGTGTGGGAAAGCTGAAGGAAAAATTCTACGCTGACGCGGCGGCGGAATACAGCAAGCGGCTGAGTCGTTACTGCAAGCTGGATATTGTAGAGCTGCCGGAGGTTCGTCTGCCGGAAGATCCTTCCCTGGCGGAGATCCGGAAGGCGCTGGCGGCAGAGGCTGCGGCGATCCGCGCCAAGCTGGACGGCGGCGCGGTGGTGGCCATGTGTATCGAGGGGCAGACCTGCTCCAGCGAAGCGCTTTCCAAAAGATTGTCCGCCTTTGCGCTGGAGGGGAAAAGCCGGATTACATTTCTCATCGGCGGCAGCTTTGGACTGGATGAGGCGCTGAAAAAACAGGCGGATTGGCGCTTGAGCATGTCCCCGATGACGTTTCCGCATCATCTGGCGCGGGTTATGCTGCTCGAGCAGATCTACCGCTCCTGCCAGATTGCCGAGGGAACGAAATACCATAAATAATACGCTTTGGAGGTTTTTTAATGAATCAGTTTGACGCTAAGGCCGCCGCGGAAGCCGGGCAAAACGGCCAGCTTCCGCAGAACTTTTGGAATAAGCTCTCCTCCGGCTGGAAATTCCGCAAGGAAGAGCTTTCCTGGCCGCTGGATGAAAAGGGTGAAAAGGAAAAGGCCGTACTTCTGAAGTCTGCCTTCGATTCCCCTGCCGAGACGGATCTGACCATTTCCCTTTTGGCCTCCTGCGGCATTCCCTGTTTTAAATACTACGCCAAGGAGGGCGGCGCGGGAAAGGTCATCAACGGCTTTTCCGGCTATGGGGCCGACCTCTACGTGCCCGAAAGCCGCCTGCAGGAGGCTCAGGACATTTTGAACGCACCTCCCGTGGAAGAATGAAAGGAGCATACAGATGGACTATCGCAAGGAATATGAAAAGTGGCTGCACAGCGGCGCGCTGACGGCGGATGAGGTGAAGGAGCTTCAGTCTATTGCCGGAGACGAGAAGGAGATCGAGAGCCGGTTTTACGGCCCTCTGGAGTTTGGTACCGCTGGCTTGCGGGGCACCATGAAGGTGGGGCTGCACCAGATGAATGTGTATGTCATCCGCTGGGCCACGCAGGGCTTTGCCAACGTCATCTGCGCCGAGGGCGCCGGCGCGAAGGAGCGCGGCGTTGCCATCTGCATGGACTGCCGCCATCACTCTATGGAGTTTGCTCGGGCCGCCGCTGAGGTATGCGCCGCCAACGGCATTCATGTGCGGATTTTCGATTCTCTGCGTCCCACGCCGGAGCTGAGCTTCGCCGTGCGGGAATACGGCTGTCAGGCGGGCATCAACGTTACCGCCAGCCATAACCCCAAGGAGTACAACGGCTATAAGGTCTATTGGGAGGACGGCGCACAGCTGCCGCCCCACCACGCCGCCGCCATCGCTGCGGAGCTGGAGAAGATCGATATCTTCACCGGCGTGAAGCGGATGGACTTTGATGAAGCCGTCAAGGCCGGTCTGATCCAGACCATGGGTGATGAAACTGACCGCAGATTCATGGCCAACGTTATGGATATGGTCAATGATTACGCCTCTGTCGCCAAGGTGGCGGATACCTTCCAGGTGGTGTATACCCCCTTCCACGGCTGCGGCTATCAGCTGGTGCCGGAGGCGCTGACCCGGCTGGGCATCAAGCATCTGCACTGCGTACCCGAGCAGATGGTCATTGACGGTGATTTCCCCACGGTGGACTCTCCCAACCCGGAGAATCCCGAGGGCTTCTATCTGGCGGTGGCGCTGGCCGACAAGGTGAAGGCCGATTTCATCGTGGGAACCGACCCCGACAGTGACCGCGTGGGCATTATGGTGCGCGACCGGGCGGGCAAGTTCCAGCCTGTCAGCGGCAACCAGACCGGCGTACTGCTGAGCGATTACCTGTACGGCGCTATGGCGCGCAGCGGCAAGCTGCCCCGGAAGCCTGTGATGCTGAAAACCATCGTCACCACCGAGATGGCCCGTAAGGTGGCCGAGGCGCACGGTGTTACCTGCTACGATACCTTTACCGGCTTTAAATTTATGGCCGAGAAGAAGAACCAGCTGGAATCCGCCGGCGAGGGCAAGGTGGTCTTTTCCTATGAGGAGAGCTACGGCTATATGCTGGGTGACTATGTCCGGGATAAGGACGCGGTCACCGCCTCGCTGCTGCTGACGGAGATGGCCGCTTGGTATGCCGCGCAGGGCATGACCCTCTTTGACGCGCTTAACGCCCTCTATGAAAAATATGGCTGGTACGGGGAAAAGACCCACAATCTGGTGATGCCCGGGCTGGACGGCCTTGAGAAGATGGCGCAGCTGATGAAGTCTCTGCGTGAGAATCCGCCCGCCGAAATCTCCGGCGTGACCGTTGTCCGCCGCAAAGACTATACCGACGGCAGCGTGGTGGACTGCGCCACCGGCGCGGTGTCCCAGATGGAGCTGAAGGGCAGCAACGTGCTGCGCTATGAGCTTTCCGACGGTACCACTATTCTGGTGCGTCCCTCCGGCACTGAGCCGAAAATCAAGGTCTACATCCTCACCATCGGCAAGGATGCCGGCCAGCGTGACGCCAACATCGACAAGTATGGCCGGTGGGCGAAAGCACTGGCTCAATAAGCATAAAAAACCTCCTGACCGAATGAGGTCAGGAGGTTTTTGTTTAGCCTTGGCGGACAAAAATCAGATTTTCCATCAGGTCGATCTTCTCGATGGTGCCGACCACGGCGGTGGGTACGCCCAGAATATCGGTAAAGATCAGCTGCTCGCCCTGCTTTTGCATGGCGGCCACATTTTTACACAGCTCCTGCTTTTCACCGCCTTGCAGAGTGTACACAGTGGAAAGACACATGATTATTCTCCCTTCAGCAGCTTCAAAGCCTCGTCCAGCTTTTCGTTGCCCAGATCAAAGTCCAGAATTGCATCATGGATCAGCTGCGCGGCATCATCGTCCATGCTGTGGGCCAGCTCATGCAGCTCTTCGGCGTGATGGCGGTTGTGCTGCACCATATAGGCCAGCAGGGCCAGCGCCTCCTCGGGGGAGTGGTGGTCATGGGTGTGGGAATGGTCGTGGGTGTGGGTATGCTCCTGCTCATGCCCATGGTCGTGGGTGTGGGGATGGGTATGGGTAGTGCCGTCGGTATGGGTGTGTTCATGATCGTGGCTGCACATGGATAAAACCCTCACTTTCGTAATTTTTCTCATTTTACCACGTTGCGCCGGGCAAGTCAATTTACAAATTGTACACGGACAGGGCAGGGAAAAGCCCTTGTCAAACGTGAAAGATTGATGTATCATAGAGAAACAGAAGAGACGGCGCTTATTTCAGGCGTGAAATCACAGCGAAGGAGCGATCCCATGGCGGAACATACCCATACCCATGCCGATGGCACTACCCATACGCATACCCATTCCCACGCCCATACCAAGGCGGTGCTGAACCGGCTGAGCCGGGCGCAGGGCCATCTGGACTCCGTCCGCCGCATGGTAGAGCGGGGGGAGGATTGCTCCGAGGTGCTGGTGCAGCTGTCCGCCGTGATTTCGGCGCTGAACTCCACCGGCCGTGTGATCTTGAAGGATCACATTGCCCACTGCATTGTGGACGCGGTGGAGGAGGGCGATACCGCCGCAATTGAAGACCTGAATACCGCCATTGACCGCTTTATGCGCTGACGGCGGCGGGCATCAGGCAAGCGAGGTGAACGAGATGGTCAATATGAAAGCTGCGGCCAGGGCGGGAGAAAAGGCAACCCGGGTCGTGGGAAAGGTGTTGCCTCAGCTGGCGCCGCTGGGAAAGGCGCTGGCGGTGATCTCCGGCACCATGGCGGTGCTGACCGCGGCGGGTTGGCTTATTACCCGCGCGAACGAGAAAAAACAGTCATAAACATTGGAGAAGGGAGACGCGGCGCGTCTCCCTCGCCCTATGAAAGGAAGTCATATTATGCGAAAAAAACAATTTAAGGCGGAGTCCAAGCGGCTGCTGGATCTGATGATCAACTCCATCTACACCCACAAGGAGATTTTCCTGCGGGAGATTATCTCCAATGCCTCCGATGCCATTGACAAGCTGTGCTATCTCAGCCTGACCGACGATCAGGTGGGGCTGAACCGTGACGATTTCCGCATCGTTCTGACAGTGGATCGGGAAAACCGCACGCTGACCGTCAGCGATAACGGCATCGGCATGGACGAGAGCGAGCTGGAGAATCATCTGGGCGTGATTGCCAACAGCGGCAGCTTCCAGTTCAAGGGTGAGCTGGAGGGACAGGAGGCTCCTGATACCGATATCATCGGTCAGTTTGGCGTAGGCTTTTACTCTGCCTTCATGGTGGCCGACCAGATCACCGTGGTGACAAAGAAATACGGCTGCGATCAGGCCTATCGCTGGCAGTCCGCCGGTGTGGACGGCTATACCGTGGAGCCATGCGATAAGGAGACGGTGGGCACTGACGTTATCATGCATCTGAAGGCTGACAGTCCGGAGGAGCAGGACGAATACAGCCAGTATCTGGACGAATATACGCTGCGCCGTCTGGTGAAAAAATACAGCGACTATATCCGCTTCCCCATTCGGATGCTGTCCACCCATTCCCGCCGGAAGGAGGGCAGCCCCGATGATAAGCCGGAATACGAGGATGTGACCGAGTGGGAGACGCTGAACTCCATGGTGCCTTTGTGGCAGCGCAGAAAGAGCGAGGTTACCCGAGAGGAATATGATAAGTTCTATCAGGAGCGCTTCGGCGAGTTTGCCCCGCCTCAGTCGGTGATCACCGTGTCTGTAGAGGGCGCCGTGACCTATAAGGCGCTGCTGTTCATCCCTTCCCGCATGCCCAACCAGTATTTTACCGAGGATTTCAAGCCCGGCCTGCAGCTTTATAGCTCAGGCGTGATGATCATGGATCACTGTGCCGACCTGCTGCCGGAGTATTTCAACTTTGTCCGCGGCGTGGTGGACTCTCCTGACCTGAGTTTGAATATTTCCCGGGAGCTTTTGCAGCATGACCGGCAGCTGAAGGTTATCGCCGCCAATCTGGAAAAGAAGATCAAGGCGGAGCTCCTGCGGATGCTGAAGGACGAGCGGGAAAACTACGAAAAGCTTTACCGCAGCTATGGCCGGCAGCTGAAGCTGTGCGCGCTGAATAACTACGGCATGAATAAAGAAAAGGTGCAGGATCTGCTGCTGTTCTACTCCTCGCACGAAAAAAAGCTGGTCACGCTGGATGAATATGTGGACCGTATGCCCGACAGCCAGAAGTTCATCTACTATGCTACCGGTGAAAATGTAGACGCCATCGATCATCTGCCCCAGACCGAGCTGGTGAAGGAGCACAACTATGAAATGCTTTATTTCACCGATAATACCGACAGCTTTATTCCTGACCTGTTCCGCCAGTATCGTGATAAGCCCTTCCGCAGCGTGGTGGACGGCGATCTGGAGCTGGAGGATGAAAAGAAGCCGGATGAAAGCGATAAGTATCAGGAAGACTTTGCCTTTATCAAGGAAACGCTGGGCGATTGCGTCACGGAGGTCAAGGCCAGCGCCAAGCTTAAAACCCATCCTGTATGCCTGTCCAGCGGCGAGGGTCTGAGCTTTGAAATGGAGAAATATTTCAATGCCGTGCAGCCGGAGCTGGGAATGAAGGCCAAGCGTATTCTGGAGATTAACGTGGATCATCCCGCCTTTATCGCGCTGCAAACTGCACGGATCACCGATCCGGAAAAGGCGAAGAAATATGTGCAGATCCTCTATAATCAGGCCTGCTTGATTGCGGGGCTGCCCATCGGCGACCCCAGCGGCTATACGGATTTGCTGTGCAGCCTGTGGTAATCATAAAAAAAGAGCGCTTCGGCGCTCTTTTTTAGTCCTTCAGTTTGCCTTTGTGTTCTTTGCAAGTAGTCATATTCCTCCTGCTGTGCTTTGCCCGCCACTATTAGACGGGGAAGAGCGCTTGTCGGCAGTATACGAACTATATAGTAGCACGGGGCTATATTTTTGACAACCGGGAAAATTATGGGACGCTGCTTTCCATCGAATGAAAAATGCGTTATAATAGCAGCAACAATCCTTTTGACAGGAGGAGCGCTTATGCTGACCATCTGGATAGGCCGCGCGGGCAGCGGAAAGTCGGCGCGCGTGCTGGAAACCATTGCCCGCCGCCGGGAAGAGCGGCCTCAAATACTGCTGGTGCCGGAGCATACCTCCCATGAGGCGGAGCTGGACCTGTGCCGCGCCTGCGGCCCCACCGCCTGCCGCAGTGCGGAGGTGCTCAGCTTTCAGAGCCTGGCCACCCGTGTGCTGACCGAGACAGGCGGATTGGCTGATGTGACGCTGGATAACGGCGGCAAATTGCTGACCATGCGCCGCTGTCTGCAGGAGCTGCATACCCGGCTGAGAGTGTTCGGGCGGCCCTCGCAGCGGGCGGCGTTTCTTCACCAGCTGACCACATTGGCCGATGAGCTGTATGCCTACCAGATCGCGCCGGAAACGCTGTACCGCCATGTGGCGGATATGGAGGGGGCCATGGGCGATAAGCTGCGGGATGTGGCCATGATCTACGCAGCCTATGATGCCCGCCTGCGCGGTGGAGACACGGATGTGCGCTCCCGCGTGCAGAAGCTGCACGACCACCTGCCCCAGTCCCATTATCTGGATGGCAAGGATCTCTATCTGGATGGCTTTTCTTTCTTCAACCGGCAGGAGGAGAGCGTGCTGTCGCTAGCGCTGCGGCGGTGCAGCAGCGTAACGGTGACGCTGCTGGGCGAGCGCGGCGGGCGGCAGTTTCAGAATGCCGCCGTGCAGAAAGAGCGGTTGGTGCGCATGGCCCGCGAAGCGGGCACGGAGTGCCGCCTTGCCTATCTTACCCGTCAGGGAGAGGGCCCGCTGGATCATCTGGAGCGTCATTTCTTCGGCAGCGACGCCGTCTGGGAGGGGGAAACGGATGCTGTGGCGCTGCATGAAGCGCCCAATGCCTTCCGGGAAGTGGAGCATGTGGCGTCGCAGATCCGCCGTCTGGCCCGGCAGGGATACCGCTATCGGGATATCGCCGTGGCCAGCCGCAGCATGGAGCTGTATGGCCCGCTGCTGGAGGCGGTGTTCCGCCGGGATGATATTCCCGCCTATATCAGCCGACGCAGCGATATACTGGAAAAGCCGGTGATGACGCTGCTGCTGTCCGCCGTGGACGCGGCTACCGGCGGCTTTGAATATGAGGACATGTTCCGTTATTTGAAAACCGGCATGACCGGCGTGACGGAGGCGGAATGCGACCTGCTGGAAAACTATGTGATCCGCTGGGATATCCGGGGCAGCATGTGGCTGCGCGACGTACCGTGGACAGCCAACCCGGATGGCTACGGCATGGACTTGACACAGGAGCGCACGGCGCGACTGGCGGAGGTCAACCGTATCCGTGAAAAGGTTCGCCTGCCGCTGCTGGCCTTGACGGAGGGGCTGAAAAACCGTCCCTCCGCCCGTGACAAGGCCCGGACGCTGTTTGAGTTTGCGGCGGCGGCCGGTGTGCCTGAGGCACTGCGGGATAAGGCGGATGCCCTGCTGGCGGCGGGGGAGGTGCAGCTGGCAGAGGAATATGCCCAGCTGTGGCAGATTTTCTGCGATGTGCTGGATCAATTTGTGGAGATTCTGGGTGATACGGCGCTGGACGGCGAGGAATTTGCCAAGCTGCTGCGTCTGGTGCTGACCCAGTACAGCGTGGGAACCATTCCCGCCACGCTGGATCAGGTCAAGGTCAGCGAGATTACCCGCAACGACCGCCACCGGATCCGGGTGCTGTTTTTGCTGGGGGCCAACGACCATCTGCTGCCGCAGGTCGATCAGAATGGCGGGGTGCTGGACAGCGATGACCGGCGGGCGCTGCAGCAGCGTGAGATCCCGCTGTCGGATGCCACCTTTGACGCGCTTGACAACGAATTGCAGAATATCTACGCCTGTCTTGTCCAGCCTACAGAGCGCCTCCACGTCAGTTGGGCGGTTACGGATGTTGCCGGCGCCGAGCTGCGTCCCTCCTTCGTGGTGGAGCGTATTCGGCTGCTGTTTCCTGCGGTGCGCACCTGCCGGGGGGACGATGCCTGCCTGATGGAAACCCCGGCGGCAGCCCTGTGCGCCGCTGGGAACAACGAGGCGCTGCGGCGCTATTTTGCGGCCGACCCCCGGTATGCGCCGGCCATTGCCGCCATGGAGCGCGCCGGACATATGGCGCGGGGGCGGCTTTCCGCCGAGGTGGTGCACTCGCTGTATGGCCATACCATCGCCATGTCGGCCAGCCGCATTGACCGGGTACGGTCATGTCACTTCGGCTATTTCATGGAATACGGCCTGCGGGCGAAAGAACGGAAGAAAGCTGGCTTTGAGGCCCCGGAGGTGGGCACCTTCCTCCACTACCTGCTGGAAAACGTGAACCGCGAGGTGAAAGAGCGGGGCGGCTATCAAAAGGTGGACGATACAGCGCTGCGGGGCATGGTGGAGGCGCAGGTGGATCACTATGCCCGGCAGTGTATTGATGACTATGCCCACAAATCCGCCCGCTTCCGCTACCTGTTCAGCCGTCTGCGGGAGACGGCGTACAGCATCGTTGTGGATATTGCCGGGGAAATGCGGCAGTCTGATTTTGTCCCGGTGGCCTTTGAGCTGAGCTTCGGCGGCCGCGGCGGTACGCTGCCTGCCGTAACCGTGCGTCAGGGCGGCACATCGCTGTCGGTATCCGGCAAGGTGGATCGTGTGGACGGCTGGCTTCATGACGGAAAGCTGTATCTCCGCGTGGTGGACTATAAGACCGGCAAGAAAAGCTTTGACCTGTCGGACATTCGTTACGGGCTGGGCATCCAGATGCTGCTGTACCTCTTTGCACTGGAGCGGGAGGGCGAATCGCATTTCGGCTATCCCATTGTACCCTGCGGCGTGCTGTACCAGCCGGCCCGCAGTGAAATACTGCGTCAGAATCGGAACATCAGCGATGAAGCGCTGAAGGCGGCGCTGCAAAGCGCGCTGCGCCGCACGGGATTGGTGCTGAGCGAGCCGGAGGTGCTGCGTGCCATGGAGCACAGCGCGTTGGAAAAGCCATGCTATCTGCCCATCGGCGTTAAAAAGGACAACACACCGTCCGGCAGCATCGCCTCGGCGGCGCAGCTGGGCCAACTGGGACGTTATGTGGATCGCCTGCTGCACCAGATTGCAGACGAGATCGCACAGGGCAACATAGATGCCGACCCCTTTTCCCGGGGGCCGCAGGACAGCGCCTGTACCTATTGTGCCTTTGCCTCGGCCTGCTATTTTGACGAGCGGCGGGATAGACGCCGTTACCTGCGGAAAACGGACAGCGGCGAATTCTGGGCACTGATGGAAAAAGAGGGAGGGGAGGCATCCCATGGCGAAAATTGAATTGACCCCCGACCAGCGCGCCGCGGTGGAGAACCGGGGCGGCAGCCTGCTGGTTTCGGCAGCCGCCGGTTCCGGAAAGACCCGTGTGCTGGTGGATCGTCTGTTCCGCTATATTCGGCAGGAGCAGTGCGCGGTGGATGACTTTCTGATCATTACCTATACCAAGGCGGCGGCAGCGGAGCTGCGGGGCAAGATCGCCGCGGAGCTGTCCCGTCAGGTGGCCGAGCACCCGGAGGACAGCCATCTGCGCCGCCAGCTGTTCCGCGTTTATCAGGCGGATATCAAGACGGTGGATGCCTTCTGTGCCGGGCTGCTGCGGGAGAATGTCTACCTGCTGCAAGCTGTGGCGGGCCACAGCCTGACCCCGGATTTCCGGGTGCTGGACGAGCAGGAGGCGGGCCTTGTCAAGGAGCGGGTGCTGGAGCGGACACTGGAGGATTTTTATGCCCATATGGATGAGCAGCGGGCACAGCTGGCGGAAACGCTGGGTGCAGGCCGGGATGACAGAGCGCTGGAAAAGCTGGTGCTGGAGGTGCACAGCAAGCTGCAAAGCCATCCCTACCCCCTGCAATGGCTGGAAAAGGTGCGCCGTGATTGGCAGACGCTGCCTGAGGATCTGAGCGCATCGGACTATGGCCGGGTGGTGATGGAGAATGCGGCGGCACAGGCGGCGTTTTGGGCGGCACAGCTGGAAAAGCTGACGGCGGAGCTGACGGACGAAGCGGTGGCCGCCGCCTACGGGCCTGCGCTTGCCCGGGAGGCGGCGCAGCTGCGCGCCTTTGCTGCCGCACAGGGCGACTGGGATGCCATGGCCCGTCAGATGCCGGCGTTTTCCGGCCTGAAGCCGGTCAAGGGCCAGCACCCGGAAAAGGATCGTGTCAAGACCCTGCGTGGCCGCTGCAAGGCGGCGGTTGCGGAGCTGGAAAGCATTTTCAGCGTAACGTGTGAGGAACATCTTTCGGATCTTCACACCATGGCCCCGGCGATGCTGGCGCTGACGGAGCTGACGGCGGACTTTGCGCAGCGCTATCAGGCGGAAAAAGTGCGGCGCAACGCCATGGACTTCTCAGATCAGGAGCATTACGCCATCACCTTGCTGCGGCAGGAGGACGGCCAGCCCACGGAGCTGGCCCGTCAGGTGGCGCAGCGCTATCGGGAAATCATGGTGGATGAGTATCAGGACACCAACGAGGTGCAGAACTGTATTTTTTCCGCCATTTCCCGTCAGGAGCAGAACCTGTTCACCGTGGGCGACGTAAAGCAGAGCATTTACCGTTTCCGCTTGGCCGACCCCACCATTTTCCTGCGCAAATATCATGAATATGTTCCCGCCGCTGCGGCGGTGGAGGGGCAGCCTCGCAAAGTACTGCTGAGCCAAAACTTCCGCTCCCGGAAGAGCGTGCTGGATGGATGCAATGCGGTGTTTGGCAGCATTATGTCCCCACAGATGGGCGAGATGGCCTATGGGCCGGAGGAACGGCTCTATTTCGGCGCCGCCTATTATCCGCCGCGGGAGGATACGGCGGCGGAGTTCCACTTTATCAATGTCTCCGACACGGAGGAGGAGCGTTTCGACCGCACCACGGTGGAGGCCCATTTTGTGGCGGCGCGCATCCGGAAAATGCTGGATGAGGGCTATCCTGTCATGGGCGGCGACGGTGCCATGCGCCGGTGCACGCCGGAGGATTTTGTGATCCTGATGCGCTCTCCGCGCAGCCGTCTGAAAATGTTTACGGCGGCGCTGTCGGCACAGAATATTCCATGTGCCGCCGACGAGAGCAGCGATTTCTTCACCACAGTGGAAATCGCGGTGGTCTATGCCTTTTTGCAGATCATCGATAATCCCCGGCAGGATGTGCCGCTGATCTCTGTGCTGCGCTCGCCCTTGTTCGGCTTTACGCCGGACCGCCTGGCGGCTGTCCGTGCGCTGCAAAAAGAAGGCGACTACTATGATGCGCTGCTGCTGGACGGGGGAGAGGATACCCGCGCGTTTCTCTCCGCGCTGGAGGAGCTGCGCGCCGCCGCCCGGGATGAAACGGTGGATCAGCTGCTGTGGCGGCTGTACGACACCTGTCACTGCCCGGCAGTGTTCGGCGCCATGCCGGACGGACAGACCCGCCGGGATAACCTGTCGGCCTTTTATACCTATGCCCGTCAGGTGGCCGGGATGGGGAAGAAGAGCGTATTCGATTTCGTCAGCTATCTGCGGACGCTGCTGGAAAACGGCGATGCACCGGATCTGTCCACGCGGCAGAGTGCCGGCGGCGTGCAGATCATGTCCATCCATAAATCCAAGGGACTGGAGTTTCCGGTGGTATTTCTGTGCGACCTGAGCAAGAATTTTGACCGGCGTGACACGCAGGAGCCGGTGCTGGTGCACCCGGAGCTGGGACTGGGCGTGGTGTGCGTGGATAGGCAGCGTCAGATCAAGTACGATACCATCAGCAAAACGGCGGTGGCGCTGCGTCTGCAGCGTCAGAGCCGGGCCGAGGAAATGCGGATTCTCTACGTGGCCATGACCCGCGCCAAGGAGAAGCTGATTGCCGTGGACTGTATGCGCAGCGGCCGCAGCCGGATCAATGATCTGGCGGCGGTGACCGGCGTGCCCGTGCCGCCGGAGGCGGTGGCCGGTGCAAAATGCCTGGGCGACTGGATGCTGCTGCCGCTGCTGTGTACGGCACAGGGCGCGGCGCTGTGCCGCTGGGCCGATACCATTGCGCCGGAGCTGACGGCGGAGGACGGCGGCTGGCAGGTGTATCTGTGGGAAAACCCTGTTGGCGACACGCCGTCTGCCGGAGGGGACGGCGTATATGGCGAGCTGCCGCCGGAACCGCCCTTTGATCCCGCGCCGCTGGAGTGGCGGTACGGCCATGAACGCGCCGCGCTGACGCCCGGAAAGGTGACGGCCACCCAGTTGAAGGGCCGTGCCATCGATGAGGAGCTGGCGCAGGGCGCCGCCTCTACCCGCCAACGTGCGGTGCTGTTTGAAAAACCGAAGTTTTTGCAGGAGACCACCGGCCTGACGGCGGCGGAAAAGGGCACCGCCGTCCACGCGGTAATGCAGTATATCGATTTGCGCACGCCGCCCACAGCGTCTGCCGTGGCGGCGGAAATCGAGAAGCTGCGCCAGCGGCGGCTGCTGACGGATCAGCAGGCCGCGGCGGTGGAGTGCGGTATGGTGGCCCGGTTTTTGGCCTCGCCTCTGGCGGAACGGATCCGAAGGGCCAGACAGGTGTGGCGGGAATACCGCTTTGCCCTGCTGACTGACGCCGCGCTCTACGATCCGGAGGCGGCGGGAGAGGAGCTGCTGCTGCAAGGCGTGGTGGACTGCGCCTTTGAACCGGAGGAGGGCGGCCTTGTGGTGGTGGATTTTAAAACCGACCGCGTTTCCCAAAGCGGACTTGCGGAGCGAGCCGCGCATTACCGCCAGCAGCTGGATGCCTACGCGCTGGCGCTGGGCAAGGTACTGGAAAAAGAGGTCACAGAAAAAGTGCTTTACTTCTTCCAGACAAATTCTACGGTGAATTTATAAAAAAGTGCTTGCATTCTGCGGCAGGATGTGCTATTATCACAGTTGCGTTTATGGGTAAAACCAGACGACAAGTGTACCGGAAAGGGGTGAACCAGAGCAATGAAGGAAGGAATCCATCCCAATTATCAGCAGACTACTATCAAATGCGCCTGCGGTAATGTGATTGAGACAGGTTCTACGAAGAAGGATATTCGCGTGGAAGTCTGCTCTAAGTGTCACCCGTTCTTCACCGGCAAGCAGAAGCTTGTCGATACCGGCGGACGCGTTGCCAAGTTCAACAAGCGTTTCGGCCTGGAGGGCTAACAGGACACATAAGAGGTCTGCATCTGTGGATGCAGACCTTTTTTTCGTTTACAACCGGCGAAAAACCGTATATAATAGGAAAAAATTCTTTGTACCGAGGGCATTATGGAACGTAAAACACTGGAAAAAAACGAAAAATCCCGGGATCATGCGGTGCTGGTGGGCTTGCGCTCACCGGTGCTGGCGGAGGACAGTGCCGATGAGGAGAGCCTGATGGAGCTTTCCGAGCTGGTGGATACGGCGGGCGGCGATACGGCGGGCATCATTCTGCAAAGCCGGGAGAAGCCGGACCCCCACAGCTTCATCGGCGAGGGCAAGGTAGAGGAAGTCAAGCGCATGGTGGACAATGAACAGGCCACCATGGTGATTTTTGATAACGAGCTTTCCCCCTCACAGATTCGCGTGCTGACTGAGCTGCTGGGCGTGCAGGTCATCGACCGCAGCGGCCTGATTCTGGATATTTTTGCCCAGCGGGCGCGGACGAAGGAGGGCTGCCTGCAAGTAGAGTTGGCCCAGTACCAGTACCTTCTGCCCCGACTGATCGGCATGTGGAGCCATCTGGAGCGTCAGGGCGGTACCGGCGGCTCCCCCATCGGCACCAAAGGCCCCGGCGAGACCCAGCTGGAGACGGACCGCCGCCATATCCGCCGCAAGATCGACAAGCTGAAGGACGAGCTGGAGGAGGTGCGCCGCGTCCGCGCCACCCAGCGCCAGCGCCGCAGCAAGAACGAGATCCCGGTGGTGGCCATTGTGGGCTATACCAATGCCGGCAAGTCCACGCTGCTCAACGCCATCACCGGCTCGGATATCCCGGCCAATAACCGCCTGTTCGACACGCTGGATACCACCACCCGCCTGTTGACGGTCAGCGATACGCTGGACGTGGTGATTTCCGACACGGTGGGCTTTATCCGCAAGCTGCCCCACCAACTGGTGGAGGCCTTCAAGGCCACGCTGGAGGAGCTGGAATATGCCGACCTGCTGCTGCATGTCATCGATTCATCCAATGTGCAGTGGCGTCAACAGGCACAGACGGTGGACAGCCTGATTCACGAGCTGGGCGCTGATACCATCCCCTGCATCCGGGTGTATAACAAGTCCGACCTCAGCTTCCCTGACGAGCGGGCGAAAGAAGAGGACGCGGTGGCCATCTCTGCCAAAACCGGCGAGGGGATTCCCCAGCTGCTGGCGCTGATCGACAGAAAGCTGGACAAGGGCACCCGGCGTGTAACGCTGCACCTGCCGTATGATAAAGCCGGCGCGCTGGACAGCCTGTACCGTGAGGCCAAGGTGGAAAGCGTAGAATACGGCGCCACGGTGGACGTGGTGGCGGTATGCAATCCCCGCCTGCTGGGGCAGCTGAAGGATTATGTGGAAGGCTGGCAGCCGCCTAAGGAGGACTGGGAATGAACGGGTTTCGCATACCTTTTCAGGCGGCGGAAAGCGAATTCACGGAAAAGCGCTCCCGTTTTATTGGCTATGTGCAGCCTGTAGAAACGGAAGAGGAGGCACGGGCCTTTATTGCCCGGATCAAAAAGCAGCACTATGATGCACGGCATAACTGCTGGTGCTATCTCATCGGCGAGAACACCGTCCGCTATAGTGACGACGGCGAGCCGCAGGGCACGGCGGGACAGCCGATGCTCAATGTGTTCCAGCGGGAGGGCGTGACCAACGCGGTGTGTGTGGTGACCCGGTATTTCGGCGGTATCCTGCTGGGAGCGGGCGGGCTGACCCGCGCCTACTCCAAGGGGGCGCGTGATGCCCTGTCCGTGGCGGGCGTGGCGGAAATGGGGGCATGGGCGCGGCTGCGGGTGCCCTGCACCTATGCGCTGTTTGAGCGGGTCAAGCTGGAGATCGAGAGCTGCGGCGGCGTTGTGGATGATGTACAGTACGCGGCGGACGTAGCGTTGACCGTTTCGCTTCCGGCAGAGCGGAGGGAGAAGCTCTGCCGGTGTCTGACAGAGCTTTCCGCCGGTGCCATCGTGGTGGAGCTGCTGGCGGAGGAATATCGTCCCGGCCCGCGAGTGGACATATAAAACAGGCAATATACGCAATGTACGCAACAATATACGCAAAAAAGAGACCGTCCTGGGACGGTCTCTTTTTTATTTCTCTCGCTTGCCCAGCTGGGCATGGCGCTTGATAGCCTGAAACGATTCATCGCTGATGATATGCTCCATCTTGCAGGCATCCTCGGCGGCGATGTCAGGTGATACGCCCAGACGCACCAGAAACTGTGTCAGCAGCGTATGGCGCTCATAGATGGTTTCGGCCACCTCGCGGCCCGGCTCCAGCAGTGTAATGTAGCCGTTCTCGTCCACCTTGATATAGCCGCCACTTTTCAGAAGACCCATGGCCCGGCTGACGCTGGGCTTGGAATACCCCATATATTCGCCCACGTCGATGGCGCGAACGTGCGGCGAGCGACTGGTCAGCACCAGAATGGTTTCCAGATACATCTCGCCGGATTCCTGCAAATGCATGTGATCACTCCTTGCCTGTATTCCCTGCCAGTATAACACAGCCGTGGCCTACATGCAAGTTACGTTTTGCTAATTGCAAAATTACATGCCCAGCGCGGCCTTCAGCGCCTCCGCGCGGTCGGTCTTTTCCCATGCCACATTCAGATCCTCGCGGCCCATGTGGCCATAGGCGGCCAGCTGACGGTAGATGGGACGGCGCAGATCCAGATCACGGATGATAGCGGTGGGGCGCAGGTCAAAGACCTTCTCCACAGCGGCCTCCAGCTTGTCGTCGGCCACCACGCCGGTGCCGAAGGTCTCCACCAGCACGCTGACGGGACGGGCCACGCCGATGGCGTAGGCCAGCTGCACCTGGCACTTCTTGGCAAGACCGGCGGCCACCACGTTCTTGGCCACCCAGCGGGCGGCGTAGGCGGCGGAGCGGTCCACCTTGGTGGGATCCTTGCCGGAGAAGGCGCCGCCGCCGTGGGGAGCGCTGCCGCCGTAGGTATCCACAATGATCTTGCGGCCGGTGAGACCGGTATCGGCGGCGGGGCCGCCGTTGACGAAGCGGCCGGTGGGGTTGACGTAGATCTTCGTGTCGCCGTCCAGCAGATGGGCGGGGACGGTGGGTTTGATGACCAGCTCGATCATATCCTTGCGGATCTGCTCCAGAGAGACATCGGGGCTGTGCTGGGTGGACAGCACCACGGTGTCCACGCGGATGGGTGCGCCGTTCTCATCGTACTCCACGGTGATCTGGGTCTTGCCGTCGGGACGCAGATAGTCCACCAGACCCTGCTTGCGCACGTCGGTCAGGCGCTTTGCCATCTTCTGGGCGATGGAGATAGCCAGCGGCATCAGCTCCGGCGTCTCGTCGCAGGCGTAGCCGAACATCATGCCCTGGTCGCCGGCGCCGTTGTCCAGCTCGTCGTGACCGGCCTCCTTGGCCTCCAAAGACTTGTCCACGCCCATTGCAATATCACCGGACTGCTCGTCAATGTTGGTGATAACAGCGCAGGTATTGCAGTCAAAGCCATAGGCGGCGTTGTCATAGCCGATGTCGCGGATCACCTCGCGGGCGATCTTGGCGATGTCCACATAGCAGTTGGTGGTAATCTCGCCCATGATGTGGATCAGACCCGTGGATGCGGTGGTCTCGCAGGCCACGCGGCCATTGGGGTCCTTTTCAAAGATAGCGTCCAGTACCGCGTCGCTGATCTGGTCGCAGATTTTATCGGGATGCCCCTCGGTAACAGATTCGGAAGTAAACAGATGCTTTGCCATGATTTTGATCTCCTTTCATTTGGGAAACGCAACAAAAAAGCGCCCTGCCTGAATCGACAGAGTGCTGGACTTTGGCCTTTCCTCATCTTTCGATTCATCGTCGGATTTGGCACCTTGAAAAACAGGTTGCCGTGGTTTCATTGGGCCGTTCCCTCCGCCACTCTTGATAAGGTATGAAATTGTCTGGGGTATTTGCTCAACTTAATTCTACCATCTTTGTCACGATTGTCAATAGAAAAGTATGAATTTTTTGTAAAATCACGAAAAAGGGGGTGATACCGGCAAAAGCCTCCCCATGAAAGGGGAGGCGTAAAGACGTTACATTTGAAAAGGGGCTGCCTGAAGACGGTACGGCGAAGGCCGGGGTGTTGTGCCGGGATCGGGATGCAGAACATGGGCGGCGGCGTGCGCTTATACGCTCCGTCCGGCCGCCCGTCCGCTGCTCCACGCCCATTGCAGATTGTAGCCGCCGCAGTCGCCGTCAATGTCCAGCACCTCGCCGCAGGCGTAAAATCCGGGAACCAGACGGCTCTCCATCGTGTGGGGGTCAAACTCATCGCACCGCAGGCCGCCAGCCGTCACCTGCGCCTGATCGAAGCCGCAAACGCCGGTGATAGGCAGGGAAAAGCCCACGGCCTGCGCCGCAATTTGCTGCAGCGCGCCGTCGTGCAGCGTGGCGGCGCTTTGACTGGTGAAGCCTGCCGCCTTGCACACCATCTGTCCCAGACGGGAATGGAGCGCGCCGGTCAGCAGCGTACCGGCCTCCCGGTCTCCCGCGCACTCACGCCGCTGCCGCAGCCAGTCCAGCACCTCCCGCTGCTCCCAGTCAGGGAAAAAGTTCAGCACGCAGCACAGTGCGCCGCCGCTTGTCGCTACAGCGCGGGAGATATCGAAAATCGCCGGGCCGCTGACGCCGTATTCGGTAAACAGCACCTCGCCGCGGTTTTGCGCCACCGTCTCGCTGTCCCGGCGGATGGTGATGCCGCACTCGGCCTTAATCCCCTTCAGCGCCCGGGGATAGGTGGGCTCGGTCTTGATTTGCACCAGCGAGGGGTATAGCGCCGTGCGGTGATGGCCCAGACTCTTGGCCAGCTGATAGCCGTCCATCACGCCGCCTACCTTACCGCCTGCCGCGCCGCCCGCCGCCAGAATCACCCGGTCGGCGGTGAAGTCCTCGCCGCTCTCGGTGCGGACGAAAAAGAGATCCCCCTTTTTTCGGATACCTGTGGCCGGACAGCCGGTGCGCAGCGCGATCCCGTGGCCTTCCAGCGCAAAGCGCAGCACGTCCAGCACGCTGCCCGCCATATTGCTGAAGGGATAGACCCGCCCGCTGTCCTCCGCCGTGGTAAGCAGGCCCAGTCCGGCAAAGTACTGCAGCGTGCTTCCCACATCAAAGGCGGCCAGGGCATGACCGCAGAAATCCTGCCCGCCGTGGTAGTGGGCGGGGGAGACGTGGTGATTTGTCAGGTTGCACCGTCCGTTGCCGGTGGCCATCAACTTGCGGCCTACCCGCGCCTGCCGCTCCAGCAGCGTCACGGCATGGCCATTTTCCGCCGCCGTCAGCGCCGCCATCATTCCGGCGGCTCCACCGCCGATCACCAGTACGTTCATGCCTGCCGCTCCCATCGTTTCCTAGTCAGATAACCCTCCAGCATCAGGGAGGCCGCCACCGCATCCACCGTCTTTTTCCGCTGCTTGCCGTTTTTGCCGTTGTTGAACAAAATGGCGTGGGCCTCCACGGTGCTGCGCCGCTCATCCCACAGTGTCACCTGCAAGCCCGTTGCCTCGCGCAGCGTTTCGGCGTAGGCGGCGCATTTTTCCGCCCGGGGTCCCAGCGTGCCGTCCATATTCTTGGGATAACCCAACACCAGCTCCGTTACGCCGTGTTCCTGAATCAGGCGGCAGATCTCCTCCGTTACCACCTCTGCCTTGCGGCTGTTGATCACGGTGGAGTACCCTGCCAGCGTCAGCGTAGCATCGGAAAGTGCCACACCGGTATGGGCGTCGCCATAGTCGATGGCCATGATCTTCATATCGCTTTCTCCTTGAAACGGTATATTTTCCCGTCTATCATACCGCGTTTTGACCGCTTGCGCAACCGTTGATTGAAGAAAGCTGCCCCAACAGCGAAAAAAACAGAAAAATCCGCGAAAAATCACCCAAAAAGAGGTTGACCTGCCGATGAAACTATGGTATAGTGAGCATTACCTGTGAGTAGGTGCTTTCTTTTTGCGCGTTTTTTCGCTTTGGACGCGGGGGAGAAACATCCGCAACAACAGGGAGGCAAACGGGCAGCCCATAGAGGGACAGCCTAATCTAATAAGGAGGTGCCGTTACATGCGCGTGAAAATCACTCTCAGATGCAACGAGTGCAAGCAGAGAAATTACAACACGATGAAGAACAAGAAGAATACCCCTGACAAGCTTGAGCTGAACAAGTATTGCCCCTTCTGCAGAAAGCACACCGTCCACACCGAGACGAAGTAATCGGAAGGAGAAACTGCAATGGCTGAAGAAAAGAAAGTCAAGGATCGCGGCCGCTGGTTCCGCGAAATGAAAAGCGAGCTGAAGAAGGTCGTGTGGCCTACCGGCAAGGAGACCATGAAGAACACCGGCACGGTGCTTCTGTGCTCTGTGCTTGTCGGCGCCTTTATCTGGATCTTCGATGCGGTCGCCGTTCTGGCGGTCAACACGCTGATCGGCCTGTTCGCGTAAGGAGCGTAACATGGCTGATAATGCGAAGTGGTATGTGATCCATACCTATTCCGGCTACGAAAACGCGGTAAAAGCCGCCATCGAGAAGTCTGTGACCAACCTCCACTGCGAGGACATGGTTCTGCGCATGGAGATTCCCATGGAGACCGTGACGGAAGTGACCGAATCGGGCGTCATGAAGGAAGTGGAACGCAAGGTGTTCCCCGGTTATGTGCTCATCAAGATGGTGCTGACCGATGAAACGTGGCACATTATCCGCAACATCCGCGGCGTGACCGGCTTTGTGGGCGAGGCTAACAAGGCCATTCCTCTCACCGAGGAAGAGGTGCGTCAGATGTCGCTGGAAAAGCACGAGATCGTGGTGAAGTACAACGTGGGCGAGACTGTGAAGATCACAGACGGCCCGCTGGCCAGCTTTACCGGTATCGTGGAGGAGATCGATCCCGAGAAGAACAAGGTTCGCGTGGTGGTCTCCATGTTTGGCAGAGAAACGCCTGTGGAGCTGGAGCTCGATCAGGTGGAGGTCCTGTCCTGACGCGCGGCAGTTATCCGCGCAAGTGGGAGAGACGCCAAAGGTGCGCGTCTCGCCAAGAGCGGTTCCGGTGCGCGACCGGCCGCTACCACATTTTATTAAAGGAGGTGCCTTAAAATGGCACAGAAAGTCGTTGGTTATGTGAAGCTGCAGATTCCTGCAGGCAAAGCAACTCCCGCTCCCCCCGTTGGCCCCGCTCTGGGTCAGCACGGCATCAACATTGCCGCCTTTACCAAGGAATTTAACGAGCGTACCAAGAATGACATGGGCCTGATCATCCCCGTGGTGATCACCGTCTATGCTGACCGTTCTTTCTCTTTCGTCACCAAGACTCCCCCCGCTGCCGTCCTCATCAAGAAGGAATGCAACATCGAGTCCGGTTCCGGCGTGCCCAACAAGGAGAAGGTCGCCACCATCTCCAAGGCTTCCATCCAGAAGATCGCCGAGCTGAAGATGCGCGATCTGAACGCTGCTTCTCTGGAAGCCGCCATGAGCATGATCGCCGGCACCGCCCGTTCCATGGGCGTTGTCGTCGGCGAGTAAGGAGGGTGTAACGATGTTTAGAGGTAAGAAGTATCAGGAAAGCGCCAAGCAGATCGATAAGGCCACGCTGTATGATCCCAAGGAGGGTCTGGAGCTGATCTGCAAGACTGCCAGCGCTAAGTTCGATGAGACCGTCGAGCTCCACGTCAAGCTGGGTGTTGACTCCCGTCACGCCGACCAGCAGGTCCGCGGCGCCATCGTGCTGCCCAACGGTACCGGTAAGTCCGTCCGCGTGCTGGTGTTCGCCAAGGGCGACAAGGCCGAGGCTGCCAAGGCCGCCGGCGCCGACTATGTGGGCGATATGGATCTGGTGGAAAAGATCCAGAAGGAAAACTGGTTCGACTTCGACGTGGTGGTCGCTACTCCCGACATGATGGGCGTGGTGGGCCGTCTGGGTAAGGTTCTGGGCCCCAAGGGTCTGATGCCCTCTCCCAAGTCCGGCACCGTGACCCCCGACGCCGCCAAGGCTGTCACCGAGGCGAAGGCCGGTAAGGTGGAGTATCGTCTGGACAAGACCAACATCATCCACTGCCCCATCGGCAAGGTGTCCTTCGGCGCCGACAAGCTGTATGAGAACTATGCCGCTCTGATGGGCGCCATTCTCAAGGCCAAGCCCGCCGCTGCCAAGGGTCAGTACGTCAAGTCCTGCGTGGCCGCGTCCACCATGGGCCCCGGCGTGAAGATGAACGCCCAGAAGCAGCTGTAATCTTTCTACAAAAGAGTTAAAACAGCGCAATTTTTGATATCTTTTGCTTGACAAGCTGTCCGGCAATGGATATAATACAAGATGCGTTCCAAAGACAGCAGGTGGCCGCATGGCCGTAAGTCCTGCCGAGGATGGCAATAGTTTATGATTGCTGACACCATCCTCATGTCTTTCCGGCATGGGGATGGTTTTTTCTCTAAAGAACGCACCTCGTTTCCCGGGCACACAAGGGTGTGCCGCAAAATCTCATGGAGGTGAACAAGAAGAATGCCCAACGCAAAAGTACTGTCTGAAAAGCAGGCGATCGTGGCGGCTCTGACCGAGAAGGTGCAGAACGCGGCCGCTGGCGTCCTTGTGGATTACAAGGGCATCACCGTGGCGGAGGATACCGCGCTGCGCGCCAAGTGCCGTGAAAACGACATCGAGTACACCGTCATCAAGAACACCCTGCTGCGCTTTGCATTCAACAACTGCGGTCTGAACGAGCTGGACGATCAGCTCAACGGTACCACTTCTCTGGCCATCTGCGCCAGCGATCCTGTGGCGCCCGCCCGCGTGATTGCTGAGTTTGCAAAGAAGCTCAATGGCAAGTTCGAGATCAAGGGCGGCTTCATGGACGGCAAGGTCGTTTCCATGGACACCGTCAATGCTCTGGCTTCCATCCCCGCGCTGCCTGTCCTGCAGGCTCAGGTGCTTGGCACCATGCTGGCGCCCATCTCTGCTCTGGCCTGCGTCATTAAGCAGATTGCCGAGAAGCAGGGTGCGCCCGCCGAGGCCGCTGCTGAAGAAGCTGCCGCCGAGTAAGCATCCCCCCTATACTAAAACACATTTAATTCTAACAACAGGAGGCTATTACAATGTCTGAGAAAGTTACTGCTATGATCGAAGAGATCAAGGGTCTGACTGTTCTGGAGCTCAGCGAGCTGGTTCACGCTCTGGAGGAAGTTTTCGGTGTTTCCGCTGCCGCTATGGCCGCTCCCGCTGCTGGCGCTGCTGCTCCCGCTGCTGAGGAGAAGACCGAGTTCGACGTGATTCTGACCGGTTTCGACGCTGCTCAGAAGATCAAGGTCATCAAGGTCATCCGCGAGGTCATGGGTCTGGGTCTGGCCGAGGCCAAGGCTGCTGTCGAGGGCGCTCCCACCACCATGAAGGAAGCCCTGTCCAAGGAGGACGCCGAGGCTCTGAAGAAGCAGGTCGAGGAAGTCGGCGGCAAGGTCGAGCTGAAGT
>CABSAW010000002.1:0-45808 GCA_902475745.1 uncultured Oscillospiraceae bacterium
AAGCTTGTCCATGGCGCTCCTCCGCTGCGAAACATGTTAAATAGGTGTGAACATGCTCCAGTCTATCACAAAAGCAAAAACTGTCAAGACCGGAGGTTGTGTTTTGCCGGGAAATAGACTATAATAAGATATTCTGTGAAATCTGACCCCACAAGGAGGCCGACCATGAAACTGATGGTTCTTGACGGCAACAGCATCATCAACCGCGCCTTTTACGGCGTGAAGCCCCTGACTACCCGTGAGGGACTGAATACCAACGCCGTCTTTGGTTTTCTCAATATGCTCCAGCGCTTTGTGGACGAGGAGCAGCCGGAGGCGCTGTGTGTAGCCTTTGACCGGCGCGAGCCTACCTTCCGCCATCAGGCGGACGCCAACTACAAGGCCACGCGCAAGGGCATGCCCGATGAGCTTGCCCAGCAGATGCCTATAATGAAGCAGGTGCTCTCCGCTATGGCCATCCCCTGCTATGAGTTGGTGGGGTACGAGGCCGATGACCTGCTGGGTACCATTTCCCGCCGCTGCCAGCAGCGCGGCTGGGAATGCGTGGTCGTTACCGGCGACAAGGACAGTCTTCAGCTGATTACAGACCATACCCGCGTCAAGCTGGTAACCTCCCGCATGGGGCAGACCGCCACCGCTGATATGACGCAGGAAACGTTTCAGGCACAGTACGGCTTTTCCCCCATCCACATGATCGACCTGAAGGCGCTGATGGGCGACAGCAGCGACAACATCCCCGGTGTGCCCGGCATCGGAGAAAAAACCGCCATGGCACTGGTACAGCGCTACGGCAGCATTGATGCGCTGTATGCCGCCATGCCGGATGTAGAGGCCAAGCCCGCCGCACTGCGGAAGCTGGCAGAGGGTGAACAGGCCGCACGGCGCAGCTATTGGTTGGCCACCATCGTCACCGATGCACCGCTGGAATTTGACCCGGAGGACGCGCTGCGTCAGCCTTTCCGCCCCGAGCTTTATGACCTGTTCGTAAAGCTGGAGTTTACCAAGCTCATTAAAAAATATAACCTGACGCCCTCCCCTTCCGTATCGGAAATAGCCGCCCGCGAGGAAGCCCATGTGACCACCGTGGAGACCGCCCAAACCGACGAGGATGCTGTGCGCCTGTTGACACTGTGGCGCAAGGCCTCCCATGTAGCGGTATACGCTCTTGCCGACCTGAGCGTGCTGGCGGTAACATGTGACGCAGATGACCACGACTCGCTGAGCGCCATTTTACGGTCGGATTGCTTTGGCGGCGACTGGGAGCATCTGCTGCGGCAGCTGTTCTCCGCTGATATCCGCAAGATTGCCCACAATGTCAAGGATATGACCCGCACCCTGCTGGAGCGCGGACTTCCTGCCGAGGGCTTTGCTTTCGATACGGCGCTGGCCGCTTACCTGCTGGATGCTACCGCCGGCGGCTATGACCTCCAGCGGCTGTTTGTCGCCTATTGCGGCGCAGAGCTGCCCGCCCCGGCACATCTGGAGGAAAATGCCTTCTCTCCGCTGGGCGACAATGCCGCGGCGGAGGCGGCGCTTTGCAGCTATACCAGCGCCATCGCCGCCCTATATGACGTGCTGGCTCCCAAGCTGGAGGCGTTGAATATGACGGCGCTGCTCCACGAGATGGAGCTGCCCCTGTGCCGGGTGCTAGCCGAGATGGAGCGCAGCGGTTTCCGCATCGACAGCGCGGCACTGGCCCGGTTTGGTGAAGGCTTGCAGCAGCGCATCACTGCGTTGGAGCAATCCATCTATGACATGGCAGGCGAGGAATTCAACATCAATTCCCCCAAGCAGCTGGGTGTGATCCTCTTCGAAAAGCTGCAGCTGCCCCACGGAAAGAAAACCAAAACCGGATGGTCCACCAGCGCCGAGGTATTGGAAAAGCTGCGGTATGAAGCGCCGATCGTGGAGAGTGTGCTGACCTACCGGCAATATACAAAGCTGAAATCCACCTATGCCGATGGGCTGCTGCGCGCCGTGTCGCCGGATGGCCGTGTGCGCACCAGCTTCCAGATGACGGTTACGGCCACAGGCCGTCTCAGCTCCACAGAGCCGAACCTGCAAAACATTCCCGCCCGCACTGAGCTTGGCAGCGAGATCCGCCGCCTGTTTATCCCCGAAGAAGGGCATGTGCTGGTGGACGCGGATTACTCTCAGATCGAGCTGCGGCTGCTGGCGCATATGGCCGGTGACGCCGCCATGCAGCAGGCTTTCCGCGACCATGCCGATTTCCATACCGTTACCGCTGCCCGCGTGTTCCATGTGCCGGAGCAGGAGGTCACCCATCAGATGCGCTCCCGGGCCAAAGCGGTGAATTTCGGCATTGTCTATGGTATGTCCGCTTTTTCCCTCAGTCAGGACATTCATGTAACGGTATCCGAGGCCAAGGATTATATGGAACGGTATTTTGCCACTTATCCCGGCGTGCGGCAATACATGTCCGATATAGTGGCGCAGGCCAGAGAGCAAGGTTATGTGGAAACGCTGTACCACCGCCGCCGTGCCCTTCCGGAGCTGCGCTCATCCAATTTTGTCCAGCGCTCCTTCGGTGAGCGTGTGGCGCTGAACATGCCTATTCAGGGCACGGCGGCAGACGTGATGAAGCTGGCCATGCTGCGGGTGGATGAGCGTATCCGCCGCGAGGGTCTGGCCGCAAGGCTGATCATGCAGGTACACGATGAGCTGATCGTGGAGTGTCCCGAGGCAGAGCGCGAGACGGTAGAAATGCTGCTGCGGCAGGAAATGGAGCAGGTGGCGGCGCTGTCCGTCCCCCTGATCGCCGAGGCTCACAGCGGCAAAAACTGGCTGGAAGCCAAGGGTTAACGGGATAAGGAGTTGCACATGGAAAAAAGAAAAATCGCAATTGTACCCATGAACGCCGACCATCTTGATGCGGTGGCAGCGTTGGAAAAGGTGTGCTTTTCACGGCCCTGGTCCCGCAGTATGCTGGCCGAGGAGCTGGAAAATCAGTGTGCCGCGTTTCTCACGGCGCTGGATGCCGCAACCGGAAAGGTCGTTGGCTATGCCGGGCTGCTGGTGGCAGCGGACGAGGGGTATATCACCAATGTGGCGGTTTTCCCGGAGTACCGCCGTCAGGGCATCGCCGCCGGGCTTTTAAAGGTTTTCTGTGACTTTGCCGCAGGACGGCACCTGGCGTTTCTGACGCTGGAGGTTCGTCCCAGCAACACGGCGGCTATCGCCCTTTACCAGTCTTTCGGCTTTACCGAGCGGGGCCGGCGGCGCAACTACTACGATTTGCCCAAGGAAGATGCTCTGATCCTGACGCGGGATTTTGATGGGGAGGCAGCAATATGAACATACTGGCTTTTGAATCCTCTTGTGACGAGACCGCCGTGGCAGTGGTGCGCGATGGCCGTCAGGTGCTGTCCGATGCCATCCTCTCTCAAGCGGATATGCACGCCCTCTACGGGGGCGTGGTTCCGGAAATCGCCTCACGCAAGCATGTGGAGGCGATTGCCGGTCTGACTGATCAGGCGCTGCTGGATGCCGGACTCAGCAAGAAGGACATTGACGCGGTGGCCGTCACCTATGCCCCCGGTCTTATCGGCGCCGTGCTGGTGGGCGTCAGCTTTGCCAAATCTGCCGCGTGGGCCCTGGGCGTTCCGCTGGTGCCGGTACACCATGTACGGGGTCATATCGCCGCCAACTATCTGGCTTTCCCGGAGTTGAAGCCGCCATTTCTGGCGTTGGCCATCTCCGGTGGTAATACCCTGCTGGTGGATGTGCGGGATTATACGGATATGTGCGTTCTTGGCGCTACCCGCGATGATGCCGCCGGTGAATGCTTCGACAAGGCGGCCCGTGTTCTCGGCCTGCCCTATCCCGGCGGCAAACCCATGGACCTGCTGGCCCAGCAATCTCCGGGCGGCGTATACACCCTGCCACGGGCGCATGTGGATGGTTCACCGCTGGATATGAGCTTTTCCGGGCTGAAAACGGCTGTGGTCAATCTGGTACACAATGCCCAGCAAAAGGGCGAGGCGCTGAACGCCGCCGCGCTGGCCCGTGATTTCACGCAAGCCGTCAGCGACGAGCTGACGGAGCGCGCCGCGCTGGCACTGGCGCAAACAGGCCACAGCAAGCTGGTGGCAGCCGGCGGTGTGGCCGCCAATTCCTTTATCCGCGCCAATCTGCAAAGCCTGTGCCAAGACCGCGGCGTTCAGCTTTATCTGCCGCCGCTGAAGTGGTGCGGTGATAACGGCGCCATGATTGGCGCGCAGGGCTACTATGAATATCTGTCCGGTATCCGCGGCGACATGACCCTTAACGGCTTTGCCACCATGGAGCTGGACGACCTTATTTTCTGACCGCTGTCCGGCATCGCTTCTCAACAACAGCAAAAATTGACCCGATACCTTTGGTATCGGGTCAATTCTTTTACCCATCTATTTTATTTCAGCTGACTTGTCCGCTCGTAGGCAGCAATCACCGCATCCATTGCCGCAGCGCGGAACCCACGCTGCTCCAGCACCCGTACACCTGCAATCGTCGTGCCGCCGGGAGAGCAGATTGCATCCTTCATCGCGCCGGTATGCTCGCCCTTTTCCAGTGCCAGCTTTGCCGTGCCCAACAGCATCTGCGCGGCATAACGCTGGGCCGTGGCCCGGGGAAGTCCGGCGTATACGCCGCCATCCGCCAGCGCCTCCAGCATGAGGCAAGCAAAGGCGCCGCCGCAGCCGGCCACTGCGCTGCCTGCATCCAGCAGCTTTTCCTCCGTCTCCTCCAGCATGCCTGAAAACCGCAGCAAGGAGACGAAGCCCTGACGCTGGGCCTGCGTTACACGATCCGTGCAGCAATACATGGTCACGCCCTCTCCCACCTCTACGGCGGTATTGGGCATAATACGGATAACCGGATAGTCGCCGCCTGCCATCTCGCGGATTCGCGCCATGGTCAGACCGGCTGCCATGCTCAGCAGGACAAAGGGTGTTGTGCGCTGCCGCAGAACGGGCGCAATCTTCGATAGCATGTCGCCCATCATCTGGGGCTTGACACCCAGCAGGATATAATCGCACTCACGGGCAATCGTCTCATTGTCCGCTACCGCAGCGCCAATCTCGGCCGCCAGTCTGGCCGCCTTTTCCGGCGAGCGGTTTGCCAGTAGAATGCTGTCGGGCGCCTCCACCGCTTTGGCGGCAGCTCTGGCCAATGCGCCGCCCATGTTTCCGGTTCCGATAAAGCCATAGGTCATGAGAACATCCTCCTTTTACCATAAAATGCATTTACATGAACTGACACAACAGAATCGGCAGGAAAACTGCCGGGACCATATTCAAGATCCGCAGCTTGGTCACGCCCATCACATTCAGGCCAATGGCCACGATCAGCAGCGAGCCAACCACCGTAATACTGTTCACGACCATATCTCCCAAGTAGGGGGCGATCACGGAAGCCAGCAGCGCGACAGAGCCTTCCAGCACAACTACCGTAACCGCCGACAGCGCCACACCCAGCCCCATCGTCGAGGCAAATACCAGCGCCGACACACCGTCAATGACCGATTTGGAGATGAGGATGGTGTGCTGCTGCTGCAAGCCGCTCTCCAGCGCGCCCATAATGGCCATTGCACCCACCGCAAACACCAGTGACCCGGTCACAAACCCTTCTGTGACCGGCGTGCCGGAAAAGCGCCGCTGCATCACTTCTCCCAACCGATTCATTGCCCCCTCGATATTCAGCATTTCGCCGATAATCGTGCCTATGACCATGGAGAGAATGGGAACCAGCGAATTGACATCCTTCATAAGTCCCGGCACCGCGATGCCGATCACCACCAACGCCAGCGCAGACATCAGCGAGCTGCGCAGCCGCTCCGGCAGCAGTTTGCCGATCAGCATACCCAGCACGCCGCCTGCAACAATGGCAATACCATTTATCATCGTACCCAATAAAATCATGGGATCAATCCTCCATCTTCCATCAGATCCTGTACAACCGCACCCGCCATCAGCAGTCCCGCCACCGAAGGCACCCATGACACACTGGCCGGTACGCTGCGCCGTCCGGGCGGCGGCGCTTCCAGCTGCTGCGTTTCACTTGGCTGCTCGGGGCTGAACACCACCTTCAGGTGGTGAATCCCCCGCTGCCGCAGCTCCTTGCGCATTACTCTTGCCAAGGGGCAACCGGAGGTCTTGGCAATATCGGTAACCGTCAGCAGCTCAGGCTGCAATTTATTGCCGGTTCCCAGCGCCGTGATAATGGGAATCCGGCGCAGCCGTGCCTGCTCGATCAGGTCCAGCTTGCAGCTGACCAGATCGATGGCGTCTACTATATAGTCATACTGCGCCCCAAAGAAATCCTGGCGGTGCGCCGCATCATAGAGCCCCACAAGGGGATGCACCC
The DNA here is from genome assembly GCA_902475745.1 of uncultured Oscillospiraceae bacterium. Taxonomy (GTDB): domain Bacteria; phylum Bacillota; class Clostridia; order Oscillospirales; family Oscillospiraceae; genus Vescimonas. The sequence continues at coordinate 6,364 of CABSAW010000002.1, forward strand.
TTGTCTCAGGGCAGATATCCCGGCAGCGTGCGGCGGCAGCCTCCGCTTTGGCCATACCCACCGTGGAGTGGAGCGCATACAGCTGGCGGTTGATGTTGCTGACGGAGAGGGTATCACCGTCAATCAGCGTCAGCTCTCCGATCCCGGCGCGGCACAGCGCCTCGGCCGCATAGCTGCCAACACCGCCCAGGCCGAATACGGCCACATGACAGCGGCGCAGTCGGCCCAGTGCTTCCCCGCCCAGCATCATTTCCGTTCTCAAAAACTCTTCGTACATGGTTTTCCTCTTTATTACACAGCAAGGGACCGGCGGCATGCCGGTCCCTTGTCATACATCATGGTAATCAGAAGCCGACGTACTTCATGCCGGAGCCTTCCGTAACCGTTTCCGCAGCGGTCTGCTCAGCCAGCCAATCGCTGTAGTCTCCATTCTTCAGCGAGGTCTCAGCCATCGTCTTCCAATAGGGATCACCAAAGCTGTCCAGATACATGACGTGGCTGCCGTAGGTGCTGTCGATCACACCGGCGTCACCCTGCTTGCGGCCATCGGCAAAGCACCAGTTCAAGAACTCCGGCACAAAGTTGGTGTTCTTGTTCAAGCCGGTGTACAGGCCGCCGTTGGTCGCGCTGCCGCCGTCGCCGGACAGCTCCTCAGCCAACTGGGCAAACAGTTCTGCGGTAGCGCCGCCGTCCTGCCATTCCTTCAGTGCCTTTTCCGCGTCATTGTGGGCAGTCTCCTTCAGCTTGGCCAGATCCGCATCATAGGTATCGGCCGTCTTGTCCAGATCGGAACTATCCACCTCAAAGAGAATGTGGCGCACATTCACCGTCAGATAGTCCTGACGTGCGCGGGAGTGGAACACAGCAAAATAGATGTTGGAATCAGTAACCACCGTACCGCTCTCGCCTTCCGTGCGAGATGCGTCAAACACCCAATTCACCAGGTCGGTTTCGGCATAGGTTCCCTCTTCCTGATGGGCATAGGAAGCGATATCTTCATAGCTGGCAGCGATATCCTCCAAAGACTCGCCGGCGGCAAAGCGGGCAGCAGCATCCTGTGCCGCTTCCTCAGCCGCCTTTTTGGCAGCTGCTTCCTGTTCGTCCGTAGGCTCCACCGTATTGCCGTTGGCATCCGTGGTGCCGGAAGCCGTGGCCTTAAAGGAGATATACTCATAATCCGCCGCATCAAAGGCGTTCTTGTCCGCCTCATAGCAGTCCTCCAGCTCTGCATCCGTATAGGACAGGCTATCGATATAATCCTGCTGATAGTGGGAAGCCAGATCGTCCATCTGATACAGCTTCTTAAAGGTATCCACCGTCATATTGGAGCCATACACCCGCTTGAGATAGCCGGACAGGCTCATGCCATTCTTTTTTGCATAGCTGGTAATCTCATCCAGCGTTGCCTGCAGTTCATCCTCGTGCGCGGCGGCACCATCAGCCTTTGCCTTTTCACTCAGCAGATAGGACTGGGTCAGATTCTCTTTTGCTATATTCTTCAGGTACTGATCCCAGCTGATCTCTTCCTCGTCCGTAACGCCCAGAATCATCTTGGCCATGGCGTTAAGGTTCTGATCCTTCAGTGAAGTGCTGGCATCCAGCCCGAAATAGTTGGCATACTGAGACCTGCTGATGGAATTCAGCGCACTATAATAATAGTAATCCACCTCTGCGGCGGTAAAGTCTTTTCCATCCACCGTCACAGCCGTGGCACGGCGCTGGAAAATGCCGGAGTTATACAGCAGCACCACGGCGGCCACAATCACAAATAAAACGGCAATACCGCCATAGAGGCGCCGGCTCTTTTTCTGCTCAGCCGCTTCCTTGGCTGCGCGCTCCGCCTTGGGATCCACATGGCCTTGCGCGGCCAGCTCCTGACGGTTTTTCTTTTCTCTGGATGCACTCATTGGTTTTCATTCCTCTCAAGTGATAGGCGCAATACGCCCTTGGTTGTAAAATACCTAGCTATTATACAGTAGTTTTGCTAATTGTGCAAGCATTATATTTTGGAAAGGCCGGCAAAACGTCCTATCGCGATGCGCATCACATCAGCAGGCGGCCTTTTTCTATGTAGTTGCAGATAAAATGAGAGAAGCAGCCTTGCGGCTGCTTCTCCATTGCATCGGGCCAAGTTATAACCTGCACCGTTTCCTAGCAGGTGGGTTGTCTCCAGCTTGCTTTACTGCTTCCACCATCCAGCCGCAAACGGCAGCCGGGAGGCCTGCAAACCACTTGCTGATCCGACATCCCCTATAACAAGATGTGAGGATAAAAAAGACCCGTATACATCGTTTGTGCGGCAAAGGGTTTTGCCCCTGCCCTGTGGGTAGTATACCACGTCCGAATGAAAAAGAAAAGAGAAATTTGCTCTTTTTTTCAGGAATCTTCTTCCTCGTCTGCCAGGAGCTGTTCCATGAACAGATCATAAACCCGTTCAATCTCCTCGTCGCTGTCCAGCGTGGAGAGCTGTTCCTCTCCATCCACCATGATGGACTTCAGGATCACCAGACCCAGATCTTCCTCTTCGGCCTCATCCTCCTCCACCGCAGGAAAGAAAGCCATATAGGTCTGGCCGTCCAGCTCCAGCGCATCAATATATTCCAGTTCAAACTCGTTGCCGTCCTCATCGGTCAGGGTGATGAAATTGGGGCCGAAATCTTCGCTCATGTCTGCCGCCTCCTTTGGGATTTTATTTGTTTTGTGTGGCATATTGTACCCTATCCTCCACGAAAATGCAAGCGCCGCCGCGTGAATTTTTGGCTTGTATCGGCAGAAAAATCAGCAGAACGGGCAGTTATCGCCGCTAATTCGCCTGTTTTTGGCAGAAATTTGTTAAAAACAGGTGTTTTTAACATTTGACAGATGTGGTACAATATTAAAATACCATGAAAATGGGCTAGTATGTGTACCGCACGGCACAGAATCTTTCTGCCATCCGGTATATCGCAAATAACAAACAGAAAAGGAGGTGCCCTGTTATGAGTGACAATCCGAAGAAACGCCGCAGCCTGTTTGGCCGGCCACAGCAGAGCGCCGGTCAGATGAAGGCAGACGCAGCGGAGCAGACGGTCAAGCCCCGCAAAAAAGGCCGCGCCGGCCGCACCATCGGCACCATTCTTCTGGTGATGGCTCTGACCATTGCCATCTTCATCGGGATCTTCATGACATGGATCAATACATCTTTAAAGGGTCATGTGGAGGTCTACATTGATGAGTTGGAGACCAAGGTCTCCACTGAGCTTTACTATCTGGACGCCAAGACCGATGAGTGGGTCATGTACCAGACCCTGTACAGTGACGGCGAGAACCGCATCTGGAGCAGTCTGGACACGATTCCCAAGTATTTGCAGGATGCCGCCGTGGCGATTGAGGACAGGCGCTTTATGACACATCATGGCGTGGACTTCAGGGGTACGGTGCGCGCCATCCTCAGTACCCTGACAGGCCGAGGCGTACAGGGCGGCTCCACCATCACCCAGCAGCTGATCAAAAACGTGACCGGTGACAACCAGAATACCGTCAAGCGTAAGGTGACGGAAATCTATCGCGCACTGGAGCTGGAAAAGCGGTATGATAAAAACCAGATTCTGGAGGCCTATCTCAACCGTATTTATATGGGGCAATCCTGCTACGGTGTCGAGGCTGCCTCCCGCACTTATTTTGGCAAAAGCGTCAGCGAGCTGACGCTGGCTCAGTGCGCCAGTCTGATTGCCATCACCAATAACCCCTCCCAATTCGGCCCCTTCGAGGGCGAATGGAGCCGCGAGCAGAACCGCTCGCGTGAGCTGTTGGTGCTGGATGCCATGCTGGATCAGGGAAAGATCTCCCAGCAGGAATACGATGCCGCCAAGGCCGAAGAGGTCATCTTCACCAACGGCTACAGCAACACCGGCAATTACTACGGCAATACCGTGGCGACACAGGCCTCACAGGACGAAGCAGACGATGAAAAAGCGGTGGAGGCCGTGACCAACTACAGGGCGCGCAACTCCTATTTTACCGATGCTCTGATCGAGGACGTGATCGAAGCGCTGATGGACGAGTACGGTTACGACTACGCCACTGCCCAGACCGCCTTGTTCAGCAAGGGCTATAAGATCTACACCACGCAGAATTACGAGTATCAGAAGATTGCCGAGAGCGTCTTTGAGGATCTCAGCAACACCCCCTACACCCGCACCAACAGCAAGGGCGAGACCGAGCAGCTGCAAGGCGCCATCACCGTCATGGATCCCTATACCGGCTATGTGGTGGCCATGGTGGGCGGTACCGGTACCAAGACAGCAGACCGGGGCTGGAACTGGGCTACCTCCGTTCGTCCCTGCGGCTCCGCCGCCAAGCCCATCAGCACCTATGCCCCGGCGCTGGATCAGGGTGTCATCACCGGCGCATCCACCATTGACGACTTCCCCGCAATGCTGCTCAACGACACGCCTTATCCCAAGAATGACAACGGTCGCTTTATGGGTCTGGCCACTGTGCGCACCGCACTGGTCAAATCCCTGAACACCTGCGCCGTGCGGGTGAATATGATGCTGGGCACATGGAATTCCTATGACTTTATGACCAGCCGTCTCGGCTTTACCACCCTTACGCAGGCCGACAGCGAGCAGGTGGGCGCCATGGCGCTGGGCGGCTATGCCCGCGGTGTCACCACAGAGGAGATGGCTGCCGCCTACGGCGCCTTCGTCAACGAGGGCATTTATACCCGCCCCCGTACCTTCACTCGGGTGGAGGACAGCGAGGGCAATGTGGTTCTGGAAAATGAGATCAAGTCCAATGTTGCCATGAAATCCAGCACCGCCGCACTGATGAACAGCATCCTGCAGGATGTGGTCACTCGGGGCACCGGCAGTGCCGCCGCCTTCAGCGGCATGACGCTGGCCGGCAAAACCGGTACGACCAATGACCTGCGCGACCGTTATTTCGTGGGCTACAGCCCCTACTATGTCGCTGCCTGCTGGGTAGGCTACGAGAGCAACAGCCGCGTTTCCTCCGGCGGCGTCAACCCTGCCACCGCACTGTGGAACAAGGTTATGTCCCAGATCCATGCCGGGCTTGAGAACAAGAGCTTCTTCTCCTCCAGTGATCTGGTGCAGGTCAACGTCTGTGCCGACAGTGGTATGCTGGCCACCAACCTGTGCGAACAGGATCCCCGCGGCAGCCGTGTCCGTACCGAATGGGTGGCGGTGGACAACCAGCCGCAGGGCATGTGCACCATGCACGATGGCAGCAGTATGCTGAACTATTCCCGCGACTACTTTGCCGACTTCCCCGACATTGTGGCCGAGGACAGCGATTATGTCCAATGGGGCAATCCCATCGGCGGCGACGGAACCGCTCTCCCTCCCGGTTGGACAGATGAGGATGATTCCGACACTGAGGACAACGATGTAACGGATGATGTTCTGGACGATCTGCTGGGTGGTATTGCTGATGCGCTGCACGGTCTGTACTGACAGCATACGCTTTTCGCACCGCAGCCTTGAATCCGGTATGGGATCAATCACAGAGGGAGGCGATCCGTATGCGCGCGCCGCAGATCAGCTGTAGCTTTTCAGGCCACCGTCCTGAAAAACTGCCTTGGGGCGAAAACGAGCGGGATGAGCGCTGTGTGGCGCTGAAGGCCGATATCCGCCAGCTGGTAGAAAAGGCCTATGACGATGGCTATCGTCACTTCATTTGCGGTATGGCCCGTGGCTGCGACACTTACTTCTGTGAAGAAGTTTTACGCCTGCGGGACAGGGTACAGGATATTACGGTGGAAGCCGCAATTCCCTGTCTGAGCCAGAGCAGCGGCTGGACAGCGGATCAGCAGGTCCGCTATCAGGATCTGCTGGCACTGTGCAATTACCGCACGGTGGTGCAGGAGAAATACGACGCCGGCTGCATGCATCGGCGCAACCGCTATATGGTGGATCACAGTCAGCTGCTGCTGGCCGTGCATGACGGAAGCCCCGGCGGCACACGCTATACGATTGAATACGCGCTGCGGCAGCGCCGCGACGTGCTGGTACTGCCGGTACCGGAAAACTGATAAAAAGGAGAAAATCTGATATGACTTACACATTTACGCCCAAGGGTGTTTGCTCCCGCCTTATGACGGTGGAGCTGGAGGATGGCATCATTAAGGATGTTCGGATCGAGGGTGGCTGCGACGGCAATCTGCAGGGCATTTCTCACCTTGTCAAGGGTATGAAGGCCTCCGATGCCATTGCGCGGATGCAGGGCATTTCCTGCGGCGGAAAGCCCACCTCCTGCCCCGACCAGCTCTCCAAGGCGCTGACAGAAGCGCTGAAGCAGGCTCAATAACTCTATCACAACCTTTTAAGCCCTCATCAGCAGCTTATCATAAGCTGCCGATGAGGGCTTTATTTTCTTGCTTTGTAGCTGCATAATCCGCTCTTTGTCCTCCCATAATACGGAAAAAGGGGGATGAACATGGTAGACTTTAACACCCGGACAGCCCAGCTGGACGACCTGCTGGGCGTGGGGCGGAACTTTGATATGGTGGGGCGCGTGCTTCAGGTTGGCGGACGGCGGGCAAAATTGTGGGTGGTGAACGGCTATGCCGAGGACAGTCTGATCGAGCGGATGATCGGCCGGCTGCTGGCCATCGGCAGCCTGAAGGACATCCCGGAGCTGGCTTCCTTTCTCGCCGCTTATGTCACCATACCGGATGCGGCCGCGGAAACGGATGTGCGAAAAATGGTGGTGGGGGTTTTCGCCGGAAAAACGCTGCTGGTGATTGACGGTTACGACGGCGGCGTGCTGATGGACGCCAAGGAATACCCCACCCGCAGTGTGGAAGAGCCGGATACCAGCAAGGTGCTGCGCGGCAGCCATGACGGCTTTGTGGAGAGCATCATGGCCAACGCCGCTCTGCTGCGGCGGCGCATCCGCGACCCGGCACTGACATTGGAGCGCCATCAGGTAGGCGGCCGCTCACAGACGGATGTGGCCCTTGTGTATATGGCGGGCGAGGCCAACGAGCAGCACCTGCGGCAGCTGCGGCAAAAGCTGGCGCATATCGATGTGCGGTCAGTCTCCATCAGTCAGGAATCCATCGCGGAGTGCATTGTCCCCCGCCAGTGGTGGAATCCGTTTCCGAAAATCCGATACACTGAGCGGCCCGATGTGGCCACCGCCAGTATCATGGAGGGCAGCATTTTGCTGCTGATCGACAATACACCCTCGGCGATGCTGCTGCCAACCACGCTTTTCAGCTTCGCCGAGGAGATCAACGACTACTATTTTCCCCCGCTGATCGGCACCTATCTGCGCATCGTGCGGCTGGTGGTGCTGTTTCTGACGGTGTTTATCACGCCGCTGTGGTATCTGCTGGTCAAGAACGGCGACATATTGCCGCAGGAGCTGGAATTTCTTCTGATCGAGGACGAGTATTTCGTTCCGCTGATCGTACAGCTTTTGCTGGTGGAGCTGATCGTGGATATTTTAAAGCTGGCCTCGCTGAACACTCCGGACGCGCTGAGCAATTCCTTCAGTATGCTGGGCGCACTGATCTTGGGGGATTTCGCGGTGCAGGCCCGCTGGCTGGTGCCGGAGGTCCTGGTGTATATGGCCTTTGTGGCAGTGGCAGGCTACGCCCAGCACAGCTACGAGATGGGCTACGCCTGCAAGCTGATGCGGATGGCGCTGCTGCTATTGATCTGGCTGTGGGACTGGTGGGGCTTCAGCGCCGGCGTTGTGGGTGTGGTGGCCCTGATCGCCTCCACAAAGCCGGTAGTGGGCAAGGGATATCTTTATCCCCTGATTCCCTTTAACGGCAAGCGGCTGATGCGGATTCTGCACAGAAGTCCGATCGGCAGGGATAACACATGAAAAAGCGCAAAAGACCCCCGCATACCGATGTATACGGGGGTCTGCGGACAGGCTCAGTGAGAGCGGCCAACTCCTTTTTATAACCGGCGCACTGCCTTCTCAGACAAAGTGGACACAAAAAGCCAAATCAAAGCAGCGGAAGCTTTCTGTCACGTCCCCAGAAAAACAGCGCCACAGTGCCCGGTCCGGTGTGGCTGCCGATGGTGGTGCCCACATAGTTGATCTCCACTTTTCCGTTAAGCTTGGGGAACTTTGCCTCGATAAGGTCGGCCAGCGTCCGGGCGTCATCATAGCACTCGGACTGAGAGATGAAGCATTTTCCGTCGTAGTCAAGTCCGTTGTCAGCATACTGCTCCATCCGCAGCAGCATCTCCTGAATGACCTTCTTCTTGGAGCGGATCTTGGCTCTGGGAATAAGGTGTCCCTGCTCATCCATATTCAGCAGCGGGCAGATACCCAGTACGCCGCCGATAAAGCCTGCGGTTTTGGAGATGCGGCCACCCTTCACATAGAAACTCAGGTCAGTGGAGAAGAACCAGTGGTTCATCCGCAGCTTATTCTCCTCAATCCACTGGTGCAGCGTGTCAATATCCATGCCGCCGTCCCGCAGGTCAGCCAGCGTCTCCATGATCAGGCCGTAGCCGGAGGAGGCTCCCAATGAGTCCACGATATAGATCTTCCGGTCAGGAAACTGCTCGCGGGCAATCAGCGCAGCACTGGTAGCAGAATTGTAGGTGCCGGACAGCCCGGAAGAGAGGCAGACGTGCAGAATGTCCCGGCCGCTTTCCAGAATCGGGGTAAACAGCTCCAGATACTGGGAGATATTCACCTGTGAGGTGCTGGTTTCCGCACCATCGGCCATTGCCTTATAGAAAATCGGAAACGGAATAGAGCGCCCCAGATCGTCCGGATAAGTCTCACCGTTGAGCGTAAAGTGAAAGCAGGCATATTGAATATCACGGGCCGCAAAGTGCTCGTTGGTAAGATCGGCTGTAGAGCAGCAGGTCAGTGCATAAGACGCCATGTCTATATCCTCCAATCGAAAAAATCATGCGCAGTCCCTATGGGACTGCGCATTCAGTATATCGCAAGCACGTCAAAAAGCCAATCTACGGCTTTTATTCCGCCGCTCTACTGCTTGATTCCGCGATTCTACAAACCGTAGAGTTCCGATTTTTAACGTTTTTTGCCGATACGCGCTCCCAAAAACACAAGCAGCAAGCTGGGGATTGCCAGAATGAACAGCTGCCAGAAATTGCGCTCGAGGAACGTCAGATATACGGTGGCAATGATGCTGAGCACCAGCGCCGCAATAATAAAACGGTTCTTCCGCCCGTTGTTCCAGACGGAATTCAGCACCAGCAGCGTGACCAGTGATACCGGCACGGCGTAAACAAATACCAGCCACACAACCATACCGCAAATCCACAATATCACAAAAACAAACAGCGCCATTGTCCAGATCCCCAAAAGCGTCACCAGTGTGATCATATCTGTGGTATAGGACCCGCTGTCCGCCCGTGTGTAGATCACCGGCTCAATCTCATTGTGGGGCTTGAGCAGATAGTCCACATCTACGCCGAATACCTCCGCGATCTGCATCAGAACGAACACATCTGTTGTCACATCGCCCCGCTCCCACTTGGAGATGGCCTTGTCTGAATAATTCAGTTTTTCGCCCAGCTCTGCCTGTGTCATACCGGCAGCCAGACGCAGCCGGATCAGGTTGCTGGCAATAGTGGCTTTGCGTTCGTCCATGATAGTTCCTCTCCCCGTGATAATTCTCTTCATTCTTCCGAAAAGCCAACGGAATGTCAAGCCAAGGATCTGAAAAAGCGCCGTATCAAAGGGAACTCCGCTGTGTCAGCCATTTTCCGCGCCATAGGAAGAAAAGAAACAGCACTCCGCGGAAGCACAGCTCAATACACATGGCGATCCAAGCGCCCTGCAAGCCCATCCGAGACACCAGAAGCAGGGTCAGCGTAATACGTACCCCCCACATGCTGGCGAAATTCAGCACAGAGCTGAGCAAGGAACTGCCAGCTCCCTGAAAAACACCGGTACAGACAATCGCAGCGCCAAACAGCGGCTCGGCAAACACCACGATGCGCAGCACCTGCGTAGCCAGCGCCACTACCTCAGCGTCCGGGCTGAGCAGACCGATGATCCACGGCGCCAGCAGATACATAAGGGAGGCGGCCGCCAGCATGATGCTCATCCCCAGCAGCACGGTTACCCACCCAAGCCGGACAGCCATATCCCTGCGTTTGGCGCCGATGCTCTGGCCAATGGCCGTGACGGCGGCACTCTGTACGCCAAAGCCCGGCATATAGCAAAGAGCCTCCGCCGTAACCGCGAAGGAATTTGCCGCAATGGATACCGTTCCCAGCGGCGCAATAATGCGCATCGTTGCCACCTGTGCGCCGGACATCACCACCTGCTCGATCGCCACCGGAACGCCCAGGCGAACAGCGCGCAGCAGCTGCGCAGGAATCAGCTTCAGCCGCTCTCCGCGCCGCAGGCCCAGCAACGGTGAGCGCAGCAGCAGCACACACAGCACCAGTGTCACCACCACTTCGGACAGTGCCGTTCCCAGCGCCGCACCGGCCACGCCCATTCCGGCGCCGGGCACCGTGATCCCGCCCAGACGGCAGCCGGGAAAGATCAGCAGAAGGTTAAATACCACATCCAGCGCACACATCACCACCATCAGAATGCTGGGTGTGCGCATATTGCCGCTGGCCTGCAGAAGTCCAGCCGCAAGCTGATTGAGCTGCACCGCCGGCAGTGACAGGGCAAAAATCAAAAAATAGTCGGTGGCATCACCGCAAATGGCAGGGTCAGCGTGGAGCCAGACGGGCAGCGCCCCCGCAATGGCCGCGCCCAGCCCCGCCAGCAGCAGGCCAAAAGCCATGCCGCTCAGCAGCGCCTGCTTGGTAAGATTTCGCGCATCGGCATCCTCTCCGGCGCCGATACGCTGGGCCACCATAACGGAAAACCCCACCACCAGCGCCCGGCAAAGCCCCCCCATCAGCCATGTGCTGGCGGAGACCAGTCCGATAGAGGCGGAAGCCTCCTTTCCCAGCTGTCCCACCATGGAGGCATCAATATACTGCATGACGATTGAGGATATCTGCGCCAGAATTGCCGGAATACTTAGCTGCAGTGTCAGCATGATTTGCTGGCGCAGCGTCAGCGGCATACCCCGGCGCAGCGCGGCCAAAAGATCCTGTCTTTGCACGGTAACCCCCTCCTCTTACTCCACCATCACGAGACCGTTGCGACAAAAGATAAGCGCTCATTTTGCCTAAAGTATTTTCATTATAGGGGCTTTTCGATAAAAAATCAAGTAGTCTGTCTCTGCGAACCAGCTTTCCCTCAACAAGACCTTTTTGGCCGTCACGGCGTCTACCGAAAGGCTCCATAGCAAGTAAAAAGCCGGCCACAGCTCTTTGGCAAAGAGCTGTGGCCGGTCCTTTTCGGATTGGTCAATCGATTCGCCGTGCGCTTTTATATAGCTGCCGGCAGAGATCGAAAAGAACGCTGTTTATTTCTGTACATTGGGTGCAGAAGCCGTTTTCTTTTCCCTGTCTTTCTGTGCTTGTTCGTTTTCCGCACTGCGGCGCTGGGTACGACCATACATCAGGGTCATGCTGTAGATCTTCTCCGCCAGCGCCGGTGTCAGCTCACCGGGCAGCAGACGCCACTGCCAGTTTCCTTCGGGAATGCCGGGGGTATTCATGCGGTGGAACTGACCCAGCCCCAGATAATCCTGCATCTGCGCCACGAACAGGTCAGCCACGCTGCTCTGTCCGCCACGCAGGACACCCCAATGGAAGCCTTCCTCTTCATTGAGCCCCAGATAGCGCCGGGCATAGGCGATATCCTCGCCGGAGGCTTCCTGCCGCCACAGCGCCAGCGGACTGTTGTCGTGGGTACCGGTGTAGCACACACAATGGCGGGGATAGGTGTGGGGCAGGTAGTTGCTGGTGTCCCGTGAGTCAAAGGCAAATTCCAGCACCTTCATGCCGGGCCAGCCGGAATCGTGGAGCAGCTGCTGCACACTGGGCGTAGGATAGCCCAAGTCCTCAGCAATGAACTCCATCTGGGGGAACCAGCCGGTCAGCGCGCTGACCAGCGACATGCCGGGCCCCTGACACCATTGGCCGTTGCGGGCAGTCGTCTCGCCGTAGGGGACGGCCCAATAGGTATCCAGTCCCCGGAAGTGATCGATGCGGATCACGTCATACAGCTTACCGGCGCCGTCGATGCGGCGGATCCACCAGCCGTAACCGTCCGCCTGCATGGCCTCCCAGCGATACAGCGGCGTTCCCCAGAGCTGGCCGTCCTCGCTGAAATAATCAGGCGGCACGCCGCTGACAGCGGTGGGAATACATTGCGCATCCATCTGGAAAAACTGGGGCTCGGCCCACACGTCGGCGCTGTCCAGAGGCACATAAATAGGCAGGTCGCCGATCACCTGAATATCCAGCTTGTGCAGATACGTCCTCAGGGCCGTCCACTGGCGGAAAAACAGAAACTGGATATAGATAAACAGTTCTACATCCTCCCGCAGCTGGGTACGGTACTGCTCCAGCACCTCCGGCGTTTTTCGCAGGCGCAGCGCCTGGTCAGGCCACTGCGTCCATGACTTCATACCGAAATGACGCTTGCAGGCCATGTAGAGGGCATAATCCTCCAGCCAGCGGCTATTCTCCTGCCGGAAGGCGGCCACCGCCTCGGCATCCCGCTGCCAGCCCCGCTTTTTGGCAATGGCCAGCACCTTGAAACGGCTTTCGTAGATCTTGCCGTAGTCCACATACCGTGGCTCGGTACCCCACTGACACTTGGCAACTTCGCTCTTTTTCAGCAATCCGTCGTCAAGCAGCATATCCAGATCGATAAAATAGGGATTACCGGCAAAGGTGGAAAAGCTCTGATAGGGGGAATCTCCGTAACTGGTAGGACCAAGAGGCAGCATCTGCCAGTATTTCTGGCCGGCGGCGTGGAGAAAATCAGCAAAATCATAGGCCGCCTTACCCAATGTGCCGATGCCGTAGGGAGAGGGCAAGGAGGAGATGGCAAGCAAAATACCACTGGAACGTTTCATAATAGTAATTCTTCTCTCAATTCAGAATGATATTTGTTATGGTACGATACAAGTGTGGGGCAGTTCCTGCCCCACACTGTGGATGGTCGAAAACAGGCAAACGCAGCGTTCGCGCCCGCAGCTGCGAAGCGGTTCTACCATTTTTTGATGCGGCGTGGACGTGGCAAAAATACCTCTCGGCCCGGCAAGTATCAAAGGCACCCAGCGAACCGTCAGCTTTTTGGAAGCAGAGTCATCTGCTTTCCTGCCGGATGCGTTAGCCCTTGACGGCGCCGGCCGCCACGCCCTTGATAATATGCTTCTGGCCCAGAATATAGACAATAATGATGGGCAGAATCGTCAGCACGATACAGGCCATCATGGGGCCCATTTCCACCTTGCCGTAACCGCCGCGGAAGTACTGTACCAGAATGGGAATGGTCATGTACTTTGTGCGATCCAGCACCAGATAGGGCAGCAGATAGTCGTTCCACACCCACATGGTCTCCAGAATACCGACGCTGACCAGCGTAGGCTTGAGCATAGGGAGCACCACAAGGAAAAAGGTGCGGAGGGGGCCGCAGCCATCAATCATGGCCGCTTCCTCAATCTCCAATGGAATAGACTTCATAAAGCCGCAGAACATGAACACCGCCAGCCCCGCGCCAAAGCCCAGATAGACAATGCAGAGGTTGAAGGGTGTATTCAAGTGCGTTTTATCCGTCAGGTTGGCCAATGTAAACATCAGCATCTGGAAAGGGACAACCATGGAAAACACAAAGAGAAAATAGCAGAACTTGGTAATTTTCGTGTTGACGCGGGTAATAAACCATGCGCACATGGAGCAGCACAGCAGGATCAGCAGCACGGAAGAGACAGAGATGAGCAGGCTGTTGAAAAAGGCTGCCAGAAAGCCCTTGGAGCCGATGGCATTGGCAAAATTATCAAACCCGGCAAAGCTCTCAGCGTCAGGAAATTGGAAGGCGGTCTTGGTGCTGATGGCATTCTCCTTTTTGAAGGAGTTGCTGATTACCATAATAATGGGATAGATCCAGGCAAGGCTGAGAACGGCCAGTACCGCCGCCCAGATACCGTTAACGACGCGGCTGCGTTTTTTCATTACTGCTGCACCTCCTTGGATTTCGTCAGCTTCAGTTGCAGGCTGGAAATGGCAATCACCAGAATGCAGAACAACACAGCCTTCGCCTGGCCGATGCCCTTCCACTGAGGACCGGAGCGGACATAGAATGTCTGATAGATATTCAGCGCCAGCATCTCTGAGGCATGTGCCGGTTCACCGCCGGTCAGCGCCAGATTCTGGTCAAACAGCTTGAAGGAGTTGGTCAGCGTCAGGAACATGCAGATGGTGATAGAGGGCATCAGATTGGGAAGCTTTACCTTCCAGAAGGTCTGCCACGGCGTAGCGCCGTCAATATATGCCGCCTCGATATAGTCGTTGGGAATGGATTGCAGACCCGCAATATAAATGATCATCATGTAACCGATCTGCTGCCAGCACATCAGTATAATCAGTCCCCAATAGCCATAGGTAGCGTCCAGAGACAGGAGCGGCTTACCCAGCAGGGAAAGCACACAGTTGAGCAGGATCTGCCAGATATAGCCCAGCACAATGCCGCCGATCAGGTTGGGCATGAAGAACACCGTGCGGAAGGCTGTGGTGCCCTTGATATTCCGGGTCAACAGCAGGGCAATTCCCAGCGCCAGTATATTGATAAGGAGCGTTGACACCACGGTGAACTTGGCCGTAAACCAGAAGGCATTGGCAAACAGCTGATCCTGAAAGGCTTTCACATAATTGGAAAAGCCAACAAAGGTCGCCTTGTTGATGGTGGTAAATTTGCACAGGGACAGATACAATCCTTGGCAGAACGGGATCACAAACCCGATCAGGAAGGCTGCCAGCGTGGGCAGAAGAAAAATAGGCCAGTACTTGCGAATGTTTTTCTGCATGAGCGATACCTCCGGTCAACTGTATTTTTCGGCGCATACCTCTATATCCCCGGGAGACACACAGGTATGGGCCGATATGTGGGAACTGTGGGGCGGGCAATATGCCCACCCCACAGCAAGCATCAAAGGGTGCGATTACTTCATTGCGTACTCGGAAGCCCAGCCATCCACAAAGGCGGCCTTGACGGCATCCCAGTCGCCGGTACCGGCGGCATAGGCGGTCAGCGCGGAGCCAACGCCGTTCTTCCACTCCTCAGAGGGCATGGTGGGGAAGTTCCAGGACACGGGGGTCTTGCCGGCGGCGGTCATTTCCTTATCCTGCTTCACGAACAGGTTCTTGGATTCCAGAGCGCCCTTGAAGGGGATCACGAAGCCCATGTCATTGGCCATAGCCTCGGTGCCCTTATCAGAGGTGACACACCAGTACATAAAGTCCAGCGTCGCCTTGATATCCTCTTCGCTGGCGTCCTTGTTGACGCACCAGTAGTTCTCGGTGCCGGTGCACAGGCCCTGCTTGGCCTCGTCGCCCACGCCGATGTAGATGGGGATCATGGCCATCTCATCGTCGCTGTACTTGGCGGACAGCGCGCTATACTCCCAAGAACCGTTCTGGAAGAACACGGCCTCACCGTTCAGGAACTCGTTCTCAGCGTCGGTGCCGGTCTTGCCGGCCAGATCCTTAGGAGCGCAGGTGCTGTTGTTGATATACAGGTCGAAGATGTTCTTGTAGTTGTCCAGATAGGTGCCCTTGATGGCCTCGGTGGTGCCGATGCCGTCAGCCTGATACTCAAAGTAGATGGGCAGGTTGGCCAGATGGGTCTTGAAGCGCCAGTCAGAGCTGGATTCCATACCGGTGGAGGTAAAAGCGGCAAAGCCCAGTTCGTCCTTGCGGGCGGTGATATCCTCGGCAACCTTCTTCAGATCGGCAAAGGACTGGATATCGTCGATGGTGTAGCCGGCCTTCTCCAGCAGAGTCTTGTTAACGATCAGGCCATAGGACTCGATGACGTAAGCGATGCCGTAAACGGTGCCGTCCTCTTTCAGGGCGAAGTCATCGCTGGTCAGCTCGCCGTACACGGCGGAGCCGCTCAGGTCATAGCAGTAATCCTTCCAGTTGGCCAGACCCACGGGGCCGTTCACCTGGAACAGGGTAGGCGCATCGGTCTTGGCCATGTCGGCCATCAGGGTCTCCTCATAAGTACCGGAGGCAGCGGTCACCACGGTGACGGGCACACCGGTCTCCTCGGTGTAAGCCTTGGCCAGATTCTGCCAATCCTCATCCTGTTCGGGCTTGAAGTTCAGGTAGAATACTTTGCCGGCAGCGGCATCGCCGCCCTCGTTGGGGTCGGCATCGGGCTGCTTCTGCTCGCCGCAGGCGACCAGAGACAGAGCCATTACCAAAGCAAGAATCAGTGCAAGAAACTTTTTCATGTTGATTGATCTCCTTTTTAAGATTTTATTTTCACAGTATACACTGTAAAAAACGTTTCAAACCAGCTTTTTCACGCTGGCGCCGAGCCGCAGCCGGGTGGGCAGCGTCTCATGGCGGTTCCCACCGTGCTTTTCCACCATATCCAGCAAAATCTCCGCACTGTGGTGTCCCATCTCCTCCATAGGCTGGCACAGCGTAGTGAGGGGAGGATCAATATAATCAGACACCTCAATGCCGTCGATGGCGATCACCGAGCAGCCGTCCGGTATGGCGCGGCCATGCTCACGCAAGGCCCGCATGGCGCCGATGGCCATGTTGTCCGAGATGGCAAACACCGCTGTAAACGCAGTGCCGTTATCCAGTGCGCTGTTCATAGCCCGGTAGGCACCCTGAATATTGAAGGTATCCGTACAGATCACCAGCGAAGGCTCTATCGGAAGAGCCGCTTCACGCAGCGCCTGCACATAGCCCTCATACCGCAGCTGGCTGATCGAGCGGTCATCAGGACTGGTAATCAGGGCGGCAATCCGGCGGTGGCCGCTGTCGATCAGATAGCGCACCGCCTGATAGGCGGTCTCTTTATCGGGAATGGACACCGAGGAGTAGTCGGCCGGATCCAGCGTACCGTAATGGTTGGCAAAGGAGCAGCACACAAACGGAATATTCAGCATCGCCAGATCCGCGGCGGTATAGTCGAATCGGCCTCCCAGAAGGATTATGCCCCGCAGGCGTTTTTCCCGCTCCATGATGGCGGCGCGCTTCAGCTCATCGTCGCAGGCGCCGATCTGCTGCATGACCATGGTATAGCCCCGGGCGGTGATGGCCTCTTCTGCGGCGCGAATGATATCGGTATAGAACGGATTGGACACGCCGCGCACCATCAGGCCGATGGCATCGGATCGGGTTCTGACCAGATCGCGGGCGGAATTGTTGGGGATATAGTTGTTGTTCTCGATCACTTCCAGCACGCGGCGGCGGCTTTCATCGCTGACGTCGGGGCGGTTGTTGAGCACACGGGAGACCGTGGTGATACTGACGCCGCTGATGCGGGCGATATCCTTGATGGTCACGCTGGTCCCTCCTACTTATGATGCGTTTGGCAACGATCCCGGTAACGTTACCGAAAACGTTTTCAATACCAAGCGATATAATACTAACAACTTTCACAGGGCGTGTCAATGCAGTTTGGATAATTTTGGTGACTCCAACAGTTTTCAGAATCTTCTTTGGTTATTTCGCCAAAAGCAGAGGGCCAAAAAAACGGCGAACAGCATATGCTGTTCGCCGTCATGCATTATACCGTTAATTCTTTGCCATCAAGCGCGGTATAGGCCAGCCGCTCTCCCTCATAGCACAGCTTCATGGAAAAGAACGGCGTGTCCGGGTCATGAATCTTTTCCAGAAACAGTTTGTCCCCAGACCACAGAGGCAAGGTCATCAGTTCATCCTTATGAATCCACTCCAGAACGCCCTCATTGCATTCACGCAGCGTACCTGTCCAGCCGGTGGCGGTAAACACATGCATGTATTCAGTCTCCCACCGGTCGGATACAAAGGTCACCAGGCCGCGATAGCGGTATTCGGTCAGTGTCAGGCCGGTTTCTTCCAGCGTTTCCCGCAGTACGCACTCTTCGGGGCTTTCGTCAGCCTCGAACTTGCCGCCTACCCCCACCCATTTGTTGTGGTTTACATCATTTTCCTTCTTGATGCGGTGCAGCATCAGGTATTCGCCCTTTGGATTTTCGATATAGCAGAGAGTGGAGTTATACATGCGCCTCAGTCCTTTCAAATATGATTTCGTCATAACCGGTCATATCATCCCGCTCCACGCCGTATTGCCAGCCATCCAGCACACCGATTACCAGCTCGCAGGTGGTATTGATGATGCACCCTTCCTTCAGGTGTCCGCCGAAAGCCCCCATCCCCTGTTGGCTCAGGGCGATATGCAGGTGGCACCGTTCCTCGCTGACAGTCCCCATCAGCGACAGAATCTCGCAGTGGGCTTCCACGGTGCGGCATGTAACGCCATCGGCATCCCGCAGCACGGCGCGGGACAGGCATCCCACCCCGGAGAGGATCACACCGGCAGCAATATGATGCTCCCGGCAAATACGCCGAATGGACACCAGCAGATCTTCTCCCCGATGCAGCCGTTGACAGATGGTCATCATGAGCAGCCCTCCTGAAAGCTTTTTATAAATCATAGCATAGCTTTTGCTTTTTGTACAGGGGTGTGCTATACTGATACCCGGAAAGAGGGTGCAGGCATGGCATATGAAATTATCCGCTCCCGCCGCCGCACGGCAGCGCTGGAGGTAACGCGGGAAGGCCGGGTGCTGGTGCGCGCGCCCATGGCCATGCCGGAGGCGGAGATCGCTCGTTTTGCAGCGGCCCACGCCGCTTGGCTGGAACAGGCACGGGCCAGGGTACAGGCCCGTCAGGAGGCATATCCTCCCTTGACAGATGCGCAAATCGCCGCCCTGCGGCAGCGTGCCGGAGAAGTGCTGCCGGGAAAGGTGGCGCACTATGCCGCGCTGATGGGTGTTGTTCCCGCATCGGTTAAGATCACCGCCGCCCGTACCCGGTTCGGCAGCTGCTCGGGAAAAAACGGCCTGTGCTTCTCCTTGTACCTGATGCGCTATCCGGAGGCGGCCATCGACTATGTGGTGGTCCACGAGCTGGCACACATCCGGCACCATGACCACAGTCCCGCTTTTTACGCCGAGGTATCACGGATCTTGCCGGATTACAAAGAGCGAATCCGGCTGCTGAAAGCATAAAAAGGCAGGTGCAGGGATTTTCGCCCTGCACCTGCTCTTTTCATGCAATTTTACACAATTTTCTCAAAATACCGGAATGTTTCGTCATCGTGGCTGTGCCGCATGCAAAAGGACAGCATCCGCTCGGACGCGGCATTCTCCTTATAGCACTTGGCCACCACACGGCTTAGTCCCAGGCGATACAGCGCCCAGTCCGCCACTGCGGCAAAGGCCTCTGTTCCGTAGCCGTGGCCGGCATATTCAGGGGCAATGCGGCAGCCCTGCTCCATGGTGCCCCGCCAATCGCCGTTATAGAGCACCACCTCACCGATGCACCGGCCCTCCAGCCGGACAGCAAAGTTGATGGCAATGCGGTTTTCAAAGTCCTGCCGGGTCACATTCAGGAAATAATCCTCTGTCAGCTCGCCTTTCAGGTCATCCCGGTAATCGTATCCCCACCAGCGGTTCCGCGCATCGTCCAGACACAGGGTATTGTAAGCGGCTTTGTCCGCGTCGGTAAACGGAGAGAGGGTAAGACGCGCTGTACGCAGCTCCGGGATATGGCGCAGAGCGTCCAACTCGCAGCCCACCTCAAAGCGCATCTTGCTGCCCAGCTCCGCCGGAAGATATTGCAGCTTGGAGGTACGCAGGCCCTGATCGCGCCCGTCATCCTCCCGGTTGATCCAGCGGCAGTCAGCCCCATAGTAGGCAGCAAAGCGCTGAACCATGGCCGGGTAAACACCGGCATGGGAGTAGAGCGCCTTTTCAATATGGCACACCAGCGTATCGCCGCATTTTTCCGCCAGCGCGATGGCCAGCAGCCGCCCCTGCCAGACGAGACCGCCGGCACGGAAAAGTCCCTTGTCCAGATGCGTAAACATCTCCTGTGCCAGCGCCAATTCACGCTTGGCCTCAGGGCTTTGCTTCTGAAATTCCTGCCGGTAATCCGCCCAGAATGCGTCCAGCAGGGCGGTATCCTGCGCGCTCAGGGGTATAAACGCCGCATCTGGATGCTCTTTGTTGAATTTGTTGATGTGGTTGCGCTGGCCGCTGTAGCGCCGGCCGGCGAATTGGGCAAGATCCTCTGCATGGTACAGATAATCCTTCCACACCCGCTCATTGGTGATGGTGACACGGGGCCAGCGCAGAGCCAATTTCCCCGCCTCGGATTCCGGCACCACCGAAAAGATCGGACGGATTCCCTTTTGTCGGCATTCATCTTCCACTGCGGTCAGCGCAGCTTCTACATCCCCATCCGGACCGGGAATGGGATAGTCAAACTGCATAACGCCGTCAATACAGTTACGGATTAGCAGGCATCCGTCAGAAAAGGCGTATTCAGAATGCAGGTGGCCGCGCCACATGTATTTTACACCGACGCTGTATTCACACAGCCGGTAGGGACAACTTGCATAATAGGGCCGCAGCAGAGGCATCGCCTCAGCGGTCACAGGTGTAAAGGTCAACATAGAATAATCTCCCGAGTAAGCAGTCTTTTATAGTTTATCCACTGTCTCCGCAGTAAAGCTGATAAAGCGTTTTACCAATGGGCGCAGATCCTTTTTGGGCAGCGTGGCAATGCCCAGCTCCCGCACGGCGGGGGGATCCAGCGGCAGCGCCAACACATCGTCAGAGCGGCCCTTCAATACCAGGCGGCTGAGAATACTGACCCCAAGCCCATGCTCCACCATAGAGATGATGACAGTATCGCTGACCTGCGTATCCCGAATAACAGGCGTCACACCGCAGCGCTCCAGCGCTCGCATGATATCCCGGCGAAAGCCCAGCGAGGGCATCAGGAATTCCTCCCCCTCCAACCGGCGCACATCGAGGCTGGCGGCGCCTCCGGTATCAAAGTTTCGGGGCAGGATCACCAGCAGCGGATCCGGCTTCAGCGGCGTCCAGTCCAGCGAGCTATCCGCCTGGCGGCTGGTAAAGGCCATATCCACCTTGCCCTCCTGCACCCAGCGATATACCTCCTTCACAGAGCCCATCTGCACATCCACCCTTACCCCCTCGTGGCGGCGGCAGAACTGCTCAATCAGCTCTGGCAGCCAATGCATGGCAATGCTGGCATAGGAACCGACCCGGATCGTATCCTCCTGATGGGAATTGATCATGGCAATCTCACGCGCCAGTACCTGATTGGCGGCAAGACACTGCTGCACCATCGGCAAAATCCGCTGTCCCGCCGGTGTCAGATGTACGCCGCGTCGGTCGCGCACCAGCACCGGAAAGCCGATCTCGCGTTCCAGACTGTTCATCATATGGGTCAGGCCCGACTGGGTATAGCCCAGCAGCTGCGCTGCACGGGTAAAGCTGCCCTGCTCTGCGGCGGCAGCCAATGCTTCCAGCTTTTTACTGTCCATGGACTCCGCTTCCTTTCTATTAAGTTACCATTATCAGGTTAGCATAAAGCTTACCATGAAGCTGCTGCAAATGCAACCATCAATTATGACATTTCTTCATATAAAAATGAAAAACTGTCGCTTTACATATGGGGTAACTTCATGTATTTTATTAGCAGTAATTCTCCACATATTACTTTTCCTTTCTATCCTCAAATCCCTTGGATGGCTGCACGGCCCCCCGCGCAGCCATCACCCTGTTCCATCCTATCCCTATACTCTGTGTTGTGGAGAAGGCGGGCGGTCCTTTGCCGGGCTGCCCGTTTTTACTATTTCCAGGGAAAAGCAGTTGTGCGCTATTCCGTTTTTCCTCTTGTAATTTGGGAAAAGTTCGTATAAAATATACATTGTCTTATTCCAACCGCCGCTTTGCCACTCCACTTCTTGGCCTGCGGCGGCATATCAAAAGGAGGAAGATCCGCTGTGACTGGCGGTGCGGCAGTGTGGAGACCTGTCGTAAGGCGGCGCGCTGTAAAGCGGCTGCGAGACCGTTCCTTGCGGAGGCAGAACGGTTACAGTCATTCATTATGGCAAAGGTCGTATTAAAGGATCTCAAAAAGGTCTACCCCAACACTGAAAAGAAGAAAAAGGTGAAAAAGGGCGAGGAACCGGCAGAGAAGAAGAGCAGCCTTCAAATCACCGAAGAGGGCGTGGTGGCCGTTCAGCAGTTCAGTCTGGAGATTGCGGACAAGGAGTTCATCGTGCTGGTGGGCCCCTCCGGCTGCGGTAAGTCCACCACCCTGCGGATGATCGCCGGTTTGGAGGACATTACCTCCGGCGAGCTGTGGATCGGCGATAAGCTGATGAACGATGTAGAGCCGAAGGACCGGGATATCGCCATGGTGTTCCAGAACTACGCTCTCTACCCCCACATGACCGTCTATGAGAACATGGCGTTCTCCCTGAAGCTGAAGAAGACTCCCAAGGATGAGATCGACCGGAAGGTGCGGGAGGCCGCCGAGATCCTGGATATCACCCAGTATCTGGACCGCAAGCCCAAGGCGCTGTCCGGCGGTCAGCGCCAGCGCGTGGCCATCGGCCGCGCCATCGTCCGCGACCCTGCCGTGTTCCTGATGGACGAGCCGCTGAGCAATCTGGACGCCAAGCTGCGCAACCAGATGCGTGCCGAGCTGATCAAGCTGCGCCAGCGCATCGACACCACCTTTATCTATGTGACCCACGACCAGACCGAGGCCATGACGCTGGGCGACCGTATCGTGATCATGAAGGATGGCTTCATCCAGCAGATCGGCACGCCCCAGGAGGTGTTCGACCACCCTGCCAACCTGTTTGTGGCAGGCTTCATCGGCACGCCTCAGATGAACCTCTTCGATGCCCGTCTCATCAAGCAGAACGGCCGCTATGCTGTGACGCTGGACGGCATCACCGTGGAGCTGGCCGATGATAAGCAGGCGCGTCTCAGCGCCAAGGACGTACAGGAGCAAGATATCGTGCTGGGCATCCGTCCCGACCATATCATGCTGTGCGCCGACGGCGTCAAGGGCAAGGTGGATGTCAGCGAGCTGATGGGCTCGTCCGTGCATCTGCACATCTCCACCAACGGCCACGACGTGGTGGTCATCGTCCCCACCAATGGCAATGCCGCCCACTTCCCCATGGGCAGCGAGGTCAACATGATCTTCGGCGGCAACGTGGCCCACGTTTTCAGCAAGGAAACGGAAAAAAATCTGGAGTGGTAACTGTATAAATGATCGGGCAGGGCACGGTATGTGCCCTGCCCTTTTCCCCTCTCTGCCGCGTCAGCGGATCAGGCGGCATCCTGCGGAGTACGCTTCGTTGATCTGAAAGAGTTCCTTTTCGCCGTCAATATAGGGCTGATAGATGGTCTCCGTCCGGCCGCCTCCCGTATTGCCGCAGCCGCTGCATCCCTCGCAGCTGCCGCCGCAGGCACTCAGCGCCCGCCGGACGATTTCTTCCCGCTCCTCGCGGGTGGTATCGCGGATCAGCAGTGAGCGCATGGTCATCCCCCCCCCTCAGCCAGCCATCTTCAGCATATTTTCCATTAGGATTCCGTAGCCCCGGGACGGGTCATCCAGCAGCACATGGGTCACGGCGCCCACAAATTTCCCGTTTTGCAGGATCGGGCTTCCGCTCATACCCTGTACAATACCGCCGGTAACCGCCAGCAGCTGCGGATCTGTCACTTTCAGCATCAGGTCACGGGTATCACGGCCGCTATCATACAGCCGCAGGATCTCCACCTGATATTCCCGTGTTTCATTCCCGCTGACGGTGGCCAGAATGGTGGCAGGGCCGCACGCGACCTCGCCGGCTCGCGCTACAGGAAGCGCCTTTGCCGCACCGATAAAATCGCTGTCAGCCACCTTTCCGAAAATACCGCCGCTGGTGTTGGCCGTCAGCGTACCCACATCACGCTGCACGGTAAAATCGCCTTTCAGTTCGCCGGGATCGCCCTTTCTCCCCCGCTTTACCGCCTTGACGGTTGTCTCCATAATAGAACCGCTGCCAAGACTCATCAGCTGCGCGGTGTCCACATCGGTGATCCCGTGGCCCAATGCGCCATAACCGGCAGTCTGCGGATCATAGTAGGTCAGCGTGCCTACACCGGCCATGCTGTCCCGAATCCACGCGCCCAGCCGGTATACGCCGTCATTTCCCCGCCGCGGCGTGTCCGTAAAGGTCATCAGCCTTTCGCCGCGCCGCACCTGCATAGATACCGGCACGCTGCCGTTCTCCTGCAGCAGCGACTGAAGCTGCTCGGTTGATTGTATCCGGGTGTCATTGACCCGCAGCAGCAGATCGCCCACCCGCAGTGTACCGCTGCCCTCCAGCGAAACCACCAGTGCTCCGTCGGAAAACAGCTTGATTCCCACTGCCTTTCCCAGCGGGATCAAGGTACGCGCCCTTTCAGCAGCCCAAGACGGTGTGGCCATGGATACCGCCAGCAGGCAGGAAAAGAGAAGGGATAGCCACCGTTTTTTTCGCATTTCATACAAAAAAATCACCCTTTCTTTGCAAAATGCTTGCCGTATTTCGCCGTTTTGTCACCGGTGACTGTGTTATTTTTTGCAGAGCCCGTCGGAAAATGTCCGTTAAAAACAGGCAGGATTGTCAGTTAAAAATGCATTTTTCTCCGCTTTACACCGCAAATAAAAAGAAAATTGACAATTTTTTTATCTGCCTGTATAATGTGCATTAAATTAGGAATGTTTGATGAAGCAAATGCCATAAGGAGGCACAATGGATATTTTTGAAAAATGTTATGCGCCGTCTCTGGCCGGCGAGCTGAAAGATCAGGGGGTATATCCTTACTTCCACGCCCTGCAATCACGTCAGGATGTAGAGGTCACCATGGAGGGCAAACGCCGCATCATGCTGGGCTCCAACAATTATCTTGGGCTGACCATTCATCCCGAAATCATTGAAGCCGGCGTAAAGGCGCTGGAAAAGTACGGAACCGGCTGCTCCGGGTCCCGCTTTCTCAACGGCACGCTGGAGCTGCATCTGGAGCTGGAGGCAGAACTGGCCAGATTCCTGCGCAAGCCGGGTGTTGTCACCTTCGGCACCGGGTTCCAGTCCAACGTGGGCATTATTTCCGCACTGGTGGATCGGCATGACTATGTCATCTGCGATAAGGAAAACCACGCCAGTATCTACGCCGGCTGCCAGATGAGCTATGGAAAAATGCTGCGCTACCGCCATAGCGATATGGAGGAGCTTGAGCGTATCTTGCAAAAAATCGACGGCAAAAACGGTGTTCTGATCGTGACCGATGGCGTCTTTTCCATGGGCGGCGACATCGCTAAGCTGCCGGAGATCTGCGCGTTGGCCAAGAAGTATGGCGCTCGGGTGATGGTGGACGATGCCCACGGTCTGGGCGTGCTGGGCGAGGGCGGCCGCGGAACCGCCAGCTACTTCGCGCTGGAGGATCAGGTGGACATCTACATGGGCACCTTCTCAAAATCGCTGGCGTCGCTGGGCGGCTATATGGCGGCATCTGCCGAGGTGGCAGAGTTCGTGCGCCACGCATCACGGCCCTTTATTTTCTCCGCTTCCATTCCGCCGGCCAACTGTGCCACGGCATTGGCCGCACTGCGGCATCTGGAAGCACATCCGGAGCTTCCGGAACGGCTGCGCGAGCTGAGTCTGTATGCCCGCAAGGGATTTACGGAACGCGGCGTAAAGATCCGTGAAAGTGCGCTGGAGGCGCCCACGCCTATTATCCCGCTGTACACCTACGAGACCTACTGGACGCTGGAGGCGGCGGCAAGGATTTATGACCGCGGCGTATATGTGAACCCCACGCTGCCGCCCGCCACGCCGGAGGGTGAGGCGCTGCTGCGCACCAGCTATATGGCCACCCATACAGAAAAGCTGCTGGACGAGGCCATGGATATTATTTCGGATGTAATGGTGAACGGTCATGAGCAATAAGGTCGCAATCGTCACCGGCGGCACCTCCGGCATCGGCCGGGCCACGGCCTTGGCACTTCAGGCTGACGGATGGACCGTCTATGAGCTGAGCCGCCGGGCCGTGGGAAACCCGGATGTCCGCCATATCGTGGCGGACATCACGAAAGAGGAAACGCTTGCCGCCGCCGTGGCGCAGGTCATGGAGGCAGAGGGCCGCATTGACCTTGTGGTAAACAATGCCGGCTTCGGCATCTCAGGCGCCATTGAGTTTACCACTGCCGAGGAGGCGCAGCGCCTGTTTGACGCCAACTTTTTCGGCATGGTGCGCATGAACCGCTGCGTGGTGCCCATCATGCGCCGGCAGGGCGGCGGGCGAATCGTGAACCTCAGCAGCGTGGCCGCGCCGGTGGCTATTCCGTTTCAGGCCTATTACAGCGCCACAAAGGCGGCGGTCAACGACTATACCATGGCGCTGGCCAACGAACTGCGTCCCTTCGACGTCACCGTTTGTGCCGTACAGCCCGGGGATATCCGAACCGGCTTTACCGCTGCGCGGGAAAAGGTCATTGAAGGCGATGATATCTATCAGGGCCGTATCGGCCGCAGCGTTGCCCGGATGGAGCACGATGAGCAGACCGGCATGGATCCGGCCAAGGCGGGACGGTTTATTGCCAATGTTGCTGCAAAACGCAGCGTCAAGCCTCTGTACACCATCGGCGCCAGTTATAAGTTTTTTGTTTTTCTGGTGCGGATTCTCCCGAGCCGTACCCTGAACCGGCTTGTCGGCCTTCTGTACGCCAAATAAAGACGAAAAGGACTTCCTTCCGGAAGTCCTTTTTTTCTATTCATAGCTCTCCATATAGTCGCCATCCACATATAACTGTACTGTGGAAATACCCTCCAGCGACCGCAGCGATTCGATCGTACCCAGCAC
This sequence comes from uncultured Oscillospiraceae bacterium, assembly GCA_902475745.1. Lineage (GTDB taxonomy): Bacteria > Bacillota > Clostridia > Oscillospirales > Oscillospiraceae > Vescimonas. The sequence continues at coordinate 33,194 of CABSAW010000002.1, forward strand.
CATCTGCTGCGCCTCTTCATCATCCATGTCCGCCACGCTGGCAGAGGACAGGTTCAGCTGACAAATGCCGCTGTCCACACGGGCGGTAAAGCCGGAGAAATCCTCAGGCATCAATGCATGAAGCGTATCGTCAGACGGCCCATCCGCCAGAGCGGAAAGCACCACATCCGCAGCCGACTGACCCTCATACTGCGTCAGCAGCCGTTCCTCCGCCGTCAGTTCACCGCTGCTATCCGGGAAATAGAGCTGTGCCGTCAGCGTCCGTACCACGTCATCCATGGAGGTCAAAAGCACATCACTGGCCAAAAAGCGATTATTATCACGGTAGGCCAGTTCCTGTCCGTTGACTGTGACATGTACGGCATAAATTCCCTCCAGCTGCGTCAGCGACAGGGCAATGCAGTAGTCGGCGATCGTCAGCGCCATGCCGCTGAGCTGGCCGTAGCTGCCGGTTAGATCCACCCACGCCGTACCGCCCCGCACCGTAACGGAGCGCAGCTGGGTACCGGCAGGAATGGGACTTTGAAATCCTGCCTCATGGCATTCCCCCATCAGCAGTGCCATCACAGCATCAGCCTGAATCTGATTATCCCCTTGAGGGAGTGTCTCCCAATCCACTGTGACGCTGTCGATGGCGTCACCGCCCCGGTGCATCTCCAGCACCGCGGGATAATAGAGCGCCAGCCCCTCCTTCTGTCCGCGGGCCATCATGCCGCACCCGGCCAGCAAAAGGGACGTCAACAGCAGCGCCATCAGACCGCGTATCCAACGTTTCATAGGGTCTCACCGCCTTCCTGTGCGCGGGGCAGATACACGGTAAACACCGTGCCTGACGCGCCCTTCCGGGCGGCGGCGGTTATACGGCCGCCGCGGTTCTCCACCGTGTCCTTGACAATGGAAAGCCCCAGTCCTGTGCCGCCAATGACGCGCGAGCGCATTTTGTCCACCCGGTAGAACCGCTCGAAGATGTGCGGCAAGTCGTCCGCCGGGATGCCGATGCCGTTATCCTCCACCGTCAGCACCACCCAGTCATCCTCCGTCCGCGCGGCGGCATGGACAAATCCCACCGCCCCGGAGTATTTGATACCGTTATCCATCAGATTATATAGAATCTGATGGACATCATCCTCAGTAGCCAGCGCCACAGCGTCCTCCGTTGCCTCAAAGGTCAGCGTAACCCCCTTATCCCGGGCCAATACCGTCAGCATACGGGCTACACGCTCCAACACAGGGCGGACAGCCACCGGCGCCGCTTCCTGCACGGCGCCGCTGTCCAGCCGCGTCAGGCGCAGCAGATTTTCGGTAATGCGGGTCAGCCGCTCTGCTTCCCGGCCGATATCCCCCACAAATTCCCGGGTAGTATCCGGATCCATATCGCCTGTCTGTAAAATAGAATCCGTCAGCAGCCGGATTCCGGCCAGCGGCGTTTTCAGCTCGTGGCTGGCATCTGACACGAAGCGGCGGCGGGCATCCTCCGTCGTCTGCAAACGATCCGTCAGGCTGTTGAACTCCGCGGCAATCTGTCCGATCTCATCGCTGTTCTTTACAGCCGCGCGGTGGCTGTACGCGCCCTCCCGCACCTTACGAATCGCCGAGAGCAGCTCGGTGATCTGGGCGGTCAGCATCCGGCTGAGCAGCACCGACAGACCTATGACCGCCAGCGCGATCAGAAAAGAAATCTTCATCAGATTGGACTGGAAACTCTTGAGAATATCGGCCTGCTCGGTATCATACTCATATGCATATACCGCGCCCACGATTTGGTTGTGGTACACCACCGGTGAGGCCGCACGGCTGAGAAAAGCGGTGGCATCGTAGTATGAATAGAAGGCATCGTTCCCCTCCAGCGCCTGCACAACCTCGGTATAAAAAGCGTACAGCCCCACCGCGCCGTTTTCTTCCCGGGTATCGTACAGAATGCGTCCCGCCGTATCTGTGACCAGCACGCGGGAAACCCCCGTCTCACGCATGGAGCTGAGGGCGCGGGAAACATTTTCCTCGTCCAGCTGCTTGAGTCCGCTGAGAGACGCCTCGATCAGCTTGACGGAGCTTTTCATAGAGGTCTCCTTGGACTTGAACACCATATCCTGCGACTGGCGCACCGGATAGGTATTCAGCAGCACCAGCACAGCAAAAATCACCAGGATATAGCTGATGCCGAACTTAAGTTGTAGGCTGACTTTCCCCATGAAAATAGTAACCCACTCCCCACTTGGTCATAATATAGGCCGGCTCTGCCGGAACACGTTCCAGCTTTTCCCGCAGTCGCCGCACATGTACGTCCACCGTGCGGTAATCGCCGGCATAGGAATAGCCCCAGACCAGATCCATCAGGCTCTCGCGGCTGTATACCCGTCGCGGGTTCTTCATCAGCAGCTCCAGCAGGTCATATTCTCTGGCGGTCAGGTCGATGATCTTACCGTCCCGTATGGCGACGCGCTGCTGCGTGTCCAGACTCAGATCACCCACTGTCAGCAGCGAGCGCTCAGGCTCCGCCCGCCCTGCACTGCGCTTCAGCAGTGCCCGGATGCGGGCCTTCAGCTCCAGAATATTAAAGGGCTTTGTCACGTAATCATCTGCGCCGCAGGCAAATCCCATCAGCTTGTCGGCATCCTCGCTGCGGGCCGTCAGCATAATGATCGGCACGTCGGAGAATTCCCGGATCTTCATGCAGGCCTCTGTGCCTGACAGCACCGGCATCATCAGATCCAGAATAATCAGGTCATAGCGCTCTTTTTTTGCCAGCTCCACGGCGGCTTCGCCGTCATAGGCTGCCGTGACCTCATAGCCCTCGTTCTGCAAATTGAACGTAATTCCCTTGACCAGCAGCTGTTCATCATCCACCACCAGGATTCTCATGGCGTCACCTCCTGAAAAAATGTTTACAATTGGTAATCCTCTCCCCGTTGACGGGCGGGGACAACTCGTTTATAATAGTATGTTGAATACTGTCGGCACGGTCTTACCGCACCGCGCCGCTGCATAGGATAGATACATTATAGCACAAATGGAGAAAATGTCATTATGAAATTCCGCCGTTTTTGTACGCTCCTTCTGTTGTTGGCGCTGCTGCTGACCCAGTTTTTGCCCGTAACCGCCCTTGCCGTTGAGGATATCCAGATTCAGGCCCGCGCCGCCCTGCTGGTAGACGGCGCTACCGGCACGGTGCTGCTGGATCAGAACGCCCATACCAAGCAGTACCCCGCCAGCATCACTAAGGTGATGACGGCCCTGCTGGTATTGGAAGCCGTTGAGCGCGGCGAGCTGCGGATGGAGCAAAGCGTAACTGCCAGCGCCGAGAGTGTGGCGGGGCTGCCGGAAGATGCCAGCACCGCTGATATCGTTCCCGGAGAGTCGCTGAGCGTGGAGCAGCTTCTGTACTGCCTGCTGGTGGTATCGGCCAACGAGGTCGGCAATATTCTGGGTGAGGCAGTCAGCGGCAGCGTATCCGGTTTCGTGGCAAAAATGAACCAGCGTGCCCAGGAGCTGGGCTGCGAAAACACCCATTTCGTCAACACCTCCGGTCTGCCGGACAATGAGCATTACTCCACGGCGTGGGATATCTATCTTATTACGAAAGAGGCCATGAAGTATGATGCCTTCATGACCATCTGCAACACAAAGGCGTATACCGTTCCGGCCACCAACAAAAGCGAGGAACGCGAACTGCACAGCACCAACTACCTGATCTCCAACTGGCGTGCCACCGGCTATCTGTACAGCGGTGCGCAGGGCATTAAAACCGGTTCCACCGATGCGGCAGGCTACTGTCTGGTATCCTCTGCCGCGCGGGCAGATCGGCAGCTGATCTCCGTGGTGCTGGGCGCCGAGCTGATGAAAACCGGGGACGGCGATACCCGGGTGGGCAGCTTCACCGAGACCAGCCGCCTGTTTGACTGGGGCTTTGATAACTTTACCACCAAAACCGTGCTGACAGAGGACGAGATGATTCAGGAGGTGCCGGTGGCGCTGAGCAAGGAAACCAGTCATGTTGTGGTACACCCGGCCTATACCGCCGAGGCAGTGCTGCCCAGTGATCTGGATCCCGCCTCCCTTCAGCGCACGGTAGCCCTCAGCGCCGACGTGGTGGACGCACCGGTAACCGCTGGGCAGGAGCTGGGTACCATCACACTCAGCTATGACGGCGTGGATTATGTCACCGTGCCGCTGCTGGCGGTAGCCGATGTGAATGCCAGCCGTTTTCTGATCGTCAAGCACGCACTGAAAGAATTCTTCAGCCGCACCGTTGTCAAAATCCTGCTGGTGGTGCTGGCAATCCTTGTAGTGCTGATCTTACTGTTCGGCAAGGGCCTTATGCGCCGCCGCCGTTACGGCAGCAGCCGCAACAAGCGAATGCGGCACCGCAGTTACCGGGGCCGCCGGTTCAGGTAAACGCCCATGAAAATTCTGTATCAGGATCCGTATCTGGTGGTAGCGGTCAAGCCGGTCGGCGTGCTGTCGGAGGATGATCCCCATGCCGCCTGTATGCCGGCGCTGCTGCGGGACTACTACCGTGGCCGCGGGGAAAAAGATTTCATTGCCACCGTACATCGGTTGGACCGCGTCACCGGCGGAGTGATGGTTTTCTCCCGCCGCAGGGAGGTAACGGGAAAGTTGACGGCGGCAGTGGCGGCCCACGAGATTACCAAGGAATATCTGGCGGTGCTGCGTGGCCGTCCCGAAAAGGACAGCGACACCTTGACCGACCTTCTGTTTCGTGATGCAGCCCACAACAAGAGCTATGTGGTGCAGCGGATGCGCAAGGGTGTGCGCGAGGCCACACTGGACTATACCGTACTGGGAACTGCCGAACAGCTGACGCTGGTAAAAGTCCGACTGCACACCGGACGTACCCACCAAATCCGGGTGCAGTTTTCTCACCGGGGGCTTCCCCTGCTGGGAGACATACGCTACGGAAGCAAGGCACCCTGCTCTGCGGCGCTGTGGTCATACCATCTGTCCTTCACCCACCCGGTAACCGGTAAGCAGGTAGACGTAAGTTGTCCGCCGCCTGCGGCATACCCTTGGCATTTATTTGACGAAAAAGCGCTATAAAACGGGCCACAAGGCCCGTTTTATAGCGCTTTTATTCATTACTGTACAGGATATCACGGGCTACCGGCGCATAGAAAAGCTTTTCGGCTTCGGCAAAATCACGGGTCTGGCCCATGATCCACATCAGCTTTGCCACCGCCGCCTCCGTGGTCATGTCATAGGCCTCCAGCAGCCGCAGCGTCTGCTTGAGATGGCCGCCCACATGATACACTGTCAGGTCGCTGCCCTCGTTGGGCACCTGCGTGGTCATGACGAGAATCTTCCCCTCTTCCACCGCGGCGCGGAGAATCCCGTATAGATCACCGTATTCCGGCAATCCCCCCACGCCAAAGCTTTCAATGATCAGCGCATCATAGTGCCGCGCCATAAACGCCACCAGCTCCGCCCTCGTGCCTGGGATCAATTTCAAAAGCCCCACATTATCATTCAGATTGTCATAGAATGTTGGTTTTTCCGCCACCGGGCAGCTCATGTATTGCAGCAATCGCCCGTCCTGCACCACAGCAAGATCTGGATAATTCACACTGGAAAAGGCCTGAAAGCTCTTCGAGCAGGTTTTGCGGGCCCGGGTACCCAGAATGACCTTGCCATTGAACACGATCTGCACGCCGCCGCAGCCGCGGCAGGCATAGAGGAAAGCATCCGTCAGGTTCCGCTTGGAGTCTGTGCCGTCAAACCAGATAGGCTTTTGAGCCCCTGTCAGCACAATCGGCTTGGGACTGCCCTGTATCAGATAGCTGAGAGCTGCCGCCGTGTAGGCCATGGTATCCGTTCCGTGGCTGATAACAAAGCCGTCATACCGGCTGTAATTCTCCCGGATGGTACGCGCCACGCCAAGCCAGTGCTCTGGCTGGAGGTTGGTGCTGTCCAGACTGTACACCTGCAGGCACTCCACATGGCACAGCGCTCCGATTCCCGGAACAAAGGACAGCAGCTGCCGGGTATTCAGCTCCGGGGTTAGCCCGTCAGGCGTCATCTCACTGGCGATGGTACCGCCGGTACCGATCATCAGAATGCGTTTCATAGCCTCTCCTTTTCCCTTGTTTACATGTCACGATTGTCCATAGCAGACAGCGTAAAGCGTACTGCCCGGCAAATCTTCTGCCGCTCTTCTTCGTCCGCCGCATCGTACCGCTCCCGCATTTTCCGCAGAAACAGCCCCCGCAGCGAGTCCTCACCGCAGCCGTCCCAGATATCACGCCGCACTGTCGTGCGGTCCCGCAGCTCCAGCGCGTAAAACCGTGGCGACAGTTCCTCTGTCAGTTCTCCGATTGCAACAGGGTCCTCCGTTTCGCCGGTCAGTATGATGCGATACATATCATTCCCCGTTTCATTCGGCAGTAACCGCTCAATGGCTGTCAGCGGCTCTTCGCCGCCGGTCTCTACCGTCAGCATCTGATAGCGTCTCCCGGCAAAGGGGACAAAGCGCAGCTTCACACTGCCCTTGTCCACCTCTCCCGTCAGAAACCCTTTATCGCCCAGTTCGTCAAAGCCCCGTCCCTCGGGACAGCCGGGATAGGCATAGGATGTCTCGCCGGCTGTCAGCACGCCGGAGCAGGTGTGTATATGCCCCAGTGCCAGATAGTCCAATCCGCTCCGGGCAATCTGCGGCAGCGGGATAGGCCGGTAGCGGCTGTCCTTTACCCCGGCCTCGCCATGCAGCAGGCCGATGGTCACGCCGCTTTCTTCCTCGGCCACACCCGCCAGCGCCGCCTCCTCCAGCACCTCCGGGCCTGTAAAGGCCGCGCCGTAAACCGTGCAGCCGTATTGCGGAAAGGTGATACGGCTCATCCGCGGCGTTATGAAAATATGCACATTCTCCGGCCACAGGGTACGGGCATAGGGCGACGCGGGCGTATAGCAGTCGTGGTTTCCCGGTGCGATAACCACCTGTCCCCGAAACTCTGCCAGCGCGGCGGCCAGTTCCTCCGCTGTCTGCCCATAGACGCTGTCACTGTCAAATAAATCGCCGGCCAGCAGCATCAGCTCCACGCCGTGGTCATTGGCGTATTCCACCATGCGGCGGGCCAGTTCACGGCTCTCCTGCCGCCTTTGCCGGGCGCGCTGCTCGCTTAATCCGGCAAAGGCGCTGTCAAGATGAAAATCCGCCGCATGCAGAATACGTACCATTTATGCTTCCTCCTGCCAGCCCTTACACACGTCTACCCAGCTCACAAAATTCTTTCCGCAGCAGTGCTCCAGCTCGTCGCAGCTCAGTTCAATAGCGCTGGCCGCGCTGCCTACAGCAGGGAACACCGTTTCAAACCGCTTCAAGGACACATCCAGATAAGTCTTGACATCATCCGGCAGGGCAAAAGGACACACGCCGCCCACGGCATGGCCGATACGCTCCACCGCTTCCTCGGCAGTCAGCATCTTTGCCTTGGTACCGAAAAAATGTTTATATTTGCTGTTGTCCACCTTGGCGTCACCGGCGGCCACGATCAGAATGGGCGCCTCGCCCACCTTAAAGCTGAGGGTCTTGGCGATACGGGCGCCCTCTACGCCCACCGCCAGCGCCGCCAGCTCCACTGTGGCGCTGGACACATCAAACTCGCGGATACGGTCGGTCACGCCATAGGGGGCCAGATATGCCCTTACCTTTTCAACAGACATGTCTAAGTTCTCCTTCTTTCTTCTGTTTTATCGAATGTCTACCCGCTCCACAGCGGTGCACAGCCCCGTCTCGCTATCCAGCGTAAACAGGCAGCCCTGCGCCTTGCAAGGGCCGTCGGCAAAGCGGTAGCGTCCCGCAAGGCCGCCCAGAAATGACTCGATGGACTGCTCCGGCGGAATCCCCAGCACGGATTCGATGGCACCGGTCATACCCAGGTCGGTGATATAGCCGGTACCCTTGGGCATCACCCGCTCGTCGGCGGTGGGCACATGGGTATGAGTACCCCATACGGCGCTGACGCGGCCATCCAGATAGTACCCCAGTGCCAGCTTCTCGCTGGTAGCCTGCGCGTGGAAATCCACCAGCGTAAAGGCAGGCTTCTCCTTTTCGCCCAATTCACGCAGCAGCCTATCTGCCGTGGTAAAGGGATCAGCCGCCTTCCAGTCCAGATCGCACCGGCCAATAAGGGTCATAACGGCGATGCGCAGTGGGCCGCACTCGTACACGCCGCACCCCCGCCCCGGCATCCGACCGGAGAAATTGGCGGGACGCAGGATATAGCGGTTATCCTCCAGATAACCGGCAATCTGCACCCGGCCAAAGGTATGGTTGCCCAGCGTAATCACATCGGCCCCGGCGGCAAACAGCTCATCCGCCTGAGCGGGCGTCAGTCCGGTGCCGGAGATATTCTCTCCGTTAACCACGGTAAAGGCAACATTTTTCAGTTTTTTCAGCGGCGACAGGTGGCGGCGCAGGTGCTTCAGGCCGTCCTCGCTGGTCACATCGCCGATTGCCAGGATATTATACAGCATAGTATCCTCCTGTAATTATTTTTCTTCCCCGCTATTATGCCACAAATAGGACGGGAGTGCAAGGGCACTCCCGTCCTATTTGTCACTCCGCGTCCACCGGTGTATCGTTCCAACCATAAATTTTGATCAGCCGTTGGCTGGTGTAATAATACGCTCCCGCCGGAAAATCCGTATAATTTGTGGTGTTGGAGCACAGCAAATAGTCCACTGTCTCCCCCGATGCATCTCTGATAATGCCGGAAATTACGGTAGTGTGGTTGTGTCCGCCATCCGGGCCGAGAATCAGGATATCCCCCACCTCACCGGTATAATAATTGGCTTCCGTATCTGCCACCAGTCCGTAGCCCCGGTTTTCGCGGGCATAGCTGTAAAACCGTCCCACATTGATCCATGAGAGGTCCAGATCGTTTTGCCCGTGCCAGTACCATTTGCCGTTCCCCTGCCCATCCATGGGAATCCCGCCGGCAAGCAGCACCTGCGAGCCGAAGTTCATGCAGTTGCCGCCCACATCGTCATAGGCGTACCACCGGTCATTGCGCTGGTGGTCATAGCGGCGCATATAGGTCTCCGCCGCCGCTCTATCATAGGAGTGATCACTCTCAAGCGTCACCCGCACCGTCTCCTGCCGCTGAAGATGCCGTCTCTCGATGGCACGCAGCAGCTGCGGCAGGCGGGCGTCCGTGGTTTTTCCCTCCTGATAGGTCAGGCTGAAATACGGATTGTCATCCGCCTCGTGGTGCCGGATCAGCCAGCCGCCGTCCTCCGTCGGCACCAGTTCAAAAATGTGGGGTACCGCGTACATTTTGCTGTCCACATCGGGTGTGGCGGCAAAGTGCATCACCGTTGTTTCCTCTGCCTCGATATGTATCTGTCCCGCCTCTGCCTCAGGATCGTCGGATGGCTCCGCTTTTGTCACTGTCAGTACATAGTCCACATCCTTCATCCTCAGATCAACCAGCGCCTGCTGGCGGATTGCGGTCAGGCTGCGGATGGACGCCTCGTGCATGGCGGCATCCTTTTCATCGGAAAAAAGGTTCCCCAACTGCGGCTCATCGTATAACGCCAGATCCGTGTACCAGTCGTTCACCAGACGCACCATCAGCTGTCGTTGGGGCTCTGTCACCATTCCCTCCGGATCCTCCACCCGTCCGCTGACAGAGGTAGAAAATCCATCGTCCCAGTTTTTCTTCGTCCCCTGCTCTGCCTGCTGCGGTACCGCCGTTCCCGATGGTCTTGCCGCGCCGATGGCAGGCGATGTGGTATTCTCTTTCTTTCCAGTGCAGCCCGTCAGCAGCAAACAGGCTGCCAGCAGCAGCGCCAATCGCGTTCCTTTCATGGCAAGTTCCTCCCCGATAGGCAGCAGTGCGGCGTCCCGGGGGAGGACGTCGCACTGCGTATTTTGTTTACTTGGCGTATTCCACAACCTTGGTCTCGCGCAAAACGTGCACCTTGATCTGGCCGGGATACTCCAGCTCATTCTCAATCCGTCTGGCAAGCTCGCGGGCCAGAATCACCATTTCATCCTCGCTGACCTGCTCGGGCTTGACCATCACGCGCACCTCGCGGCCGGCCTGAATGGCATAGGCCTTGTCAACGCCGGGATAGCTGCCGGTGATCTCCTCAAGCTGCTCGAGGCGCTTGATGTAGTTCTCCAGATTCTCGCGGCGGGCGCCGGGACGGGCGGCAGAGATCGCATCCGCCGCCTGCACGAGGCAGGCAACGATGGTCTGCGGCTCCACGTCGTTGTGGTGCGCCTGCACGGCATGGATGATGTCGTCCTTTTCGTGGTACTTGCGCAAAAATTCGACGCCGAGGGCGACGTGCGTACCCTCCATCTCGTGGTCGACGGCCTTGCCGATATCGTGCAGCAGGCCTGCGCGCTTGGCGGCGTAAACGTCCGCGCCCAGCTCGGCGGCCATCATGCCCGCAAGGTGCGAGACCTCGATGGAGTGCTGCAGGACGTTCTGGCCGTAGCTCGTGCGGTAATGCAGGCGGCCGAGCATCTTGACAAGCTCGGGGTGCAGGCCGCGGATGCCGGTCTCCAGCACGGCGCGCTCGCCCTCAGACTTGATGACGGCGTCGACCTCGCGGCGGGCCTTGTTGACCATCTCCTCGATGTGCGTGGGATGGATGCGGCCGTCGGCGATGAGCTTTTCGAGCGCGAGGCGCGCGACCTCGCGGCGCACGGGCTCGAAGCAGGAGACGGTGATCGCCTCGGGCGTGTCGTCGATGATGAGGTCGACGCCCGTGAGCGTTTCGATGGTGCGGATGTTGCGGCCTTCGCGGCCGATGATGCGGCCCTTCATCTCGTCATTGGGCAGGGGCACCACACTGACGGTGATCTCGGCCACATGGTCGGCGGCGCAGCGCTGGATCGCGGTAGCCACGATCTCACGGGCGCGGGCGTCGGCCTCTTCCTTGGCGCGCGCTTCAATTTCCTTGATCTTCAGGGCCGTCTCGTGGGTAACCTCAGACTCCACCTGTTCGATCAGATACTGCTTGGCTTCTTCCGCAGTAAAACCGGAGATGCGCTCGAGCATCTCCGTCTGGCTGCGCTTGATGAGCCGGATTTCCTCCTGCTCGCGGTCAGCGGCAGCGTGCTTGGCAGCCAACGTTTCTTCCTTTTTCTCGATCTGTTCGGTCTTGTGATCGAGATTTTCTTCCTTCTGCTGTAAACGGCGCTCCTGCTTCTGCAGGTCGGCGCGGCGTTCCTTGACTTCCTTCTCGTATTCATTTCTGGAGCGCAGGATCTCCTCCTTCGCCTCCACCAATGCTTCGCGTTTCTTACTCTCGCCATTCTTGATGGCTTCGTTAACGATGCGCAGCGCTTCCTGCTCGGCGTCCTGAATCTTGCCCTGGTCGCGCTTCTGCTTCTGCCGATGGATCAGAATACAAGCGAGGATGCCAAGACCAAACGCCGCGATGGCAATGAGCACCGCGTATGCGATCTTGATCATGGTTTCCTCCCGTTTGTGTAGTGTATCCGGACTTCTGCCAACCATCCGGGGATCCTCTGGGATGAGGGACGGCGGCTGTCCATAGAAAATAATCGAACAATTCCCCTATATTCTCCGATAATAATCTTTTATAATTCTAACCTCATTGCGGTAAACTGTCAAGCACAAAAATACACTCCCGTGAAATTTTTGTCCGTCATCGGAAAACATTTTGTCGGATTTGCCTATATCTGCACGAACTCTGCCCGTACATAGCCTGCCAGATTCCCGTATCCGGCGCTGTACCATCCGCCATACTGCCCATATACCGTCAGCTGTCCCTGAGAAGGTATGCTGCCCACCACCTGCCCGCTAAGTGCGGGATATGCCCGCATATTCAGAGCGTCCTGCTCCGTGACCACGGTTCCTGTCCGCGGTGCTTCGGGATAAATAAAGGGCAGTGCAAAAAACTCCGTCAGCGAGCGGGAAAGGTTTTCTGCAATATTCTGCACATTTTCCTGAATCCACTCTGCGTCAGCCGTATTGTCGTGATAGCCGATCTCAAGCAGCACCGCGGGCGGCTTTGGTTGGCGCACCTCGCCCAGTGCCGTTGTGGCCCGCGCCGTCACCAGCGCAGGCAGCGGATAGATCTCCTTTAGATTCTCCGTAAAAATAGCGGCCGCCCGCTTTCCGTTGGTACTGGTCGGATAGTAAAAGGCGATAATCCCCCGCTGTCTCCCCTCGCGGGATCCATCGCCGCTGGCGTTGGAGTGGAGTGCCAGATAAAAGTCATACCGTCCCTGTGCCGCTTGAGCAATGGAGGATGCAGCCGTCATCTCCGGCGTATTGCGCCGAAAGCGAATCGTATTGGCTCTCAAATACGGCTCCATGGCGTCGGCAATGCGGTTCATCCAATACTCCTCACTGCCGGAACCGGTAATATACATGTTATATTCCTGTGTGGAGGGACTCAGGTAGATCATCGGCATAATGGCTCTCTCCTTTTTTCGTTTCTCTCACCATATATATGTAGCGTCGGCCAAAAACATGTGCTATAATCATACATTATTGTATCTGAAAGGCGGAATTCCCATGAAAGCACTACGTCCCTATCCCCAAATCACCATCACGCCAAAAGGTGAGGCCGCGCTGACCGGCGGACACCCGTGGGTCTACGAGGGCGAGGTCACCGCCG
>CABSAW010000003.1:0-43581 GCA_902475745.1 uncultured Oscillospiraceae bacterium
TCGAGATGTTCCACAAGCTGCTGGACTACGCTGAGGCCGGCGATAACATCGGCGCTCTGCTGCGTGGCGTTGCCAAGACCGAGATCGAGCGCGGTCAGGTTCTGTCCAAGCCCGGCTCCATCCATCCTCTGACCAAGTTCGTGGGCCAGGTCTACGTTCTGACCAAGGATGAAGGCGGCCGTCACACCCCCTTCTTCAATAACTATCGTCCCCAGTTCTACTTCCGTACCACCGACGTGACCGGCATCATCACCCTGCCCGAGGGCACCGAGATGTGCATGCCCGGCGATAACGTCGATATGAAGGTCGAGCTGATCACCCCCATCGCTATCGAGAAGGGTCTGCGTTTCGCTATCCGTGAGGGCGGCCGTACCGTCGGTTCCGGCGTTGTCATCGATATCGAGCAGTAATCGGATTTTATCCTGATAAAAAAGAAAGGCCGCTATGGCCTTTCTTTTTTTATGCGGCTGATGCTGTCGGGAAGGCCAGACCGGACTGGAAGCCGCCCTCACCCGTAACGATAATGTCTCCGCCGATAATCTGCTCTCCCCACAGGTACACATTGGCCTGTACGCCCTGCGGCTTTCCCGGATAGTTGGTCACGGTGTAGGTGTAGCGCTTCACCGCTTGCCCGGCAAAGTCTGAAAAGGGCAGGCGCTGTCCGTCCTGCAATTTGGCATAGGCCGCCCAGTCATCCTCCATAACGGCGGGCAGCTGAAGATCCAGCGTTTCAATGGGATCGGCCTGTACCTGCCAGCCCAAGCCCTCCAGATAGGCGATCCGCTCCTCATTGGAGGCGGCGATAATGACCGACGCCTCCTTTTCGCCGCCAAAGCAGCCTGCCAGCACCAGCGCCGTACCGATCACCAGCCCCATCGCCAGCGATACCAGCGCCATGCGCCGCCGTGTTATGTGAATCACACGCATTGCATCCATCAACTCCTTTGTTGATGGATATTCCCAAACGGGCGAAAGTATGCTATCATGTAATATATCGATTGTGCCGCCGCTGCGTGGCCTGACAGGGAGGAAATACCATGGAGCGTCTGGATAAGATCATTGCCAACCGGGGGCTTGCCACCCGCCGCGAGGCCAAGGAGCTGGTGCGGCAGGGCCGCGTGCTGGTCAACGGCGTGCCCGCCGTGTCGGCGGAGCAGAAGCTCTCTCCCGAAACTGACACTATTACCGTAGACGGCACTGCCGTCACCGGCGAGCGCCACTGCTATCTGCTGCTGCATAAGCCTGCGGGCGTCCTCTCCGCCACCGAGGATCGCCGCCAGCCCACGGTGCTGGATCTGCTGGAGCCGGAGCAGCGCCGCCGCGGCCTCTCCCCTGTGGGGCGGCTGGATAAGGATACCGAGGGCCTGCTGCTGCTGACCGATGACGGTGAGCTGACCCACCGGCTCCTCAGCCCCCGCTACCATGTGGATAAGGTCTACTACGCCCGCGTAGACGGTACGCCTGACGATGCCGATGCCGCGGCCTTTGCCGCCGGCCTGCGGCTGGAGGACGGCCTGCAATGCCTGCCCGCCGTGCTGGAGCCACTGGGGCCGGGCGAATGCCTTGTCACCCTGCGTGAGGGCAAGTTCCATCAGGTGAAGCGGATGCTGGCGGCCCGCGGCAAGCCGGTGCAATATCTCAAGCGGCTGGCCATGGGGCCGCTGCGTCTGGAACCGGAGCTGAAGCCGGGCAGTGCCCGCGCCTTGACAGCGGCGGAACTATCCGCGCTGCGTCAGATCTGCGGACTGTAATTATATTGACAAAGCGTGAAAACATTTTGGCTCTTTTTGTGAAAAAGATAAAAAAACGCTTGCAAAATCGTTATTATGACGATATAATATGAGCAACCCCGTGGCAGTTTGCACAAAACACCCGGCGGCGTTTTGAGAGAGCAGGAGGGCGTACCATGTCCGGTAGAATTTTTCAGAATGTAGTACTGCAATTCAAGGAGACCACTGATCGCACCATCGGCGTCATTGATGCTGAGGGTACCGTTATCGCTTGCAGCGAGCTGACGGGCATCGGCAAGAAGTGGAGCAAGTATGTGGAGACCATCCAGCACTCCGACGGTGAGTGCGTGGCGCTGGAGGGTAAGATTTTCAAGGCGCTGCCCGGTTGGGGCGGGCATTTTGACTATGCGGTGTTCGCCAGCGGCGATGACGGCATCGCCCGTACCGTTTGCTCCATGGCGGCGGTGGGGCTGAATTCCGCCAAGAACTATTATGAAGAGAAGCATGACAAGGGCTCCTTCATGAAGAACATCATTTCCGACAATATTCTCATCAGCGATATCTACATGCGTGCCAAGGAGCTGCATGTGGCGGCCGAGGTGAACCGCGGCGTATTTGTGATCCGCCCGGTGGATGACCGGCTGGAATCCGCGCCGCTGGATCTGGTGCAGAACCTGTTCCCGGATCGGCAGAACGATTTTGTACTTAGCGTGGGCGAGCAGGACGTGGTGCTGATCCACCAGATGGACAAGAACGCCGTGGCGTCCGATTTGGAAAAGGTGGCCCAGCGGATCGAAGAGACCCTGCGCATTGACGGCGAGAGCTGCGTGTTTGTGGGCATCGGCACCATGGCACAGCACCTGCGGGAGCTGGCCAAGTCCTATAAAGAGGCACAGATCGCCATCGAGGTGGGCAAGGTGTTCGATACCGAGCGCTATGTCATCAACTACGAGAATCTGGGTATCGGCCGCCTGATTTACCAGCTGCCCACTACCCTGTGCGAGATGTTTTTGCAGGAGGTATTCAAGAAGAACCCCATTGATGCGCTGGATCAGGAAACGTTGTTCACCATCTATAAGTTCTTCGAGAATAATCTGAACGTATCCGAAACCGCCCGCAAGCTGTTCGTCCACCGCAACACGCTGGTCTACCGGCTGGAGAAGATCAAAAAGCTCACCGGTCTTGACCTGCGGGAGTTTGACGATGCCATCACCTTCAAGGTAGCGCTGATGGTCAAGAAATATCTGACCAGCCGCGGTATCGAGGCGTAAAGCCGCCGTCTATCCCATCCAATTTTACAGCCGCCTTCGGGCGGCTGTTTTTATTCGGATGAATTTTAAAAGCTTGGGAACATTTTGCCGCCGCTGCCCGTCTATACCAGTAGTGCCAACTTTTGGTCGTCAGTTTTCCCCAAAAATCGTGGTTTTACTGTTGCCATTTGACGGACGCTTGTTTATAATAAAACAAGACGCGGCACTTTGCCGCAGGATGTTGCATTTTGATAGAATATGAGGGAATGCCATGATTCGACTGAAAGATGCGGAAAAGGTTTACGAGAACGGCACAAAGGCTGTTCGCGGTATTTCGTTTCAGATAGATGACGGAGAATTTGTGTTTCTGGTGGGGCCTTCCGGAAGCGGAAAGTCCACCATTATCAAGCTGCTGACCGGCGAGATCGTCCCCACCGGCGGCCGTGTGATGGTCAACGGTTTTTCCATGAGCCGTATCAAGGAGCGTCAGCTGCCGCTGATGCGCCGTACCATCGGCGTGATTTTTCAGGATTTCCGCCTGATTGCCGGCCGCACGGTCTACGATAATCTGGCGCTGGCCATGCGGGCGGTGGGCGCTTCTCCCAAAGAGATCCGCAGCCGCATTCCCTATGTGCTGGAGCTGGTGGGCCTGAAGGGGAAGGAGAACAGCTATCCCGACGAGCTCAGCGGCGGCGAGCAGCAGCGCGTTTCCGTGGCGCGTGCGCTGGTGAATAACCCCAGCACCATCGTGGCCGACGAGCCTACCGGCAACCTTGACCCGGCTCGCTCACTGGAGATCATGACGCTTCTAGAGCGCATCAACGCGCTGGGTACCACCGTGATTGTGGTCACCCACGAGCGGGGGCTTGTGAACCATTTTAATAAACGCGTGATCTATCTGGACAGCGGCCGGGTGGTCGGCGATGCAACGGGTACATATGAGGGGGTGGCACAGCAATGAAAAATTTCGGCTATTTCTTCAAAGAGGGCGCCCGCAGCATGTTCTCCCATGGCTTCATGTCCTTTGCCGCCATCGGCGTCACGGTGGCCTGCCTGCTGATCATGGGTACCTTTACGCTGGTGGCCTACAATGCCAACGTAAATCTGGCCGACCTGCAAAAGGAAAACGCCATGGTGGCCTTTGTGGATGATTCCCTGACGGAGAGTCAGGCCCGTGGGCTGCAAAGCAAGCTGGAAAAGGTGGACAACGTGGCCGACTGTACCTTCGTCTCCCGTCAGGAGGCCCGCGATGCCTATGTGGCCGAATACGACGAGGACGATATGTACAAGGATCTTCAGCCTGAGGTATTCCGTCACCGCTATGTGATCCACCTGACCAACCCTGACCGGATCGCACAGGCCAAGGAGGCGGTCAAAGATGTGGCGGGCATTGACGAGGTTCGTGCTGACGAGACCATCTCCGCCGGCTTTGTCACCATCCGCAATGTGGCCGGCGTTATCTCCGCGGCCCTCATCGCCATTTTGCTGATGATCTCACTGCTGATTATCTCCAACACCATCAAGCTTACCACCTTTGACCGGCGCGAGGAGATTGCCATCATGAAGATGGTGGGCGCGACCGACAGCTTCATCCGCTGGCCCTTTGTGTTCGAGGGGCTGCTGCTGGGACTGTTCGGCGCGATCATCGCCTTTGCCCTCCAGTGGCTGCTGTACAGCGCCGTGGCCAACGGCATCACCAGCTCTGATACCATGCAGCTGCTGGAGGTGGTTCCCTTCAATGGGATCTGGCAGCCGGTGGCAGGTATTTTTGCCGGTGCCGGTGTGGTAATCGGCGTGGGCGGCAGCCTGATGGCCATCCGCCGCTTCCTGAAAGTATAAGCCCTTTTCCGATTTCCACAGGAGGAAAGAAACCATGAGACATACGACGATTGGCAAACAATTGCTGGCGCTGGCGTGCGCGCTGCTGCTGGCGGCGTCGCTGCTGCCGCCTGCGGTTACGGCTTACGCCGCCGCAACGGTGCCCGCCACGCCGGATACCGTAGCGGACGGCGCCAAGACCGGCGAGACGAAAACCGATGCCAAGCCCGATGCCAAAACCGACGGCGCGAAAGCGGACGCAAAGACCGACGATAAAAAGCCAGACGACACTAAAACGGACACCAAGCCGGAAACCAAGCCGAACGCCAACAAGCAAACCGCAGAGGAGCTCCGCAAGGAGTATGACCGGCTCCAGCAGGAGATCAACGGCAAGCGTCAGGAGATGGATTCGCTGAAAACCGAGCTGGCGCAGATCAAGAACCAGAAGGCAACCACCCAGCAGCAGAAAAACGTGCTGGATCAGCGCAATGCCGCGCTGCAAGGGGAGATCAACCTGCTGGAAGCGCAGATCGACGTTACCAACCGCAGCATCAGCGCCAACGAGACGCTGGAGCAGCGCCAGACGGAGCTGTTCCATCAGCAGATCCGCATGGAGGAGGAACAGGGAACCGTTTCCTACTGGTCGGTGCTGTTCAAGGCCACCAGCTTTTCCGACCTTGTCAGCCGCATTGACTTTATCAATGAGATCGTCCGCTATAATAAGCAGGTGATCAACGACCTGCGCTCTACCCGTCAGGAGCTGGCGCAGGACAAGGCGGCGCTGGAGCAGCAGAACGAGGCGCTGGCCGCCTCCAAGAAGGAGCTGGAAGGCCAGATTTCCGAGAGTATGCGCATGCTGGCCGAGTATATCAAGACGGAGGAGGGCAAGCAGGCGGAGTACGATGCCATCAAGGCGGAGGAAGAAGCGCTGGACGGCCTGATTGCCGCGGCCGAGGCCAAGGCTCGTGAACTGGGTCTGGACGAGATTGCCGGAACGGTGGGCGGCTATGCGTGGCCCTGCAGCAGTATCCGCTGGATCACCTCCATGTTCGGCGGCCGCCAGTCCCCCGGCGGCATCGGCAGCACCAACCATAAGGGCGTGGATATCGGCACCCCCATGGGTACGCCGGTGCTGGCCGCCAAGGCGGGTACCGTCACGTGGGCCAGCTGGAACGGCGGATACGGCAACTGCGTGATCATCAACCACGGCAAGGGGAACTCCACCCTGTACGGCCACCTCAGCGGCTATAATGTCTCCGTGGGCGATCAGGTGTCGCAGGGGCAGGTCATCGCCTACTCCGGCAACACCGGCAATTCCACCGGCCCTCACCTCCATTTCGGTATTATGGAGGGCGATACCTGGGTCGATCCCCTCAACTATCTGACCGGCTGGCACTATAACGGCTGAACCGGGCGAATCAACGGATAAAAACCACCTTCGCGCCATACACTGGTGCGGAGGTGGTTTTATGTACGGTTATGTGGTTTCCGCCCGCCGCTTTCTTCTGGAGCGCCGCCGTCTGCTGGGCGTGTGGTTTGCCGTAATGGAGGTGCCTGCCGGTGGGCTGTTGGCGGGCTATGGCCGCCGCCGGGCATTTCGTCTGCTGCGCCGTCAGGGCATCACCCGCTGTATCCTGCCTGCGGAGTGGACGGCGGAGGCGGCGGAGCAGGGCTTACTGCCGGTAGAGGTGCAGCCGCTGCGTCAGGCGCTGCTGCCCCAGCTGCTGGATAGGCATTGCGAGCTGCACCACGCTTCCGCCGTGCTGCGCGCCCCCTATGTAACCGCCGCCGTGACCGCTGCCGCCGAGACGCTGGCGCAGCGTGTGCGTTACCTGACGCTGGATACCGGCGGCGGCACGGACGCACTGGCCCATATGCTGCGCTGCCGTTACGGCCTGTGCGTGGGCGGTACCGGCCCTGCCGCGCTGACCGTCAGCTTCGGCGGTGCGCCGCATGCTCTGCCCGCCATCTGCCTTGGGCCGGACTGCGCCCGCTTTCAGCGCCTGTGCTATGCACCGCTGCCCGGCTTGCCGCCGGACGCACCGGAGCAGCTCCTTGCTGCGCTTTTCGAGGCGGGAGGGATCAAAAAAGAGGAAATTTGCGTCAAAACAATTGCCCTTAACGCTTGACACAGGGCGGGAAACTCACTATAATGCAACGTGACGTAGTATCGTATGCTATAATAATATAAGTATGCCCCATGGCGGCTTGCCGCCGGGGATGGAATAGGAAAGGATTGTGCAGCATGGCAAAAGAATTCAAGATGAGTCAGGCCCGCTATGACGAGCTGAAGAAGGAGCTGGATTACAGCAAGACCACCCGCGCCGACGAGGTGGCGGAGCTGATTAAGGAAGCCCGTGGTTTTGGCGATCTGAGCGAAAACAGCGAGTATGACGAGGCCAAGAACGAGCAGGGCAAGCTCTACTCCCGCATCGCGGAGCTGGAGGATATCCTGCTGCACGCCGTCATCGTGGATGAAGCGGAGATGGACTCTGATAAGATCTCCATCGGCTGCAAGGTCACCGTTACCAATCTGGATACGCGAAAACAGATGCCCGCCTATAAGATCGTCGGCTCTCAGGAGGCCGATGTGATGAACCGCGCCATCAGCGAGGATTCTCCCTTTGGCAAGGCGCTGATGGGCCGCAAGGCGGGCGACGAAGTGATCGTAGAGGCGCCCAGGGGCGCCATCCACTACCGTGTGGACAGGATTGAACGATGATGAGATAAGGAGGCCGTTATGGCAGATCAGAATACCACCAATGTAACTAATACCACCGAACAGCAGGAGCTGGGCGAGCTGCTCCAGATCCGCCGCGATAAGCTCAAGGCCCTGCAGGACGAGGGCCGTGATCCTTTCCGGATCACCAAGTTCGATGTGACCCATCACGCACAGGACATCAAGGACAACTTTGACGCGCTGGAGGGTACGCCCGTCCGCGTGGCCGGCCGCCTGATGAGCAAGCGGGGCATGGGCAAGGTGTCCTTCTGCGATATGCAGGACAAGTCCGGCCGTATCCAGATCTACGCCCGCAAGGACGAGATGGATGAGGTTATCTATGACCGCTTCAAGAAGTACGATATCGGCGACATTGTGGGCGTTGTGGGCGAGGTGTTCCGCACCCAGCGGGGCGAGATGTCCGTCCGCGCCCGTGAGATCACGCTGCTGAGCAAGTCCCTGCGCCCTCTGCCCGAGAAGTTCCACGGCCTCACCGATAAGGAGGCCCGCTACCGTCAGCGCTATGTGGACCTGATCATGAACCCCGAAAGCAAGCGGAACTTCGAGATCCGCAGCAAGTTCGTGGCCTACCTGCGCCGCTATCTGGATTCTCTGGGCTTCATGGAGGTGGAGACCCCTGTCCTCAGCCCCATTGCCGGCGGCGCCAACGCCCGCCCCTTCATTACCCACCACAACGCGCAGGACATTGATATGTATATGCGTATCGCCACCGAGCTGCACCTGAAGCGGCTGATCGTGGGCGGTATGGAGCGTGTGTACGAGGTGGGCCGCATCTTCCGCAACGAGGGCATGGACACCAAGCACAATCCCGAGTTCACCACCTGTGAGCTCTATCAGGCCTACACCAATCTGGACGGCATGATGGACATTCTGGAGGCCATCCTCTCCGGCGCCGCCAAGGAAATTCTGGGTACCTATCAAGTCCAGTGGCTGGGCCATGACATCGACCTGACCCCCAGCTGGCAGCGCGTGACCATGGCGGATGCCGTGAAGAACGTCACCGGCGCCGACTTCATGGCCTGCATCGGCGACGCTGACAAGGGCGTGGAGCTGGCCAAGAGCGTGGGCGTGGACATGGACGGCGTGGCCCACACCTGGGGCAACGCCCTGTATGAGACCTTTGACCAGAAGGTGGAGGAGACGCTGATCCAGCCCACCTTTATCACCATGTACCCCGTGGAGGTCAGCCCGCTGGCCAAGCGCAGCCCCGAGCAGCCCGCCCTCACCGAGCGGTATGAGATGTTTATCTGCGGCTGCGAGATGGGCAACGCCTTCTCCGAGCTGAACGACCCCATCGACCAGTACGAGCGCTTCAAGGCCCAGGCGGAGAAGCGCGCCAACGGCGACGAGGAGGCCGACATGATGGACGAGGACTTCGTCATGGCGCTGGAGTACGGTATGCCGCCCACCGGCGGTCTGGGCTTCGGCATCGACCGGTGCAGCATGATGCTGTGCGGCACGGATTCCATCCGCGACGTCATCCTGTTCCCCACAATGAAGCCGTTGGACTCCGACAAGAAGGTTTCTAAGGAAGTTTCGGCTCCTGCGGCGGCTGCTCAGGCGGCTCCTGAAACCCCCGAAAAAATTGATTTTTCCAACGTCGAGATCGAGCCGCTGTTCAAGGATTTCGTGGATTTTGACACCTTTGCCAAGTCCGATTACCGGGCTGTGAAGGTCAAGGCCTGCGAAGCTGTGAAGAAGTCCAAGAAGCTCTTAAAGTTCGTTTTGGACGACGGAACTGGCGTAGATCGGGTGATCTTGAGTGGTATTCACGACTATTATGAGCCGGAAGAACTGGTTGGAAAGACCTGCATCGCCATTACGAACCTCCCGCCTCGCCCGATGATGGGTATCGATTCCTGCGGTATGCTGATCTCCGCCGTCCATCACGAAAACGGTGAGGAGAGATTGCATCTGCTAATGGTAGATCCCCACATCCCCGCCGGCGCAAAGCTCTATTGATTTCCAAATACTGTAATAAAACTACCCCGCAGAAGTACTTCTGCGGGGTAGTTTCACCTAAAAAAGGGACAATTGTAGAAAAAAGAATAGCCGACAGGCATCCTCACAATTTTGTGAGTTTTTACAATTTTTCTTGTCTAAAAATGCCAAAACGGCGCTTGAATTGTAGAAGTTCTTGACTTAATCGACAAATCTGCTATAATATAGACATGCTTGTATCATGCTGTGTTGCTTGCCTGCCATGCGGCATGATATAAAATTTACGGCAGAAAATGAAAGAGAAAAAGGAGGAACAAAATGTACAATTTTGCATTGGCATTCGTTCTGTGCGCCGTAGCCTACCTGATAGGCGACGTAGTGTCCATCAAGACCAAGGCGTGGGTGCCCTCCGTGTTCGTCACGGCGGTCGTCCTGCTGATTGGTTATTGGACTGTTTTGCCGAAGACCCTGATCTCCGACTCCGTGTTGATCCCCTTCGGTAGCACCATCGGCATTTACCTGCTCATCACGCACATGGGCACCATCATCAGCCTCAAGCAGCTGGGTGAACAGTGGAAGACCATCGTTATCTGCCTTGCCGGTCTGGTTGGTATGTGTCTGGCCTGCTGGCTCGTCTGCATCCCCATCATTGGCAGAGAGTACGTGGTTGCCGGTCTGCCTCCTCTGACGGGCGGTATCGTCGCAGCCGTCACCATGCAGGCCGCTGCTGCTGAGAGAGGTCTCGAGGCTGCCGCAGTCTTCGCAATCGCTATGTACTGCGTTCAGGGCTTCGCCGGCTATCCTCTCACCGCTCTGTGCCTCCAGCTGGAAGGCAAGAAGCTGCTGAAGAATTTCCGCTCCGGCGCTGTCAAGGCTGTTGATATGGACGCCATTGAAGAGGCAAATGCTCTGGAAGCCGGCACCGCCAACAAGCCTGCCAAGAAGAAGCTGATCCCCGAGCTGCCCGAAAAGTGGAACAGCCCCATCATGATCTTCCTCAAGCTCGGTATCGTTGCTTGGTTCGCCACCATGCTCGGCAGCATTCCTCTGCCTGGTATCGGCAAGATCTCCGGTGCTGTGTGGGCGCTGGTTCTCGGCGTTCTGTTCACCACCATCGGCCTGCTGGATGTTAACTCCCTCAACAAGGCCAACTCCTACGGTATCATCATGTTCGCTCTGATGATGTACGTGTTCGACGGTCTGAAGGACGCGACGCCCGAAATGCTGGGCTCCGTTATCGGCCCCATGGTGCTCCTCATCGTTGTCGGCGTGGCAGGCATGGCCATCTTTGTGTTCATCGCCGCAAAGATCCTGAAAACAGACTTCTGCCTCGCTTTGGCAAACAGCCTGACCGCTCTGTACGGCTTCCCCCCCAATGCCATTATCACCGAG
Source organism: uncultured Oscillospiraceae bacterium (assembly GCA_902475745.1). Classification (GTDB taxonomy): domain Bacteria; phylum Bacillota; class Clostridia; order Oscillospirales; family Oscillospiraceae; genus Vescimonas. The sequence continues at coordinate 10,872 of CABSAW010000003.1, forward strand.
AATACCTGCAAGGCTCTTGGTAAGGATAAGGGCGAGGTCGATTACCTCATGAGCGAGATGTATCCCAGCATGATCGTCGGCGGCTTCACCACCGTCACCATCACCTCCGTTGTTATTGCGGGTCTGTTCAGCAACATGTTCTGATTTCGCTATCATCGGTATCATACATAGTAAACCATAGTTCAACGGCTGCGCCGCATAATTTACTTATGCGGCGCAGTTTGAACAAGGCGGTGAAATCGCCTGTTTCAGATGCCTCAAAACTGGCAACATGCATCTGCATATTTCTCTACTAAAGGAAGGAAACATCATGGATATTAAGGTACCCGCCCAGAAATACAGCAATTATGTCGTCGAGGCCTACAGACACATCCACATGCATCCCGAACTCAGCACTCAGGAATATGAAACCAGTAAGTATCTGCGTGAAGAGCTTGACAAGATCGGTGTGCCCCACGAGACGTGCGGCTATGAGACCAGCGTGCTGGCCACCATCAAAGGCGGCAAGCCCGGCAAGACCATTCTGCTCCGCGCCGACATGGACGCGCTGCCTGTCCCCGAGGAGACGGATCTGCCCCACAAATCCACCATTGACGGTGTGATGCACGCCTGCGGCCACGATACCCATACCGCCATGCTGCTCACCGCTGCCCACATGCTCAACGATATCAAGGACGAGCTGTGCGGCACTGTCAAGATTGCGTTCCAGCCTGCCGAGGAGATTGCCGAGGGCGCCAATGTCATGATTGCCAACGGCGCAATGGAAGGCGTTGACGCAGTGTTTGCCGAGCATATCTGGACAACGCAGATATCCACCGGTCAGGTTGCTTTCGCCGCCGGCCCCAGACTGGCCTCTACCGGTCAGTTTGAGATCTGGGTGCAGGGCAAGGGCGGCCACGGCGCCGAGCCTCACAACTGCCACGACGCGGTCACCTGCTGCGCCGCGATCGTCAATTCACTCCAGACCATCGTCTCCCGCGAATACCGCCCCATCGATGCCGCCGTTTGCACGGTCGGCCGTATGGACGTGGGTACCCGCTGGAACGTTGTGGCCGACAGCGGCTATCTGGGCGGCACCACCCGCTGCTTTGACAGACAGGTTTTCGCCGAGTTCCCCGAGCGCATCGAGCGCATCGTAAAGGGAATCTGCGAGGCGTACAGATGCACCTACAAGTTCGAGTATAAGAACCTCACCGCGCCCACCGTCAACCATCCCGCCATGGCGGAGATCATCGACGGCGCCTGCAAGAAGGTGTACGGCGACGATGAGAGCTACAAGATCGACTTCGATCCCACCACCGTCGGCGAGGACTTCTGCTTCTTCATCGACGCAGCACCCGACCGGATGGGCGGTATTGCGCTGGTGGGCTGCGGTAACCCGGAGAAGGGCACCTGCACCGCGCACCACAGTCCCAAGTTCAAGATCGACGAGGACGCACTGTTCGGCGGCGCCTGCCTGTACGGTCAGGTAGCGGTAGACTTTCTTAACAAGTGATCTTATGGGGCAGCCGGGCGATTCCGTGTAATCGCCTGCGCTGTTTCCCCGGGATTAACGAATCATTAAAAGGAGGGGCTTTTTATGGACATTAAAGCTCAGGCACAAAAGTACGGATCTTATATTATCGAGACCCGCAGATACATCCACATGCATCCTGAACTCAGCACCAAAGAATACGAAACCAGTAAGTTCATCCAGTCTGAACTCGATAAAATCGGCGTGCCTTATGTGCAGTGCGGTCTTGAGACCGGCGTGCTGGCCACCATCAAGGGCGGCAAGCCCGGCAAGACCATTCTGATCCGCGGCGACATGGACGCACTTCCCGTCCCCGAGGAGAATGACCTGCCCTACAAGTCCACCGTTGACGGTACGATGCACGCCTGCGGACACGACACCCATACCGCCATGATGCTCACCGCCGCCCATATCCTCAACGATATCAAGGACGAGCTGTGCGGCACCGTAAAGCTTGCCTTCCAGCCCGCTGAGGAAACGGCAGAGGGCGCGCGGTCCATGATCAAGAACGGCGCGATGGAAGGCGTTGACGCGGTGTTCGGCCAGCATATCTGGACGCAGATCCCCTCCGGTAAGGTCGCTTTCGCCGCCGGCCCCAGAATGGCCTCTGCCGGCCAGTTTGAGATCTGGGTACAGGGCAAGGGCGGCCATGGCGCCGAGCCGCACAACTGCCACGACGCGGTCACCTGCTGCGCCGCGATCGTCAATTCGCTCCAGACCATCGTCTCCCGCGAGTATAGACCCATTGACGCCGCCGTTTGCACGGTCGGCCGCATGGACGTGGGTACCCGCTGGAACGTTGTGGCCGACAGCGGCTATCTGGGCGGCACCACCCGCTGCTTCGACAGACAGGTTTTCGCCGAGTTCCCCGAGCGCATCGAGCGCATCGTGAAGGGAATCTGCGAGGCCTACAGATGCACCTACAAGATGGAGTACAACACCCTCACAACACCTACCATTAACCATCCCGTCATGGCGGATGTCATCGATGGCGCCTGCAAGAAGATTTTTGGCGACGATGACAGCTACAAGATCGACTTCGATCCCACCACCGGCGGCGAGGATTTCTGCTTCTTTATCGACGCGGCCCCCGATCAGATGGGCGCCATTGCGCTGGTGGGCTGCGGCAATCCGGAGAAGGACACCTGCAATGCGCATCATAGTCCCAAGTTCAAGGTAGACGAGGACGTTCTGCTCAACGGTGCTTGCCTGTACTGTCAGGTAGCGGCAGATTTCCTCAATAAGTGAGCCTATGGGACGACATAACAGCCTGTTGTGCCGTCCCTTTCACGCTTAAATAAACACGAAAAAGGAGTGGCTTTTATGGATATCAAAGCTCTGGCCCAAAAGTACGAATCTTATATTATCGAGCGCAGAAGATACTTCCACGCACATCCCGAGCTCAGCTTCAAAGAGTGGGAGACCACCAATGCTCTGGTCGCAGAGTTTGAGAAGATGGGTATGGAGATTCAGACCTTCCCGGATTACCCCGGCATGATTGCCACGCTGGACACCGGCAAGCCCGGCCGCACCATCATGCTGCGTGCCGATATCGACGCGCTGCCCGTTAAGGAGGGCACCGGTCTCGAGTTTGCCTCTCAGAACGAGGGCGTGATGCACGCCTGCGGCCACGATAACCATATTGCAATGCTGCTGGGCGCGGCCAAGATCCTGCTGGAGAAGAAGGACGAGCTGAAGGGCAAGGTCAAGTTCCTGCTCCAGTCCGGCGAGGAGATGGCCTGCGGCGCAAAGTACTATGTTGACCACAATATCCTTGACGGTGTTGACGCGATTTTCGGCCAGCACATCTGGGGCACGCTGGATGCGCCCTATGTCTGCGTTGCGCCCGGCAACCGCATGGCCTCCTGTGATAACTTCACCATCCGTGTCAAGGGTCTCCAGTCCCACGGCTCTGCCCCGCAGGACGGTCACGATGCCATCGTTGCGGCTTCCGCCATCGTCATGGCGCTGCAAACCTATGTCAGCCGCAAGAATAACCCTGTCAATCCTCTGGTGGTCACGGTGGGCAAGTTCCATGGCGGCAGCATGTACAACATCATCTGCCCCGATGTGGAGCTGGTCGGCACCATCCGTACCTACTCCCGCGATCTGAGACATCACCTTGCGGAAGACCTGACCAAGATCATCAAGAGCACGGCCGAGGCGCACGACTGCACCGCCGAGCTGGAGTTCAGCCCCATGCTGCCCGCTGTCATCAACGATAACCACGAGCTCAACGAGATCGCGCAGAATGCCGCTGTCAATCTCTTCGGCGCCGAGGGTATCAACAACGAGATGCCGGCCCTCATGGGCAGCGAGGACTTCGCGCTGTTCATGGAGAAGGTTCCCGGTTTCTTTGCCTTCATCGGCTCGAGAAACGTGGAAAAGGGTCTGGTCTACACCAACCACAACGAGAAGTACACCGTGGACGAGTCTGTGCTTTGGCGCGGCTCTGCGCTCACCGCTCAGTTCGCCTACGACTTCCTGAACAAGTAACCGGCCCGGAGACCGGCGGAAAAAACGCCCGCCGGCAGAAGGCAAATGACAACAAAGCAGGCAGGAGAACGCATACGCTAACCTGCTTTGCGATGAATTGATAGTGGCGACAGGCTCTGTCGGGCCGATTGCCATTGCGTCTACCGTACAGCGCTCGGGGTATCCCCGGGCGCTGTGCGGTAGATAATTTTTACGGCACTTCTGCAAGGAAATTGCTGTATTGAGTTTTGTAAATCAATGTGTTATACTATTATATAACTTTCCGCAAACGTCCGCCGCTTCTTTTCAGATAAACGAAGCATTTTGCGCCATCTTACCCCATCAATCGCCCGCTATCCAAGTCAGGTCGTCAGGCCACCCGGCCATGAAGCCTCCGGACGAAAGCCGACCATCGCTGACCCGACAAAGGTTTGTCGGGTCAGACTTTCCCACTCTGCCAGAAAGGAGCGCTCCATGGAGAAAATCACCAGCCGCGCCAATCCACTGCTGGCCCAGATGAAAAAGCTGGGCGCTTCCGCCGCCTACCGCCGCGAGCAGGGGCTGTACCTGTGCGATAGTCCCAAGCTGCTGGCCGAGGCCCTGCGGTGGAACGCCCCCATACGCCATCTGGCGGTTACGGAGGGCCAAGCCCTGCCGCCGCTGCCTGATGGCGTCCGTGCGGTGCAGGTGCCGCCGGATGTGATGGCCTCCATCTCCCCCATGAAGTCGCCCCAGGGCACACTGTTCACCGTGTCCCTCCCGGATTGCGAGATGCCCGCCGCACTTTCCGGCAGCCGCTATCTGGTGCTGGATGGCGTGCAGGATCCCGGCAATGTGGGTACCATCCTCCGCACACTGGACGCCTTTGATTTTGACGGTCTGCTGCTGCTGGAGGGCTGTGCCGATCCGTGGAGCGTCAAAACCGTGCGCGCCTCCATGGGCGCGGTGTTTCGCCGCCCGGTCTGGATGCTGCCTGCGTGTGCGCTTCCGGCGCTGCTGGCGCGCAGCGGCCTGCCCCTGTACGGAACGGCTCTGCGTGCGGATACGGAGGATGTGCGTGCGGTGCCGCTGGAGCGCTGTGTCCTCGCCATCGGCAGCGAGGGACAGGGACTCAGCCCTGCCGTGCTGGATATGTGCCAAAAAACATTGAAGATCCCCATGTCGCCCCGGTGTGAGTCGCTCAATGCGGCCATTGCCGCCGCGGTGCTGCTGTGGGAGAGCTACCGCTGAGAAGGAAAGGGAGGTGCAGGCCATGGCGGCGCTGAAATACTGGGTCTGGCTCACCGCCCTGCCGGGCCTGAGCGAGAGCAGCAAGCAATTGCTGCTGGCGCACTTTACCTCGCCGGAGGATGTATATTATGCTGACCCGGACGCATTATTGCAGGTAGAGGGACTGGGCCGGGAGCAGGCTGCCCTGCTGGAGCATAAGTCATTGGCCCCAGCGGAACGCATCTTGGCCGATTGTGCCCGGGCAGGTATTTTTATCCTCACCATGGCCGATGCGCTGTATCCCGAGCGGCTGCGCAACATCTATCAGCCGCCGGTGCTGCTGTATGGCAAGGGGGCCATGCCGCTATTTGATGAAGAGGCGGCGGTGGCCATCGTTGGTACCCGCCAGTGTACGCCCTACGGTGTCCACTGCGCCGAAAAGCTGGGCTATGAGCTGACCCAGCAGGGCGGCATGGTGGTTTCCGGCATGGCACGCGGCGTAGACTCAGCCGCCATGCGGGGCGCACTGCGTTTCGGCGGCTTTACCTGCGCCGTGCTGGGCGGCGGGGTAGACGTGATCTACCCGGCGGAGAACCGTCGGCTGTATGAAGACATCGCCGCCACCGGCGTACTTTTGTCAGAGTATCCGCCCGGAACCCGCCCGGACGGCTGGCATTTTCCCATGCGCAACCGGATTCTCAGCGGCCTGAGCGTGGCCACCGTGGTGGTGGAAGCGCCTGCCAGATCCGGCGCGCTGATCACCGCCGGCAACGCCCTGGAGCAGGGCAGGGAGGTGTTTGCCGTCCCCGGCCCCATCGACGCGCCCAACAGTGTGGGCTGCCACCGTCTGCTCCGCGAGGGCGCGGGGCTGGCCACCTGCGGCTGGGATATCCTCGGCGAGTTTGAAAACCGCTTTCCCCATAAGCTGCACGCCGCTGTGCCGCCTCTGCCGCCTCTGCCGGCGGATGCGGGCGCACCCTGCGTGGCGGCGGAAACGCAATCTGAGCCCGCGCCGGAAGCGGCGCAGTCCCCCGCCATGCCCCGTATGACGGCGGCGGAGTGGGACAGCCTTACGCAGGATCAGCAGACGCTGCTGCACGCCCTGCGAACCGATACCCCCCAGCTGACCGATCAGCTGGCGGAGCAGACCGGCCTGCCCATCCAACGGGTGCTGCCGGCCATCACGCTGCTGGAGATCAGCGGCTGGGCAGTTCAAAACGGAGCGCGCAGCTTTGTGCGCACGGTGCTGCTGCCGGAAGAAGAGTAAGAAATAGAGGAAGAAGCATGAGCAAAAAACATCTGGTGATCGTGGAGTCTCCGGCCAAGGCCAAGACCATCGGCAAATATCTGGGGCCGGACTATCAGGTAACGGCCTGCATGGGCCATCTGCGCGACCTGCCCAAGAGCACGTTGGGCGTGGATATTGACCACGATTTTGAACCTGACTATAAACCCATTCGCGGCAAGGAAGAGCTGATCCGCGAGCTGAAAAAGTCCGCTGCCGCCAGCGACGTTGTCTACCTCGCCACCGACCCGGACCGTGAGGGAGAGGCCATTTCCTGGCACCTCAAGCATCTGCTGGAGCTGCCGGATGACAAGACCCGCCGCGTCACCTTCAACGAAATCACCCGCAAGGTGGTGGCCGAGAGCATTGCCGCTCCCCGGGCCATCGATCAGGATCTGGTGGACGCCCAGCAGGCCCGCCGCGTGCTGGACCGTGTGGTGGGCTACCAGATATCCCCGGTGATGTGGAAGAAGATCCGCCGCGGCCTGTCCGCCGGCCGGGTACAGAGCGTGGCCACCCGCATGGTAGCCGATCGCGAGCAGGAGATTGCAGACTTCCAGCCGCAAGAGTACTGGACGCTGGACGCGGTGCTGGAAAATGGGGAAAAGGCCGCGTTCAAGGCGCATTATTACGGCCGCGGCGGCAAGAAATACGAACCCCGGACACAGGCGGACGTGCAGGCGGTGATGGATGAATTGCGCAGCGCCGCGTTCGCCGTCAAGTCGGTGAAGCGCACCGACAAGAGCCGCTCCCCGGCGCCGCCGTTTACCACCTCCACCATGCAGCAGGAGGCGTCACGCAAGCTGAATATGACCCCTCGCCGCACCATGGCCATTGCCCAGCAGCTGTATGAGGGCGTGGATGTCACCGGCGAGGGTACCGTGGGCCTTATCACCTATATGCGTACCGACTCGCTGCGCATCAGCGACGAGGCGCAGCGTGACGCCCGTGATTTTATCACGGGCCGCTATGGCGAGGGCTATGTGCCCGCCTCTCCCCGGCAGTATAAGGCCAAGGCCGGCGCGCAGGACGCCCACGAGGCCATCCGCCCCAGCAATGTGACCCTGACGCCGGAGGCCATCCGCAGCGACCTGACGGCGGAGCAGTACCGGCTCTACCGCCTGATCTGGAGCCGTTTTCTGGCCAGCCAGATGTCCAACGCCATCTATGACAGCGTGTCGGTGGATATCGCCGCGCAGGAGCACCTGTTCCGGGCCACCGCCAGCAAGCTGAAGTTTTCCGGCTATACCGCCGTGTATGAGGAGAGCCGGGATGACGAGGATAAAGAGGAGAAGGAACCGGCCCTGCCTGAGCTGACGGAGGGCGAAGCGCTGACGCTGAAGGACTTTGTTCCCAGCCAGCATTTCACCACGCCGCCCGCCCATTATACCGAGGCGGCGCTGATCCGCGCCATGGAGGAGAACGGCATCGGCCGCCCCTCCACCTATGCGCCCACCGTGTCCACCATTCTGGACCGCCGCTATGTGAAAAAAGAGGGCAAGTACCTTCTCATCACCAATCTGGGCAAGGCGGTCACCACTTGGATGGAGAAATACTTCTCCGACATTGCCGATTTAAAGTTTACCGCCAACATGGAGCAGCGTCTGGACGACGTGGAGGAGGGCAAGCTGCCTTGGAAGCAGGTGCTGCACCAGTTCTATGACGATGGCTTTGCCCAGCACCTGACCGAGGCCGAGCAGGGCGACTATATCCGCCCTGAGCCCACTGTCAGCGACGAGCTGTGCCCTGTATGCGGCCGCAATCTGGTAGAGCGTGAGGGCCGGTTTGGCCCCTTCCTGGCCTGCCCCGGCTATCCCGAGTGTACCTTTACCATGCCGCTGGTGGTGGAGATGCCGGGTCGCTGCCCCAAGTGCGGCGGCCGCCTCATGAAGCGCAGCGGCACCAGCAAGACCTCCGGCAAGCAGTATACCTACTACTGCTGCGAGTTTGCCAGCAACAAAAAGGCCGAGCATACCTGCGATTTCATGACGTGGGATGTGCCCACCAAGGAGGATTGCCCCCTCTGCGGCCATACCATGTTCAAGCGGGCGGGCCGCGGCTTCAGCAAGCCCTTCTGCATCAATGAGCAGTGTGCCAACTTCCTGCCGGAGGATAAACGGGGCTACCATCGTAAGAAGGACACCGCCGAAGGAAGCGAGGACGCGGCGGCGCAGACGGTGGAAACAGCTACTAAAAATGCTGGGGAAAAGACGAAAAAGCCGGCCGCCAAAAAGTCTGCTGCCAAAAAGACAACGGAGGGGGCTGCGGCGGCCAAAAAGAGCACCGCTGCGAAAAAAACAACGACAGCAAAGAAAGCCACCACCAAAAAGACCACCGCCAAAAAGACGGCGGAGAAAGGCGGTGCTGAATGAATCCTGTAACTGTGATCGGGGCTGGACTTGCCGGCAGCGAGTGTGCCTGGCAGCTGGCCCAGCGGGGCATTCCTGTGATCCTGCGGGAGATGAAGCCCCTCAAACGTACCCCCGCCCATGTGACCGATCATTTTGCCGAGCTTTGCTGCTCCAACTCCCTGCGGGGCGCCGGACTTGAAAACGCCGTGGGCCTCCTCAAGGAGGAGCTGCGGCGGCTGGACAGTCTGATTCTCCGCTGTGCCGACGCTACGGCGGTGCCTGCCGGCGGCGCACTGGCGGTGGACCGTCACGGCTTTGCCGCCATGGTGACCGAGGCCATCCGTACCCACCCCAATATTACCGTGGTGGCCGAGGAGGTGACGGACATCCCCGACGGGGATGTGGTCATCGCTTCCGGCCCCCTGACGTCTGACGCGCTGGCCGACAGGCTGGCGGCGCTGCTGGGGAATAGCGATACCCTCCACTTTTTCGATGCCGCCGCGCCGCTGGTGGCCTTTGACAGCGTGGATATGACCAGTGCCTATTTCGCCAGCCGTTACGACAAGGGGACGCCGGATTATATCAACTGTCCGCTGGATCGTGAGCAGTATCAGGCCTTCTGGCAGGCTCTCATCGCCGCCGAGGAGGCGGAGGTTCACGGCTTTGAGTCTCAAAACGTGTTCGAGGGCTGTATGCCTGTAGAGGTGATGGCCCGCCGGGGCGAGGATACGCTGCGCTTCGGCCCGCTGAAGCCCAAGGGTCTGCCCGATCCCAAAACAGGCCGTGACCCCTATGCCGTGGTGCAGCTGCGCAAGGATAATGCCGACGGCAGTATCTACAATCTGGTGGGCTTTCAGACCCACCTGAAGTGGCCGGAGCAGAAGCGGGTGTTCTCCATGATCCCCGCCCTCCACGATGCCCGCTATCTGCGCTACGGCGTTATGCACCGCAACACCTATCTGGATTCCCCCCGGCTCCTTGACCGGTACTACCGGCTCAGAAGCGAGCCGCGCATCGCCTTTGCCGGTCAGATGACCGGGGTAGAGGGCTATGTAGAGTCCTGCGCCAGCGGCTTTCTGGTGGGCGTAGAGCTGGCCCGCCGCCTGCTGGGCAAGACGCCCATCGACTTTCCCCGGGAAACGGCCATCGGCGCGCTGGGGCTCTATGTCAGCAACGATTCCGTGGGCGAGTTCCAGCCCATGAACATCAACTTCGGCATCATCCCACCCCTTGACCATCGGGTGAAGGGCAAGCGCAACAAGAACGCCGAGCTGAGCCGGCGCTCGCTGGCCATCATTGACGCCATTCGTGAGGAGGTGCTTTCCGTATGAGGATCATCATCGACGCCATGGGCGGCGATAATGCCCCGCTGGCCATTGTCAGCGGCGCCCTGCGTGGCCGGAAGCGCTGGGATGTGGATATCACCCTCACCGGCGACGAGGCCGCCATCCGCGGCGCTATGGCGCAGTGCGGCGTGCACGAGCTGCCTCCGGGCATGACCATTGTGCCCACCACCGAGGAGGTCACCATGGACGACGATCCCGCCACGGTGTTCCGCCGCAAGAAGGATACCTCCATGGGCGTGGGGCTGACCCTGCTGCGGGATGGCGCAGGCGATGCATTTATCTCCGCCGGCTCCACCGGCGCACTGCTGACCGGCGCCACCTTGATTACCAAGCGCATCCGTGGCATCCGCCGTGCCGCCATGGCCCCTATCATGCCAACCGTTACCGGCCGCGCCGTGCTGATCGACTGCGGCGCCAATGCCGAGTGTACGCCGGAATACCTGCTGCAATTCGCCTATCTGGGCAGCTTCTATGCCCGCCATGTGCTGGGGATCGAAAATCCCCGCGTAGCGCTGCTGAACATCGGGGTCGAGGCGGAAAAGGGTACCGACCTCCAGCGCGAGACCCGTGCGCTGCTGCTGGAGCAGCCCCGCTTGCATTTCATCGGCAATATCGAGGCGAAGGAAGCCATCAAGGGCGGCTGCGACGTGCTGGTGACGGACGGCTTTTCCGGCAACGTGATGCTCAAGACCATTGAGGGTGTGGGTTCCTTTGCCGGACACGCGCTCAAGGGGATTTTCGGCAAAAATCTGCTGACTAAGCTGGCCGGCGCCATGGTGCTGCCGGGTCTGAATGCCTTCAAGGATATGCTGGACCCCAATAAGGTGGGCGGCACCGCCTTCATCGGCATCTCCAAGCCGGTGATCAAGGCCCACGGCGCATCCAATGAAGAGGCCATCGAAAACGCCATTGCCCAGGCCCGGGACGTTGCCGCCAGCGGTCTCATCGATCAGATCGCCGCCCATGTGGGCGAAATGTCCGTAAACGGCTGATTCATAAGAATTTTTATAAAAAAGGTATTGACAGCGTAGGGGGATTGCCGTATTATTTTTCAAGATAATGAATCCTGAAAGGAGGAGGAACCCCCAATGACACCGGAAACGATCTTTAAAACCATGCAGGATCTGATTGCGGAGCAGTTTGCCCTGGATGCTGATGAAGTGACCATGGACAGTTCCTTTGTGGACGATCTGGGCGCTGATTCCGTGGATCTGGTAGAGCTGGTCATGGCGATGGAGGAGGAATTCGACATCGGCGAGATCGATGAAGAGGATCTGCAATCCCTCAAGACCGTTGGCGACTGCGTCCGTTATCTCAGCAGCCATCTGGAATAAGCGCAGACCCCATATACAAACATATGAAAAGAAACCCCACCGCGGTGGGGTTTCTTTTTCCAACACACTGTTTTGGGTCTCCGCCCATGGGATCCCGCGCAGGCGGGATAATGTGGGCAGCGGCCCGGAAGGGACGAAAAAATGGAAGATTTACATGTATTAGAGCAACGCCTTGGCTACGTTTTTCAGGATCTCCGATTGCTGCGCGGCGCGCTGTACCACAGCTCCTACGCCAACGAGCACCGCGCGCAGAGCATCAGCAGCAACGAGCGTCTGGAATTTCTGGGCGATGCGGTGCTGGGCTTTGTCTCGGCGGACTATCTATACCGCAAGCATCCCGACCTGCCGGAGGGCGAGCTGACCCGCATCCGCGCCGCACTGGTGTGCGAGGACAGTCTGCATGAGGTGGCGCAGCGCCTGCATCTGGGTGATTTCCTGATGCTGGGCAAGGGGGAGGAGAGCGGCGGCGGCCGCCATCGGCCCTCCATCTTGGCCGACGCGGTGGAGGCTGTGCTGGCGGCTGTGTTTCTGGATGGCGGCATTGACAAGGCTCGCGGGCTGATTTACCGCATTTTGCTGGAAAAGGAACCGGAGCAGGCGGTGGAAAGCCGCCGCCGCGACTGCAAGACCGAGCTGCAAGAGCTGGTGCAGCGCAAGCCGAATCAGGAGCTGCACTATGCGCTGGTATCCGAAAGCGGCCCCGACCACGCCAAGGAATTCACCGTGGCCGTGACCTTGAACGGTCAGGTGGTGGGTCTTGGTGTTGGCCGCAGCAAAAAAGAGGCGGAGCAGTCCGCCGCCCGCACCGCGCTGGAGCAGATGGAATGATCCGGCGGCTTCCCCGCCGCAGCTCCTGCAAAGCAAATGGAGCGCCCTGACGCAGTGCGTCAGGGCGTTTTTTCCGCCGCAAAAATTTCCGTGGGTTTTGGGGAAAATTGGTGTACGATAGAATAGAGAACCCGTGGGAGGGAGGTATGCGGATGGACGAGCGCGCCATCATGCAAAAGATTGCCAACGGCGACGAAGCGGCGCTGCAAGCGCTGCTGCGCCGCTATGGGCCGTTGATCCGGTATATTCTGCACCCGATTCTGTCGGACGACCGGGACAGGGAGGAGTGCTATGCCGACATTTCGGTGAAGCTGTGGCAGACCGCCGCCGGCTTCGACGCGCAAAAGGGTACCCTGAAAGCATGGCTGACGGCTATCAGCCGCAACACCGCCCTCAACCGTGCCCGCGGCCTGCGGCCGGAGACGGCGCTGACAGATGATATGCCCCACGGCGCAGGCAGCGCCGAGGATGCCCTGCTGCGGCAGGAGCGCTCCCGGTTGCTGGCCAGAGCGGTCAAGAGCCTGACCGACGGGGAGCAGACGCTGTTCTACCGAAAATATTATTACTGCCAATCCACCGCCCAGATCGCCGCCGAGCTGGGGTTGACGGAGCGGGGCGTGGAGGGGCGGCTGTACCGCCTGCGGCAAAAGCTGCGGGAGCTGTTGGGAGGTGACTTCTGTGAGTGACGATCTGCGCTTTGACGCGCTGCTGACAGAGGGCGCCGACGCCCTGCCGCCGCCTGCGGATGTCAGTCCGTGGCGCAGCGCCATGAGCTGCGTGGTGTGGGGCATCGCCCTGAAGACGCTGACGCTGCAGCTTCTGTATCTGCACTATATCCTGCCCACATTGGGCTGCATCCTGCTGGTGCTGGGCTTCCGCACGCTGCGGCGGGAGAACAGCGCATTGCGGTGGGCCTACGGCTTGTCTATCGCCGCCGCTGTCATGCGCGGCGCGGCCATGGTGCTGGCGGCGCTGCCGGTGGAGAGAGGGGCGGCGCTTGCCTATGTGGATATGGCGCTGATGCAGGCGACGCTGATCGCCCTGTGGCGGGGCATGGTGGGCGTCTCCCGCGCCGCCGGTGCGGAGAAGCCGTCCGCACCCGCCGCCGGGGTGCTGGCTGCCTTTTACGCGGTACTGATGGCGCTGGCCATGGTCGGTCTGGAGGGCTGGCTGCTGGTGCTGCCGGTGCTGGCGGTGTACCTCGTGATCCTGCGGAATCTGGTGAAGCTCTCCCGCTCGCTGGAGGACACCGGCTACGCCATCCACGCCGCGCCGGTGCGCCTCGCAATGGCGGCGGTGCTGTGGGGCTATCTGGGCGTGACGCTATCGGCGGTGATACTGGCTATGCTGTTGGGCCAGCGGTATCCCATGGACTGGCAGCCCCGCGCCGACGCGCCGCAGGATGAGACGATCCGGGCGGAGCTGCTGGCGCTGGGCTTTCCCCGAAACGTGCTGGACGACCTGACCGCCGAGGAGGTGGCCGGTCTGGCGGGCGCAAGGGAGGTGCTCACACAGACCGATACGCGGTACGACAAAGACAAATATCGGGTGGTGACCACCGATGTCTGGGACGAGGACACGCCCAATACCTGGCAGTACCAGAGCGTGGAGAAGCAGGAGGACGGCACGTACCGCTATACCTATCGCGTCTACGATGTGGAGAAGGTCTGCACCATGACCCACGTGGCGGTGGAGCTGGCGGGCGCGGACGGTGAAAAGCACGATATCGTGATCCACCACCTGTACTACGACACCCGGCCCGGCTCCCGGTATACCGAGGGCATGGAGCTTTGGCCGGCGTGGCACGGCGCGCCTGAGCTGTGGCGCAGCGGCGGATGGTACAGCGGCCGTGCGCTGTGTGACCGGGATGAGCGGCCGTATGCCTCTGCTTTCTCCGCGCTGACGGCGGGCAGCTATGAGAGCGCCGGCTTTTTCGGAACCTCACAGCGCAGCACCGTTACCGCGAAGTGGTCATGGCTGCGCGGCAGCGGACACATGCGCGCCTATGTGCTGTATGACGCTGTCTCTCTGGTGCCGGAGTGGGAATATCTGGACAGCTGGTGCAACTGCGCCCATCAGGCAAAACCGGCCTACCCATTCCGCGATGCGCTGGCCCTGTGGCACGGCTGGGCCACAAACGATGGGTTTGACCTGTGGCAGACGGCCTTGCAGCGCTGGCGTGACGGTACGCCGTGAGGCACATGTTGTTTCCCTGTCAGAACAAAAAAGTCGATTCCCCGGCCTGAGAAGGCCGGGGAATCGACTTTTTTTGATCGTTACGGCTGATAATGATGGGCGTCCTGCAAAACCATGTCCTTGACCTTCATCAATCGGGTGGTGTTGCCCCGCTCGTTCTCATCCAGCTTCATGGAGATATAGCGGATATTCTGCTGCGTCTGGGGGATCATCACATACTCCAGCGCGTTGACCCGGCGGCGGGTCTTTTCGATATCCTGTGCCAGCAGCTGCATGGTTTTTTCCACCTGCGCCAGCTCCAGCATGTCGGCGAATACCGCCTGCATCTTTTCCAGCGCCGCGTCCAGCTCGCCGCTGGTCTGGGCAAAGCCGTAGGGCAGCAGGGTGTCCTCGCCGCCCTCGGTGTGGAAGGTGTACACCGGGGTGTTGACGCTCATGATGTTTTTCGAACCCACCTCCAGCGACACCCGGCGGCGGGGCCGCAGCAGCGCCTGCTCCAGCATTTCCGGGCCCATGATGGCGGAGGCCACCGTAAAGGCGGCGTTGGCCTCCTTCAGGCCCTGCTCCACCTTGGCGCGCAGCTGGCGGTTGCGGCGTACCACTTCCATGAACTGCTTCATCAGCTCATCCCGCTTGTCCTTCAGCAGCTTGTGGCCCCGCTGGGCGGTTTTCAGTCGTCCCTTCAGCCGGGTCAGCTCCATGCGGGTGGGGTTGATGGTCTTTCCCGTCATGGATCATCACTCCTTCACCGGCAGATACTTGTCCAGCATCTCCGGTTTGATGCGCTTCAGCTCGCTTCTGGGCAGCATCCGCAGCAGCTCCCAGCCCAGATCCAGCGTCTCCTGAATGGAGCGGTTTTCGTCAAAGCCCTGAGAGACATAGCGTTTTTCAAACTCATCAGCGAACTTGGCGTACAGCAGGTCGGTGGGGCTCAGGGCGGCCTCGCCCAGAATGGTCATCAGCTCCTTGGCCTCCTTGCCGCTGGCGTAGGCGGCGAACAGCTGGTTCATGGTGGGGGCGTGATCCTCTCGGGTCTTGCCCTCGCCCACGCCCTTGTCCTTCAGACGGGACAGGGAGGGCAGCACGTCCACCGGCGGCATAATGTTCTTGCGGTACAAATCGCGGCTGAGGATGATCTGTCCCTCGGTGATATAGCCGGTCAGGTCGGGAATAGGATGGGTCTTGTCGTCCTCCGGCATGGTCAGGATGGGGATCATGGTGATCGAGCCCTTGCAGCCCAGCTTGCGGCCTGCCCGCTCATACATGGTGGCAAGGTCGGTATAGAGGTAGCCAGGATAGCCGCGGCGTCCGGGAACTTCCTTCTTGGCGGCGGAAACCTCGCGCAGCGCCTCGGCGTAGTTGGTGATATCCGTCAGGATCACCAGCACATGCATATCCTTTTCAAAGGCCAGATACTCCGCGGCGGTCAGCGCCATACGGGGGGTAGCGATACGTTCCACGGCGGGGTCGTTGGCCAGGTTGGTGAACAGCACCGTCCGCTCGATAGCGCCGGTGCGCTTGAACTCCCGCACGAAGAACTCCGACTCCTCAAAGGTGATGCCGATAGCGGCGAATACCACCGCGAAGTTGGAGCTGTCGTCCAGCACCTTGGCCTGCCGGGCGATCTGCGCCGCCAGATTGGCGTGGGGCAGACCGGAGCCGGAGAAGATGGGCAGCTTCTGACCGCGCACCAGCGTGTTCAGGCCATCGATGGTGCTGATGCCGGTCTGGATAAATTCATTTGGATAGTCCCGCGCGGCGGGATTCATGGGCAGGCCGTTGATGTCCATGTGCTTGTCGGCCAGCAGCGCGGGGCCGCCGTCGATGGGCTCGCCCATGCCGTTGAACACGCGGCCCAGCATATCGGCGGACACACCCAGCTGCAGCGGGTGTCCCAGAAAACGGATCTTGGCGTCCCGCAGGTTGATACCGGCGGAGGAGTCGAACAGCTGCACCACGGCGCGGTCGCCGTTGACCTCCAGCACCTTGCAGCGGCGCACCTCGCCGTTGTGGAGCTGGATCTCCGCCAGCTCGTCGTAGGTGACACCCTCCACATTCTCCACCACCATCAGGGGGCCGGAGACCTCGTGAATGGTGCGGTATTCCTTCATCATACGTCCTCACCTGCTTTCTTGACCAGATCGGCGATCTGGCTGTCCATCTCGGCGTATACCTGCTCATAGTTGGCGGCGTATTCCTCTGCGGCGGCGTACTTGGCCCAGCCCAGACGCTCCCGGGCGGGGATGGCGTACAGCGCCGGCAGCGCCGCGCCCTTGTCGATGGCGTCGCGGCACAGATCCTCGTAGTGCAGGATCAGCGCCAGCAGGCGCATCTGCCGGTCGAAGCTGGAGTAGGCGTCCACGTCCATAAAGGCGTTCTGCTGGAGGAAATCCTCCCGCAGCATACGGGCGATCTCCAGCGTCAGCTGATCCTTGGGGGACAGGGAGTCCTTACCCACCAGCTGGACGATCTCATTCAGCTCGTTCTCCTCCTGCAAAAGGTGCATGGCCCGGTTGCGGTTACGGATGAAGTCGGCGCCCATGTGTTCGTCGTACCACGGCGTCACCGCGTCCAGATACAGGGAGTAGGAATTCAGCCAGTTGATGGCGGGGAAATGGCGGCGGTAGGCCAACGATGCGTCCAGCGACCAGAACACCTTGACGATGCGCATGGTGGCCTGCGCCACCGGCTCGCTGAGGTCGCCGCCGGGAGGCGACACGGCGCCCACTGCGGTGAGGGAGCCGGTACGCGCCTCCGAGCCCACGCACTGCACAATACCGGCGCGCTCGTAGAACTGCGCCAGACGGGAGGCCAGATACGCGGGGTAGCCCTCCTCGCCGGGCATCTCCTCCAGACGGCCGGACATCTCGCGCAGGGCCTCAGCCCAGCGGGAGGTGGAGTCGGCGATAACCGCCACGTCGTAGCCCATGTCCCGGAAATACTCGGCGATGGTGATGCCGGTATAAACCGACGCCTCACGGGCGGCCACCGGCATATCGGAGGTGTTGGCGATGAGCACCGTCCGCTTCATCAGACTCTCGCCGGTGCGGGGGTCGGTCAGCTCCGGGAACTCCCGCAGCACGTCGGTCATCTCGTTGCCCCGCTCGCCGCAGCCGATGTAGATCACGATATCCACATCGGACCACTTGGCCAGCTGGTGCTGTACCACAGTCTTGCCGGAGCCGAAGGGGCCGGGCACAGCGGCGGTACCGCCCTTGGCGATGGGGAACATGGTGTCGATCACCCGCTGGCCGGACTGCAAGGGCCGCTCCGGCGGGAATTTTTTCTTATAGGGACGGCCCACGCGGACAGGCCACTTCTGCACCATGGTCAGCTCCCGTACCTCGCCGTTTGCCAGCTTGATGCGGGCGATGGGCTGGGTGATGTTGTACTGTCCGGTCTCCGCCAGCCATTCCACCGTACCGTCGGCGCCATGGGGCACCATGATCTTGTGCAGCACCACCTCCGTCTCGGGAACGGTGCCCAGCACATCGCCGGTCAGCACCTTGTCGCCCACCTTGGCCGTGGGCGTAAAGTCCCACAGCTTCTCGCGGTCCAGCGGCGGCACCTGAATGCCGCGGGTGATGTTGGCGCCCACGCGCCGCACGATCTCCTCCAGCGGCCGCTGGATACCGTCGTAGATGTTTTCGATCAGGCCGGGGCCCAGCTCCACGCTCAGCGGCGCGCCGGTGGTCACCACCTCCGCGCCGGGGCCGAGGCCTGATGTCTCCTCATATACCTGAATGGAGGCCTTCTCTCCGGTCATATTCAGGATCTCTCCGATCAGCTGCTGGCTGCCCACGCGCACCACGTCCGCCATACTGGCGTCCGCCATGCCGTCTGCCACCACCAGCGGACCGGAGACTTTGATGATCTTACCCATTTCATTGCTCCTTTCAGGAAATGTCCGCGCCCACGGCGCGTTCCACTGCTGCCTGCAGTGCGTGGCCCGCCAGACCCAGCGAGCCCTCCTTGCCGGGAATCAGGATCACGGCGGGGGTCATATCGTCCTTATAGCGGGCGATCTCCCCGGTCAGATCCCGGGCCAGCTGCTCGGTGATATAGACCACGGCGTAATCCTGCTGTGCCAGCCGGTGCAGCGTTTTGCGTCCGGCCTCCGCCTCATCGCAGAAGAAAACGTCCAGTCCCAGCGCCCGAAAGCCCAATACGCTGTCCCGGTCGCCCATTACAGCGATCTTATACATACTGGTCACGCAGCCTTTCCCGTATGGCGTCTGCCGTCATGCCGGCCATACGTCCCGACATGATGATGCGCACGGCGGTCCATTCCGCCTCCTTGGCGGCCAGATAGCCCAGCACCACCTCCACGCCGAAGGGGATGCCCCGTGCCTTACCGGCCGCGGACAGCACCGCGTTGTCGCAGGCCTTTTCAAAGGCGGTAAGACTGCCGCCCTTGACGGCCTCCTCACCGGCCTCTGCCGCCGTGCGGAAGGCGGTGGCGCGATACAGGGCGGCCGGGCCGCTGCCTGTGTGGGCCACAATAACGTCCGTGCTGACGCTGCCGCCGTCAAACAGCACCTGCCGCAAAAAACCGGGGTCGGTGTGCAGCCGTGCCGCCCGCACCAGCGAGCGCAGGTTGGCCGCGTCGATCATGGCGCGGATATAGTCCTGCAAATAGCCGCACCGGCTCTCCGCCGCCAGCTTGCGCAGCTGGGCGAAGTAGGCCCGGTCAAGGATACAGTCGCTGCGCTGGGCGTTGCCGGTTTCCGCCAGAACGGCGGCGGCCTCCCGGGCGGCGTCCGCCATTTCTCCGGGCAGGAACTGCCATTCGCCGCTTTCGGCGTACTGCCGCTCCATGTCGGCGGCGCTGATGCAGCCTGCGTCCATCAGCAGCCGCCCGCCGCTCTGAGCGTCCTTCAGCAGCGCCTTGATATTGTGATAATCGTATTTCAGCCGGAAAACATCCAGCAGCTCCGGCTCGGGCATAAAGTGGGCAATGTCGGCAAAAACCGCCTGCCGCTGCTGCTTCAGGCTCTCCTGCAGCGATGCCTCGTCGTGGATCGGCTCATACCCCAGCTCCGAAAGGATCTGGGAGCAGGCGGCCACATCGGCGGCCTGCAAAAGCTGCTCCAGCTTGGCCGCTGTCAGCAGCCGGCGCTCCAGCGCCCGTACCCGCCCGGATAAAAACAGATAGTCGGTGTCCTTTCTGTGCGTTGACAAAGGGGCACCCCCTTTCATTCAAACAGCAGCTTCGCCACGGCGGAGGACTCCTCCTGCCGCAGGCGGCGCAGCTTTTCGGTAAAACCGCAGTTCAGCTCCACCTTGTCCCGCCGCAGCACCAGTCCGCCGCCGGTTTCCCGCGTTTCCGCGCTCAGGCGGAAAGCTGCGCCGGGCTTTTTTGCGTTGGCCGCGTCCACCACGGCCTGTCCCACCGCTGCCCGGTCGGCGGCGGACAGCAGGATCTCCTCGTCGCCTGCGCCGTTGTCGGCGGCCAGCGCGGCCAGCAGCGGAATGTACTGCTCGCGGGGCAGCCGGGTCAGGGCCAGCGCCGCCTGCGCGAACGCCTCGTCGATGATCTCCTGCTTGGCGGCCAGCACCCGCTGGCGGCACAGCATCTGGCTGCTGCCGTTCAGATGCTCCAGATGCTCGGCATTGTGCGCCTTGCGGCGTATCAATGCATCCTGCTGCATGGAATCCGCCGTGGCCTGATAGTCGTGGCGGATGGCAGCGGCCTTCTGCTCCGCGGCGGCGGCAATGGCGTCGCGCTCGGCCTTGGCGTCGCTTTCCATGCGGCTGATGATTTTATCCATTCCGTTCATAGGCGCCCTGCCTTACTTCAGCACGTTGGTGGAGATCATGATGGTGGCCACCAGAGACAAAATGGCGTAGAACTCAACGATACCGCAGAAGATGATACCCTTGGTGGAAGCCTCGGGGTGCTTGGCCACAATGCCGATGGAGGCGGCGGCCACACGGCCCTGGAAGATGGCGCTCAGCCAGCCGCCCAGCATGATGGGCAGGCAGGCGGCGAAGAAGGACAGCCCCTGGGTCAGGGTGATGTCCACGGCGCTGCCGCTGAGTACGCCCACCTGGCCCAGCACCAGGAACAGCGCCACAAAGCCGTACAGGCCCTGCGTACCGGGCAGCACCTGCAAAATCAGGCACTTGGTAGACTTGTCGGGATCCTCGCTGACCAGGCCGGAGGCGGCTTCACCCACCATGCCGGTGCCCTTGGCCGAGCCGATGCAGCACAGTCCCGCGGTCAGCGCCGCGCCCAGGATTGCAAAACCGAGACCGCCGATAGATTCAAAAATAGCATTCATGATTCATGTTCCTCCTTAATGATTTCAACATGTTTGGCCTGAAGGCACAGGGGACGGTACGCTTTTCCGCCCTCCTTGTAAAAACGTCCAAAGAATTCCAGAAATTGCAAACGCATATCGTGGACATAGCAGCCCAGCAGGTTCAGTGCCAGATTCAGCGTGTTGCCCACCAGCGAGATTATGATAAAGACGATAATGTTGCCTGTGCTGGCGCCCAGCATATTAAACACCTGAGCCAGCACCGCGCCGGAGAGCATCAGGGCCATCAGCCGCACATAGGAAAGAATGTCGCTGAAAAAGCCGGTCACGCCGTTATACACCGCGCCCACAAGCCCTGTCACCTTGCCAAAGCCCTTCTTGCCCCGGCCGGCGCCGTATACCAGCATCAGACAGCCGATGCACAGCACCACGGGGATGCCGCTCACATTGCCCACCTTTAAGACAGCCATGGCGCCGCCTGCCAGAATGATCCACCATGTAATCTCATCCCACAGCGCGTCGGCAAAGCAGCCCTTCTTCGTCTTTTCCACCACGCTTACCGTCATGCCGGTAAAGATCTGGATGCAGCCCAGTACCAGCGAGCCCACCATGATGGCCATGGTGTCGTTCAGCGGGTCAAACAGCGACGGCAGGGCAAAGGTGCTCTCGGGATTGATGAGCTTGCACAGCTGGGGGATAAAATCTCCCAGAAAGCCGCCGGTCATGGCGCCGAACAGAAACGTGGTGATGCCGCACCAGAAGATCATCTCCATAAAGCTGCGGTCGTCGGGCCGTTTTTTCTTCAAAAACAGCAGCGCGCCCAGAATCATCACCAGTCCGTAGGCCATGTCCGCCATCATCATGCCGAAGAACACGATGAAGAACGGTGCCATCACCGGGTTGGGGTCCACGCCGTCGTAGGCCGGCAGGGAATACTGCTCCGTAATGCAGTTCATGGAGCGGGTCAGCACATTGCCCTTCAGCGCCACCGGCACCTCCGGGATCTCCTCCTCCGTGGGGTCGGCTACATCATAGGCGCAGTCCAGCGTGTCCAGCCACGCCGTCAGCCTCGGCAGCTTCTCCGCGCTCACCCAGCCGTCAAAGGCCACGATGCAGCCGTCTGTCAGCAGCCGGTGCCGGTTTTCCTCCCGCATCGTGCGGGAAGCCAGCCGGTCGGCGCACAGCTGCATACGCTCCATCTGTCCGGCAAAGCCCTCCAGCTTTTTCAGAATTTCCGCCTTTTCCGCGGCAGTCTGCCGCTCCTTGACGGACAGCTCGTCCAACTGCTGGTGTACCGTGCCGGTGCGCCCCTTCAGCTGCCCGGCCGAGAAGCCGTGACCGCGCAGGATCTCCAGCGCCTGCGCCGTCTCCGCCTTGAGGGAGAACACCACCAGACACACCTGCTCCTTTCCTGCCGACAGCTGATAGAGGGCCGTTTCCGGGCATTGGGCCGTTACCTCGCCCTCCACTGCGTCCCACTGAACAAAGGGCGGCAGCGTGCCGGTGGTGATGTCTACCCGTCTGGTGCCGCTTAGCTCCGTGGGAATATCCAGCGCCTGCCAGGGGGACAAAGCCGCCCGCTCGGCGCTCAGCTGATTCTCCCGCGCCGTCAGCCGGTTCAGCTCCGCCGTCAGGCTGTTGATCTCCTCGGCGGCCTTCAGCTCCGCTTCATAGTCCGCCTCGTTGAGATAGTCTGCCTCGGTGATCTGAGGCCGCGCTGTCAGTAATCCGCCGCTTTTTCCCTTGGGTGCCAGCCGCTTGAGCGCATCGGTGGCAGTCTGCAATTGCCGCTGCTGCGCCATGCAGTCCGCCAGAGCGCTGTCGCACCGCTTCAGACTGTCGGGAACGCTTTCCGGTTCACTGATCTCCACGCAGCCCATGTGCTGCAATTTGCGTAATATTGCGTCATGCTCCTTTGCCAGCGCCAGCAGATGCAGACGTTTCATTTTGACGATGGCCATGCTACTGATTCACCACCTTTTCCACGATATAAGCCACGGCCTTTTCCATCCGGCCCATGGCCGCGCCGCGCATCTGGCCGCACTGCTGCTCCGTTTCCGCCAGCATTTGCTCGCGGAGGGAGGCTGCCTGCTGCCCGGTCTGCGCCGCGGCGTCCCGGTCAGCCTGCCGCACGGCGGCCTCCGCCTGTGCCACCAGCGCCGCGCCCTCTTTTTCGGCCTGCTCCAGCAGCTCCTGCGCGGCCTGCTGCGCCTGGGCCTTTTCCGCTTCCAGTCGGCTCTCCGCCTCTTGAAGCTGCGCTACCTTTTCCTTATACAGATCACTCACCGCCTTTCTCTGCATGCAAGCAGAGGAGCCCCTCTGATAAGGACTCCCCTGAAAAAAGTACCGTATAAACAGGGGAAGCTCCGCTGCGTTTTGCTATTGTCATGCACCGGCTTTACCTGCCGGTGATTATGGCTTATCATATCACTTTTCCCGCCGCTTCACAATGGTTATTTGACAAAAATTGCCTAAACGAAAGTAAATTATTCGTGAGGTTTCCCCCTGCCGCCGGGAAAGACGAAATAGGTATGGTATTTTTTCACTGTTTATGATATACTGAATTGATTCATCCTCCTTTGCCGGAGGACGGCCGCACACAATCGTCAATACGACATGAGGTGACTCTTATGACATACTTTTCTGCTTTTTTGCTGGGTCTGGTACAGGGCATTGCAGAGTTTCTGCCCATCTCCAGCTCCGGCCATCTGTCCATTGCCCAGAACCTGCTGAAGATCGACGCGGTGGTGCCGGAATTCTTCGATGTGCTGCTGCATCTGGGTACGCTGGCGGCGGTCTTTGCCGCCTACTGGCACGATATCTGCGACATGGTGCGAGAGCTGATTCACGGCGTCGGCGACCTGATTCACGGCACGACGCCCCGGCAGGTGCCGCCTGCCCGCCGGCTGATCCTGCTGATCATCGTGGGCACGCTGCCCCTGTTTGCCGTCCTGCCCATCCATAAGAAGGTGCAGGCGCTGGGCAATAATATGGTGTTCATCGGCGCGGCGCTGGTGGTCACCGGTTTTCTGCTGTTTGCCTGCGATCTGGTGCGCAAGGGGAAAAAGACCGAGCGCAGCGCCACGCTGAAGGATGTGCTGCTGGTGGGCGTAGGGCAGGCCATCGCCACCATGCCGGGCATTTCCCGCTCCGGCATGACCATCACCGCCGGCTGCTTTGTGGGGTTCGAGCGCCGCTTTGCCGTGCGCTTTTCCTTCCTGCTGTCCATTCCCGCCGTGCTGGGCGCCAATATTCTCAGCTTGAAGGACGCCATTACCGGCGGCATCGTCTGGGCCGAGGTGCCCATGTATCTGGTGGGCGTGGTCACTGCCGCGGCGGTGGGATATGCCTGCATCCGCCTGCTGCGCATGGTGGCGGAAAAGGGCCGCTTCGGCGCGTTCGCCTATTACTGCTGGGCGGCGGGTTTGCTGACGCTGCTGCTCAATGCGATCAAGTGAGGTAGACTATGGCCAATACACCCAAGAAAAAAACGACTGCGTCCGGCAAGGGAAACGGCAGGAACGGCCGCAGGAGCGCGCCGCCGCCTCCTGCCTATAATGCCCAGGCCCGGCTGGTGGGTGGGCTTGTCTGTCTGCTGCTGGCTCTGTGCGTGCTGGTCACCTATTTTAATGTGGACGCCATATTGCTCACCTTCCTGTCCGATGTGCTGAAGGGCTGCTTTGGCTGGGGCTACTGGCTGGCCGCTCCGGCGCTGGCCTATAGCGGTGTGGTGCTGCTGGGTCACAAGGGGCGGCCGGTGGCGCTGCGCGTATGCTGCACGCTGCTGCTGCCGCTGCTGCTGGGTATGGTGCTGCACCTGCTGCTCAGCCGCGGCAGCTACGGCTTTACGCTGGAGGGCATCCGCCCTCTGTGGCAGGACGGTCAGTCCCTGCTGTGCGGCGGCGTGATCTCCGGCGCGCTGGCGG
The DNA here is from genome assembly GCA_902475745.1 of uncultured Oscillospiraceae bacterium. GTDB lineage: Bacteria > Bacillota > Clostridia > Oscillospirales > Oscillospiraceae > Vescimonas. The sequence goes on from CABSAW010000003.1 coordinate 35,598, forward strand.
TGGGGGCGGAAGCGCTGCTCAGCCGCGTGGTGTCGCTGCTGCTCTCCATTTTGCTGACGGCGGCGGCGCTGCTGGCGGCGCTGCATATCACCCCCGCCCAGATCGTGGCCGAGCTGAAGCGCCGCGCCGAGGAGCGTGCCCAGTGGGCGGATGAGGATGACGACGGATACGAAGAACCCACCGCGCCTATAAGACCTGCGGCCGCGCCGCAGCAGCGGAAAAAGCGCCCCAGCATCGACATTCCGCTGGACGCCGAGCCGGGAGAGGGGGACGCGCTGTTCAAGCCCTCCTCCGCCAGCCTGTTTCCCCAGCGTGCCGGTGATGTAAAGACGCCGGCGGAGGCGCTCTCCACCGCCCCTGTGCCGCCTGCGGCCCCGGCGGAAAGCGCCCCTGCCCCCGCCGCCCCTGCCGCAGAGCCGGTTTCCGACAAAAAGCGGAAGGAGCACCTGCGCGCCGAGGTGGCAACCGCCACGGCCGAGGTCAGCGAGGCCATCGAAAAGGAGCTGGCCGAGGGGGAGGAGGCATACCGCTATCCTCCCATTACGCTGCTGGATGAGAATACCGACGATAACCACCGTGAGGTAGGCACAGAGCTGCGGCTCAATTCCCAGCGTCTGGCCGCCGCCCTCACCTCCTTCGGCGTGGATGCCCATCCCGGCGAGGTGGTGCACGGGCCCAGCGTCACCCGCTATGAGTTTACGCTGGACCAGGGCGTCAAGCTCAGTAAGCTGACCAACCTCAGCGACGATATCGCGCTGGCGCTGGGGGCCACCGGCGTGCGCATTGCCCCCATTCCCGGCAAGATCTCTGCCGTGGGCATCGAGGTACCGAATAAGGCGGTCACCGCCGTGCGCATCCGCGATGTGATCGAAAGCCGCGCCTTTACCGCCAACCCCAGCCCTGTGGCCTTTGCCGTGGGCAAGGATATCGGCGGCAGCGCCATCGTGGGCAATATTGCCCGATTGCCCCATGTGCTCATTGCCGGTACCACCGGTTCCGGTAAATCGGTGTGTACCAATTCGCTGATCGTCAGCCTGCTGTATAAGTCTACCCCGGATGAGGTGCGCTTTATCATGGTGGACCCCAAAATGGTGGAGCTGGCCCCCTATAACGGGATCCCCCATCTGCTGATCCCCGTGGTCACCGACCCGAAAAAGGCTGCCGGCGCTCTGCAATGGGCGGTGTACGAGATGATGAAGCGCTATAAGATGTTCTCCGAGCGCGGCGTCAAGGATCTGGCAGGCTTCAATGCGCTGTGCGAAACGGATGCCGAGCTGAAAAAGCTGCCCACCGTGGTGGTGGTCATCGATGAGCTGGCCGACCTGATGCTGGTGGCCGCCAAGGAGGTGGAGGAATCCATCTGCCGCGTGGCCCAGATGGGCCGCGCCGCCGGTATGCATCTGGTCATCGCTACCCAGCGTCCTTCGGCGGACGTGATCACCGGCTTGATGAAGGCCAATATCCCCAGCCGTATCGCCTTTGCCGTGGCGTCCTCGCTGGAATCCCGCATCATTCTGGATACCGCCGGCGCAGAAAAGCTGGTGGGCAAGGGCGATATGCTGTATTTCCCGCTGGGCAACCAGAAGCCCACCCGCGTGCAGGGCTGCTTCATCACGCCCGAGGAGATCGAGCGGGTGGTGAACTTCGTCAAGGAGAGCGGCAGCGCCGACTATTCCGACGAGGTGATGGAGAAGATCGAAGAGGTCATAAAGCAGGGTGAAAAGGGCGGAAAAGGCGGCGGCAGTGCCCCACAGGCAGACGAGGACGACGGCTGCGACGAGCTGCTGGGCGCCGCCGTGGAGGTCATTCTGGAAACGGGACAGGCCAGCGTCTCCATGCTGCAAAGGCGGCTGAAGCTGGGCTATTCCCGGGCCGCCCGTCTGGTGGATCAGATGGAAGAGCGGGGCTTTGTCGGCCCCTTCGAGGGCAGCAAGCCCCGCCAGCTTCTGATCACCCGCGAGCAGTGGCAGGAGCTGAAAATGAAGGGCGCCGCCGCTCCGGAACCTGAGAGCCGGCCTGACCCCTACGGTTCTATCAACGATGTATTCAACAGCCGCGACGCACTGGAGTAAAAAGATGAGCCGTTATGTAATCATTCCCGATTCCTTCAAGGGAACGCTGTCGTCGGTGGAGATTTGCCGCATTGTGTCCCGTGAGATTCAGGCGCAGGAGCCGGAAGCGGAGATCTGCGCCATTCCCGTGGCCGATGGCGGCGAGGGTACGGTGGATGCGTTTCTCGCCGCCGTGGGCGGCCGGCGCGTCACCCTTCGCTGCGCCGGGCCCTATGGCCAGCCGGTCTCCGCCTTTTACGGTCTGCTGCCCGACGGCAGCGCCGTGGTGGAAATGGCCGCCGCCGCAGGCTTGCCGCTGGCAGGCTCGCACCGCGATCCGGAAAAAACCACGACCTACGGTGTGGGACAGCTGATGGCCCATGCCGCCGCCCACGGGGCCAAGCGTCTTGTACTGGCCCTGGGCGGCAGCGCGACCAACGATGGCGGCTGCGGCGCGGCCGCGGCGCTGGGCGTCACATTTTATGACCGGGCGGGCAAGCCCTTTGTCCCGGTGGGCGGCACGCTGCGCGATATTGACCGCATCTGTGCCGATGGGATGGACCCCGCTGTGCGCCGCATCAGCGTGGTGACCATGTGCGACATTGATAATCCCCTGTGCGGCCCCACCGGCGCCGCCGCTGTCTTTGGCCCCCAGAAGGGGGCGGACAGCGCCATGGTGCAGCGGCTGGATGAAGGACTTTTCCATCTGGCGCAGGTGCTGCGCCGGGATCTTGGCGCGGACGTGCTGCACCTGCCCGGCGGCGGTGCCGCCGGCGGCTTTGGCGCCGGAGCCGCCGCCTTTTTCGCCAGTCCGCTGCGTATGGGTATCGATGTGGTGCTGGATCTGGCGCAGTTTGACCGGCGCGCTGCCGATGCGGGCCTTATCATCACCGGCGAGGGGCGGCTGGATAGTCAGAGCCTTCGCGGAAAGGTGGTCGTCGGCGTGGCGCGCCGCGCCCGCGAGCTGGGCGTGCCGGTAGCGGCGCTGGTGGGCGGCAGCGAAACGGATATTGCCGCGGCCTATGCCGCCGGTGTCAGCGGCGTGTTCCCCATCAATCCCCTGCCGCTGCCTTTTGAAGAGGTGCGCGCTCAGGCGGCGGAAAATCTGGCGTTCACCGCCGCCAATCTCATCCGGTTTTACCGCGCCGTCGGCGGCGCTTCGCGCTGAGAAGCGGAGATCAGCGGTATTTGTACCGGAAATGGGCGCTATCTGTACCAAAAAGCGGCGTATCTGTACCGCAAACGGGCAGTATTTGTACCGTAAAAGGCTGCATCTGCCGCGTTAAGCCCCGCCGCTCCACAGGCGGCGAAACAGGACTGCATAGTATGCACAAAAAATCACCCTTCCGGAAGAACGGAAGGGTGATTTTTATATCTGCATTTTACAGGAAGAATTTGCGGTGCAGCGACTGGCGCAGCGGCTTGCACAGGCCGATCACCAGCAGCGTAAGACCCAGCAGGACGCCCGCCACCAGCGGGTAGAGTGACCAGAAAAAGGTTTCATGCAGCCTGAAGGTGAAGTTGATAAGAAACTCGATCAGCACCGCTACGCCGCCGGCGCAAATCAGGGCGCCGGCCACCACGAACAGCTGCCCGCCGGGAAGGTACCGCAGCAGCGCCACCATGGCCGTGATCAGCAGCCCGATGGCCCCGGTGACCGGGAAGGCAAAGGATAAAAACCAGTGTCCGCCGGTGGCCAGATCGATATACAGCAGGTAAAGGCCGATGGCTGCAAAGTCAATGGGCACAAAGATTACCGGGTTGGGACGGCGGAACCACAGCGGCAGCGCCGCGATGATGTATACCAGCACTATGCCGCCGGCGGCATAGCCCGACCAGACCACAGAGCCGTTGATCCGCCAGTCGCACAGCACCAGCAGCACCGAGGGCAGCACCGTCAGCACCGTCAGCAAAAACAGCACGCCGGAGCGGCTGACCTCCTCGCCGTGGCTGCGGAACTCCGGCGGGTAGGGCGGCTCACCCTGCTGAGGCGGCATATCCGGATGAAAGGCGCGGGTGCCGCATAGGGGGCAGACCCGCTCGCTGTCGGCCAGCTCCACACCGCATTTGACACAATACATGATGTCTCCTTTCCAGCGCTCTCGTCAGCGCTGATCGCTTTCCACACGAACCGGCAGACCCAGCTCGTGAAGGACCTGATAAAAACGCAGCTCCAGCTCCGACTCGCGGATGCTGCGGATGCAGTTGATATACACGGTGTTGCCCCACGTCAGCACGCCGCAGTCATGGGGGGCCTTGGCCTGCACGCCGATGATGAAGTCCATTCTGGTCACATAGGGCGTCATGACCTCCGGCAGCTGCACCACCCCCAGATTGGACAGGCACAGACAGGATTTACACTCGCCCACCGTGTCAAACACCGCCTTCATGGCGATGTTTTTGATGAACAGCGGCATGACGCGCAGAATGGGAGAGCGCTCGCTGGCTACGTTGGCGGCGAACTTGGCCTGCATCGTCCGGGCGTTATTCTCCAACCCCATGCGGTGGTGTACCGCCGCGCAGATCTCATCGAAGGTGTACTCACCCGTGCGTGGGTCGATCTCCGGTGTGATATAGGAGGCAAAGTTCCGCAGCGTCCGGCTGGGGAACAGATTGCGCAGGTTGACGGGCAGCAGCACCTTGACCGGCTTGCGCCGCCGCTGGGGAACCTTTTCCGCCTGAAGGCGGCAGATGGCCTGCATCATGGCGGCACACAGCAGCTCTGTGACGGTGACGCCGTGGGCCTTGGCGCAGGCCTTTAATTTGTCGGCGGGCACCATCATGGTGACCAGATTTTTAAAGCCGTCCTTTTCCGGTGTGCCGCTCAGATGCCAGGCGGTAGACTCACGGCGGCTGGCCTTGATATCCCCGGCATAGCGCAGGAAGCTGTCCTCCAGCTCCGCCTCATCCGGCTCCTCCAGACGGCCCAGCACCCCCTTTTCCGTCGGGATGCGCAGACCGTATTTCTGGGTAAGGTATTCGGCCAGCAGCGTTTTGACAAAAATCAGCGCGCCGGTACCGTCTGTCAGAACATGGAAAAACTCCACCGCGAAGCGGTTGCGATAGACCAGCACCCGGAAGGCACAGTGCCGCACTTCACGGAAGGGAACGTGGGCCAGCGGACAGCTTTTTTCCTCCTGAATGGCAGGCGGGTGGGGAATTTGCTCCAGATAGTACCAGAAAACGCCGCGGCGCAGCCGCACGGCAATGGAGGGGAAGCGCCGGGCGGTCACGTCCAGCGCGGTGCGCAGCACCGCTGTGTCCACCGGCTCGGTGAGCGTGGCGGAGATGCGGAAAAAGTTGTTCCAGTTGCGCCGCTTGGCGGCGGGATAGATCTTGGCGGCGTTGTCCAGTTTCATCCACCGCAGGCTTTGGGCCGGTGAGAGCACCTGATCCATGAAGCGGTTGATGGTTTCAAAGTCCTGCTCCATGTTCTCGGTAAGACAGTAGAGCACATAGGCATGCCAGCGCTCCGGCGCTACGATCATTTTGCTGCGGCAGCCGCTGGCAAGCAGCTTGCTGTGGAGCTGGCGGGTATCATCCAGCATTACCTCGTCTCCGCCCACAAACAGCAGGGAGGGGGGAAGTCCCTTCAAATCGCCCATCAGGGGAGAACAGAAAGGATCCGAGGGGTCATCGGTATAGCATTTGGCGTAGAATTGCAGCAGTTCCGGGGACATGGAAGGGTCGATCTCCCGGTTTTCCTCGTAGGATTTGCCCGAGCCGGTGAGATCCGTCCACGGCGATATGCCGATCAGCCCGCAGGGCAGGGGAAGCCCCAGCGCCTTGAGCTTCAGGCACAGGGCATAGATCAGGCCGCCGCCGGCACTTTCGCCGCACAGCAAAATCTGGCGGGCGGCATAGCCCTTTCCCAACAGGTAGCGATAGGCCTCCAGCGCGTCCTCCAGCGCGGCGGGATAGCGATGCTCCGGGGCCAGCCGGTAGGCGGCGCAGAACACGCGCACACCGCACTCTGCCGCCAGCGTGGAGCCAAAGCCCTTGGCATATTCCAGACTGCCGCAGGTGTAGCCGCCGCCGTGGAGATACAGCACGACGCCGCCGCGGCGCTGATCGCGGGGCATGACCCACGCGCCCTGAAAGCGCTCGAAGCGGTGCTCCTTGGTCATAACGTCGCCGCGGTGGAGCACCGTCATCAGCTCGCCCAGCTTATCCTGCCCCTTGCGGCTGGCTTCCAGCGAGCAGGAGGTCATGACCGGCTTAAAAAGATTCAGTTGCGCACGGACGCGCTTGGCATGAAGCTCCATCAGCAGCGCTCCTTTCCTATAAAATAAGGGTAATACACTTTATTATAGCATGTGCCGGAGGGGATGTAAATACACCTTACCGGGCGGAGACGATGCGCTTGCGCAGCAGCGGACAGAGCACCGCCGTGACGGCGATCTTGATGGCATCGCCGGGCAGGAAGGGCAGCATTCCTGCCCACAGCAGGGCGGAGGCGGTCATCCCCTTACCCATGTAGCCATTGAGGATCAGGGCCATGTAGGGCACGCCCACCGCGTAGAGCACCGCAAGACCGGCCACGCAGGCCAGCGCGATGCGCAGGGGAGAGGTGCTGCGGCGGGTGAGGGCGCCGATCACAGCGGCAGAGGGAATCAGCCCCAGCAGAAAGCCGAAGGTGGGCTGGAACACATAGCCGAAGCCGCCGCCGGCGGTGAAAATCGGCAGACCCACCAGCCCCAGCGCCACATAGACCGCCTGACTCAGCGCGCCGCCGCCGGCGCCCAGCAGGACGCCCGCCATAGCGGTGAAGAGGAATTGCAGCGTGATGGACGAGACGCCGAGGGGGATCCGCAGGAATGCGCCGACAGCGGTTAAAACGGCGAACAGAGCGGTATAGACAAGCTTTCGTGCAGACATGAACAGTCCTCCTCAATCAGGAAAAAGATGAGGCCATGATACCCCGGAATGGCGGCAACTGTCAAGAAGGTTGAGGATTTTTTACTTTACTGACGGGGGAAAACGTGGTAATATGAGCCACGAATGAAGGGGGCGGCAAAGTGGCAGAGGTCTATCATTTTGAAACAGTGGATTCCACCAATACGGTGTGCAGGCGCTTGGCCATGGAGGGCGCGCCTGACGGCACGGCGGTAGTGGCGGCACGGCAGACGGCCGGCCGGGGCCGTATGGGCAGGCACTTTGAGTCGCCGGAGGGCATGGGGCTGTATCTGTCTATGCTGTGGCGGCCGGTGACATCACCGGAGGGACTGCTGCCCCTGACGGCAATGGCTTCGGCCAGCGCGGCGGAGGCTATCCGGCGTGTTACCGGAGCGGATGTGGGGATCAAATGGCCCAACGATCTGGTGCTGCATGGCAAAAAACTGGCGGGGATCCTGACGGAGAGCGCACTGACCGGCAGCGGCGGCGTAGCGTATGTGGTGATCGGGATCGGGGTCAATTTATGGCAGAAGCCTTCGGATTTTTCGCCGGAGGTGGCAAAGATGGCCACATCACTGGCGGCGGAGGGCTATGCCGTGGACCGGACGGCGCTGGAGACGGCGCTGACGGATGCACTGCGGCAGGCGTTTCGCCATCTGTGCGCGCCGGAGACATTTGTGGACGACTACCGCAGGCTGTGCCTGACGCTGGGACGGCAGGTACGGATCGTGCCGGAGGATGAGACGGTGACGGCCCTGGATATTGACGGACAGTACGGCCTGACGGTACGGCGCGAGAACGGAGCGGTGGAGATCCTGCGCTGCGGCGAGGTGTCGGTACGGGGTCTATACGGCTATGCCGAGTAAGAAGGATCGGAAAAAGGAGTGTTGTTTTGTGAAGGAATTCCTGGAGCTGTTTCTGACGTTTGCCAAGGTGGGCGTTATGACCTTCGGCGGCGGCATGGCCATGCTGCCGATCTTGCAGCGGGAGGTGGTGGAGAACAAGGGCTGGGCCACCGATGAGGAGCTGACGGATTA
>CABSAW010000004.1:0-41680 GCA_902475745.1 uncultured Oscillospiraceae bacterium
CACATCCCTACGCGCCGTCAAAACGGCTTCAGGAGGCTGCTCCGGGATGTATTCACCGGCTTCGCCCTCTCCCCCTTTCACCGACCGGGGGTTCTCTTTGCAGGCGCAGAAGCAAGCTACTTCTTCCTTTCATCGCTGTTGCGGTATGAAGTTGAGGTTATTGTAGCAGATATTTTTGGTTTGTCAACCTCTTTTTTTACAGCCCATCCCGGAACTGTTCGGCCTGTGCCAATAATTCATCGGCGCCCTTCAAAATAGCGTCGCTCAAGAGGTTTCCGCCGGTAAGCCGGGCAATCTCGCCGCACCGCGCGGCGCGATCCAGCCGGCGCACCGCCGTATAGGTACGGCCGTTTTTTTCCCCTTTTTCCACAGAGAAATGCACATCTGCCATGGCAGCCAGCTGGGGCAGATGGGTCACGCACAGCACCTGCTTGCGGCGGCTGACGCGGGCCATCTTCTCCGCTACCTTCTGGGCGGCGCGGCCGCTGACGCCGGTATCCACCTCGTCGAACACCATCGTCCCCACCATGTCCTGATCCGAGAGTACGTTCTTCATGGCCAGCATAATGCGAGCCAGCTCACCGCCGGAGGCGATCTTGTGGATAGGACGCAGCTCCTCACCCACGTTGGCGGACATCAGAAAACGTACCTGATCCATGCCTGTTGCGTCCAGCGCTTTTTCGGCAAAGTCCACCTGAAAGCGAATCTTGCCCATGTCCAGCTGCCGCAGCTCCGCCAGAATGGCCTGTGACAGCGTCTCTCCTGCGGCCTTGCGGGCGGCGGACAGCTCCTGCGCCGCTTTGCGGGCGGCCTTCTCCGCCTTGGCACAATCCTTTTCCAGCCGGGCCAGCGTGTCGCCCGCATAGGCGATGTCGTCCAGCTCCTTCCGGCAGTTTTCCAGATATGCCAGCATATCCTCCACAGTGGCGCCGTACTTCTTTTTCAAGCGGTAGAGCTGATCCAGCCGGCCCTCCACCTCGTCCAGCTCGTTGGGGGAAAAATCAAAGTTCTCCCGCTGCTCTGCCACAGCGAAAGCAATATCATATGCCTCGCTGTAAGCGCTCTCCAGCCGCTCATAGAGCGCGTTGAACCCCTCGTCCAGATGGCGCACGCCGCCCAGCGCATCCTGCGCCTGCCGCAGCAGGTTCAGCACACCGCTGCCATCGTCCCCGCCATTGAGGGCGTAATCCGCGCCGGACACCGCGGAAATAAATTTTTCGGCATTACGCAGCAGGTTGCGGCGGCTTTGAAGCTCTTCCTCCTCGCCGACTTTCAGCCGTGCGCGATCCAATTCATTGATTTGAAATTGCAGCGTGTCCACCCGCCGTGCTTTTTCCGCCTCATCCATTTGCAAGCCATTGATTTTGCGGCGCACCTCTGTTAATGCATGATACTTGTCAGTGTATGCGCTTGAAAGGTTTTCTACCTTTCCGAAGTTGTCCAAGTACGTCAAATGCTGTTCTTCATCCAACAGCTGCTGCCCATCGTGCTGGCCGTGGATATTCACCAGCCGGCCACCCAGCGACCGCAGCTGGGACACCGTGACAGGCCGGCCGCCTACACGGCAGACATTTTTTCCATCCACGCCGATCTCCCGCTGCAGCATCAAATTGCCGTCCTCGTCCGGCGTTACCCCCAGATCCGCGCACAGCGCAGGATCCACGCGGGAAAAAAGTGCGCTGACAAACGCTTTATCCGCGCCGGTGCGAATCAGATCGCGGGAGGTACGCTGACCCAACACGGCGCTCATGGCGTCAATTACGATAGACTTTCCGGCGCCGGTCTCACCTGTCAGGACGTTAAAGCCCGGCTCAAACGCAATTTCCGCCGCCTCAATAATGGCAATATTCTCGATATGGAGCAGTTCCAGCATTATACCCCCGCCTTTCAGCGCAGCATCTGTTTCACCTGTTCACAAAAGTCCGATGCATGAGCATTGTCGTGAAATACCATAAAAATCGTGTCGTCGCCGGCCAATGTACCCACAATGTCCGTGTCATCCATGTTGTCAAGCGCGAATGCCGCGCCCTGCGCCATCCCCTCAATGGTACGCAGCACCACCATATTCTGAGCCACATCCACAGCCACAACACTCTCGCGGAAGATGGTGCGCAGTTTATCGGCAAAATTCAGCTTCGTTTTCTGCACCGACACTGTGTAGCGATAGCGGCCATGGCCAGAAGGCTCCTTGACCAGATGCAGCTGCTTGATATCACGGGAAATCGTTGCCTGTGTAGAGCGAATGCCCAAATCATTCAGGCGCTGCAGCAGCTGCTCCTGCGTCTCGATCGCTTCCTCGCTGATGATTTGCAGCAGCTTTTCCTGACGGATATTTTTCATTTTTCGCAGCCCCCCATTTTATAGTCAAGGATCTCGCAAAAGCTTTTTTTACTCAGCCGTACAAGGCCCATGGCAAATTTGGATTGCCGTACCCGCACTCTGTCGCCGTTCTTCAAAGAAAACGCCTTGCCGCCGTCAGCCGAAAGATAGACGAATTTCCGATTGGCATCCGCCGTTTCAATGGTGATCACATGTTCGGGCGACAGCACATAGGAGGTTGCCCGGGTAGAATGAGGGCAGATCGGTGTGATCAGCAGGTTGCGGGCCGTCGGCTCCACGATGGGGCCACCGGCCGCCATAGAGTATCCGGTGGAGCCGGTAGGTGTGGAAATCACCACGCCATCGCCTGTGACCTTTGTCAAGCGGCCTTCCTCTGTAAAGATATCCAGCCTTACAACTCTTGCCACAGAACCTTTTGAAACAACTGCATCATTGAGCGCGATGTTGCTGTATACCGCATTGCCGCCGCGAAAGACGGTCACATCCAGCATCATGCGGGACTCCACCGTGAAATTCCAGCTTTGCAGATCCCGCAGCCGCTCCAGCTCATTGGCCTCAAGCTCCGACATGAAGCCCAGACTTCCCAGATTGATTCCCAGCACCGGCACGCCGTGCAGTGCGGCCGTGCGGCTCAGATGCAGGATCGTGCCATCGCCGCCGAAGGCGATCATCAGATCGGCCGATCGGATCTCCTGTTGCAGCTGACGCACCGGCACGCCCAGCTCATCGCCATAGCCGTCCCGGTGAAAGGGCAGGCACACCACGGTTTCAAACCCGATCCCCTCTAAAATGGCTTTGGAATCCTTGGCCACCTTCAGCTCACTGTCACGGTAAGGATTGGGACAGAGAATCACTTTCTTTTTCACTGCGCTTCTCCTTCCTTCAACGTCTCGTGAGATGCAGCGACCACTGCGCCGAGATTAAGCTGCGCATCCGGCTCCTCCGATTTGCGAAGATACCCGAGATACTCAATATTTCCCTCCGGGCCGCGGATCGGCGAATAAGTTACGCCAAGAACCGTAAAGTTATTTTCCTTTGCATGTACAAGGAAATGCTGCAGCACCTCAAGATGCACGGCACTGTCGCGTACCACGCCTTTTTTGCCCACTTTTTCCCGCCCTGCTTCAAACTGCGGCTTGATAAGGCAGGCAATTTCACCGCCCTGACGCAGCAGGCCGTACAGCGCGGGAAAAATCAGCTTTAAGGAAATAAATGACACATCGATTGACGCAAAATCCAACATTTGAGGGATTTCCTCCGCCGTCAGATAGCGGGCGTTTGTACGCTCGAGGCATACCACACGCGGATCGTTGCGCAGCCGCCAGTCCAGTTGGCCGTAGCCCACATCCACAGCGTACACCTTTTCCGCCCCATTTTGCAGCATGCAGTCGGTAAAACCGCCGGTGGACGCGCCGATATCCGCGCAGGTTTTCCCGGCAAGCGTAATAGGCCAGGTCTGCATCGCCTTTTCCAGCTTCAATCCGCCGCGGCTTACGTATCGCAGCGCGGCGCCGCGCACTTCGATGGGCGCGTCGTTCATAACGGCCGTTCCCGGCTTATCCGAACGCTGCCCGGATACAAACACATGACCTGCCATAATGACTGCCTGCGCCTTTTGCCGGCTTTCGGCAAGCCCGCGCTCCACCAGCAGTACATCCAGTCTTGTCTTATTACTCATGGCATGCCTCCTTCAGCGTGTCCGCCACGCTCTGCGCATCCAGCCCCCAATGGGCATACAACTGGGAAACACTGCCGTGACACGGAACCGTATCGCCCAGATTTTTCAGCAGCAGCCTTTCCGGCGCGCAGCCGTGCTCGGCCAGCATCGCTGTCAGCCGCTGCCCCACGCAGCCGCTGGCCATGCAGTCCTCCAAAACCAGCAGCCGCTTTTCTCCACCCAATGCCGCTATTAACGCCTGCTCCGGCAGCGGGGCAATGGCGTTCAGCTTCACCACGCCAGCCTCGATTCCCTGTAAATGCAGCAGTTCTGCGGCCTCCAGCGCCTGATTGATCAAAATGCCGTAGGTCAGGATGGTACAGTCGCCTCCCTGCCGCAGCTGTGTAATGGCTTCATCGCCACAGCAGGCCCGGTACATCCCCTCTCCGCCACGCGGATAGCGGACCGCCACAGGGCCGTCCAGCTCCATCACCGCACGGCGCAGCATATGCCGCAGCTCAGCAAAGCTGGCCGGACACAGCACGGTCATGTGGGGGATCTGCGAAAGATACAGCACATCAAAGCAGCCATGGTGCGTTTCTCCGTCGGCGCCCACAAGCCCCGCACGATCCACACCCAGCACCACATGCAGCCGATCCAGCGCCACATCCTGAAGCAGCATGTCATACCCCCGCTGCAAAAAGCTGGAGTATACCGCAAACACAGGAATCAGCCCCTGCTTGGCCATACCGCCGGCCATAGAGACAGCGTGTCCCTCTGCGATACCCACATCAAAAAGCCGACCCGGAAACGCTTTTGCGAATTCCGTTAAGCCGGTGCCCTCCTGCATAGCGGCGGTCAGGGCGCACACACGGTCGTTTTCCGCTGCCAGCTTTGTCAGCTCACGGCCAAAAACATGAGAAAAATCTCTTCCCGCCGGATGCAGCGGTTTGCCTGTCACAACATCAAAGGGAGAAACGCCGTGATAAGCCGCCGGCTCCTGTTCTGCGGGGAGATAGCCCTTCCCCTTTACCGTGCGCACATGCAGCAGCACCGGGCAGTGCTGCTCCCGGGCCCAGCGCAATGACTGCTCCAAAGCCTCTACATCATGTCCGTCAATCGGGCCCATGTAGGCAAAGCCCATGCTTTCAAACATGGAGCTGTCAGGCAGCAGCGTTTTCTTCAGCGCTGTTTTCACGTCATGGCTGACCTGATAGACCTTTTCGCCCACCGCGCCGCCGCCCAGTATCTGGCGGTACTTCTTTTTGAATTCGTAGTAGCCCGGCCTTGTCCGCAGCCGGGACAGATGGCGGCTCACCGCCCCCACATTGGGGCTGATGGACATACCGTTATCGTTCAGAATCACAATCAGCGGCTCGCCGGAAGCACCGGCGTTGTTCAAGCCCTCAAAGCTGAGTCCGCCGCCCAGCGCACCGTCTCCGATCAGCGCCAGCACCTCGTAATCCTGATGCTGTACGGTGCGGGCGCGGGCCATTCCCAGCGCCACCGACACGGAATTGGAGGCATGTCCCGCCACGAAAGCATCGTGTATGCTCTCATAGGGCTTGGGAAATCCGGAAAGGCCGCCCCATTGCCGCAGTGTATCAAATTCTTTCTGACGGCCTGTCAGAAGCTTGTGAACATAGCACTGATGCCCCACATCGAACACCAGCCTGTCACGCGATGTATCAAATACCCGATGGATGGCCACCGTCAGCTCCACCACGCCCAGATTGGCCGCCAGATGGCCGCCGGTTTTTGCCACATGCTGCACCAGAAAGGCGCGCAGCTCCTGACAAAGCGGCTGTAATTGCGTTGTATCCAGCCGCTTCACATCGGAAGGACTGTGTATCGTTTCCAACATCAGGGATTCTTCCCCCATTTCACCGATAAAGATGCAGTGTGTGCATGATCCGCGCCACGCGGTACACCACTGCTGTACTGTCATTGATGGCCACTTTTTTAAACAGCGCCTTGCCGCCGATGGTCATGCCGGAGATCAGTGCCGTTACGACAATGGATATCAACACGCTTCTTGTGCTGAAATCCCGCTGCAGCGCCGACACGATCACCGCCGCGGTGGAGCCGCTGACGATGCCGCAGATATCGCCCACCACGTCGTTGCATATCGAGCTGACGCGATTGGCGCTGGAGAGCAGGCGGATGGCTTCTTTTCCGCCCTTTTCCTTATGCGCGGCCATGGAGTGAAACGGCTTGGGATCCGCCGCCGTCACCGCCACGCCGATCATGTCAAACACGATACCCAGCGCAATAAAGGCCAGCAGCACCAGCACCGCCACCACATACCCCGCGTCGCTGAGCGCCGCAGATGAGAAAAAGCTCAGCAATGCGCTGAGCACCACCGCCAGAAAAAACACACGCAGCGGCCAGTGATCATTCTTCTTTTTGGGTTTGCCTTTGTCACTACTCAAGATGAAAAAACCTCATTTCAACATGACTCAGCATATGTAAAGCTGTATCATAATTATAAATACTGAACAGGGCGGCTCCGGAAGTAAATCTTGCGGCTTAGGTACGGGTTGGTTTTCCCCACAGCATGCCTCTCGTCGCCGATCAGGTGGTTTCCCCTTAGATGCTGCATCGCGGCGTTACCGCGTCGCGAGACCCGACTGCCACTTAGTCCGCACTGCAATCCTTCCGAGGCCCCACTGAAATGGACAGCCTAGGTGATTTCCACAGCAGTCACGCCGCCTCTTATCCTCTTTTGCAGGCAGGGTTTCAAGGAAATCGCACGCCGGCCCTGGCCGGGGCCGTTGATGCTTCAGCTCTCCTATTCACCCTGTCCACGCAAGGCAGGCTACTCTGCACACAGCGTTCACGGCACAAGGGCCGGGTAGCACCGCATTGCAGGTTTCTTGCCACCAAAAGATGGCGTCATCTGCTTCGTACACAGGTCGCTTACCGCAGGGGAGTACGCCCATGCACAAGAGCAGGTCTCCACGGAAGCAGGGTCGGGTCCCTCATGCCATTGAGGGGCGCCCTACGACCGCAGGCGCGCATTTCGCACGCCTCCCTCCAGCACCCACCCCAAACTGGGCGTAAGAAGCAAGCACCAGAGGTTTCACAGTTGTGCCCTTTAAAGGATTTTTAGGCCCTTCTTAGGAGACGGCAGATCTGACTAGGATACTGCGCCGCTGTTCAGTAATTTCATATCATAGCACACTTTCCTCCGTTTCGCAACTGGTTTTATGCAGAATATTCCGTATATACGATTTCTTTACATATACGCCGCATCTATGCCGCCGTTTCCGCTGCTTTTCCCTATTGCTTTTTCTGTTTCTCTGTACTATCATTGGTACATATACCAAGTAATGCAGGAGGGGGATGAGACGACATGGCTATTACCAGTGCCAGCCTTGCCGCGAAAAAGCGGATACTGACCGCCTGTGTGCGGCTGTTTCTGGAAAAGGGCTACAAGGGCACCACTGTGGCCGAGATCCTGCGGGAGGCGGACGTATCCGCCAGCACCTTCCAGAACATCTTTCACGCCAAGGACGGCGTGCTGGTGGAGCTGGTGGAGTTCATGTTCGGCAATCAGTTCCGCACCGCCCGGCAGATGACGGGCGAAACGCTGCCGCCGGTGTACGTCTACGCGGCGGAGACCGCTATCCAGATGACGCTGACGGAGCTGAACGAGAACCTGCGGGAGATTTATCTGGAGGCCTATACCCAGCCGGAGACGGCGGAGTACATCCACCAGAACACCTCCACCGAGCTGTACCGCATCTTCTCCCCCTACCTCCCCGGCTATACGGAGAGCGATTTTTACGAGCTGGAGATCGGCTCAGCAGGCATCATGCGGGGCTATATGGCCCGCAGGTGCGACAAGTATTTCACGCTGGAGCGGAAGCTGCGGCGCTTCCTTGTGATGAGTCTCAGCGCCTATAAGGTGCCGGAGACGGAGCAGGAGCAGGTGCTGGCCTTTGTGGCCGGTCTGGATGTCCGCAAGCGGGCCGAGCAGGTGATGCACCAGCTGTTCGCGGCGCTGGCCATGCGGTTTGAATTCTCCCTGCAAGGGATCGAAGCATAAATGAGGTAAGTGGAAACAACGGGCAGAACAACAAGAAAGGAAAAGGCACATGAAAAAACGACTATTTGCGATCCTGCTGGCGCTGACGTTGGCGCTGACGCTGCTGCCGACGGCGGCCTTTGCTACAGAGGGCGAGGACGACACAAGCCTGGGAACAACACGGGGACTATGTGTTAAGTGCAAGATAATCACTACTTTTAAGATTTTGGAAGTTGTTCGATCCCCCATCATGGAGCATGACCGTGTCTACCATTGGGTCAAAGCACAATGTACGACGTGTCGTAATGAACAGACATTTCATCCCGATGGGGCGCTAGGCAGTCACAGCGGCGGCACCGAAACGCCCACCTGCACCACGGGCAAAACCTGCGATAAATGCGGCGAGGAATACGGTATTCTGGGCCACGACTGGGGTGATTGGCAGTCCAATAATGACAACAAGACCCACATCCGTTCCTGCCAGCGTGATGGCTGCGACGCGGTCGACACGGCAAACTGCGGCGGCGACGGCAACGCGACCTGTGTCAAGCTGGGCACATGCACCGTCTGCGGCCAGCAGTACTACGGTGGACACACCTTCCCTGCGAGGTGGAAATGGGAGTCTGACACCGACGTAGGACGGGACGCCGAATACCACTGGGTTCGCTGCCTCCACTGCGAGGAAGGGAAAGCTCACAGGAGCACTCATTCCTTCAGTCCGGGCAATATGTACCTGAAGTCCGCGGCCACCTGCATCTCTAAGGATGTGTACTACACGAACTGCAGCACCTGCTACTACAAGGGAACGGATACTTACGTCTACGAGTGGGGTCAACTTGATCCGGAGAACCATGACGGCGGCACAGAGATCAAGAGCGCCAAGGCCGCCACCTGCACCGAGAAGGGCTACACCGGCGACACCTACTGCAAGGGCTGCGGCGTCAAGCTGTCTGACGGCAAGGACACCCCCGCCCTCGACCACGACTGGGGCAAATGGACATCCAACGGCGACGGCACCCACACCCGCACCTGCTCCCGCGATAAGAGCCACAGCGAAAATGGCAAGTGCTCCGGCGGCAAGGCGGACTGCTGCCACAAGGCAAAATGCGAGGTCTGCGGCGGCGCATACGGCAGCCTTGCCCCCGATAACCACAGCGGATCTGAAGCACTTCCCCGCCAAGAGAGCCACCGCCCACGCCGCGGGCAACATTGAGTACTGGTACTGCTCAGGCTGCGGCAAGTATTATAAGGATGCCGGGGCCACCAAGGAGATCACCCAAAAGGATACCGCGATCCGCAAGCGGCGTTCTTCCTCCGGCTCCACCACCGACGACAAGACCATCGAGAGCCCCAAGACCGGCGACGCGGGCATTGTCCTGTACATCGGCATGGCGGCGCTGAGCCTGAGTGGCGGCGCGTGGCTGCGGCGAAAGAACCCATAACGCTTCTCCTCTCCCAAAGCAGGAGATTTTAGGCAGGAAAAAGGACAGACGCTTTTTGCGCCTGTCCTTTTTCCGTATCATTCATTTGCTGCGGCCTACCATGCGGTCGGCCAACTCCCACAGGAACATGTGATCCGACCAGTTGGCCACGGCGGCCTTGGCGCTCTGCGTGCAGCGCTCCACCTCCCGGGCGCAGCCGTCCAGTCCTAACACGTCCACAAAGGTAACCTTGCCCACCTCACGATCAGAGCCGATGGGCTTGCCGAACACCGCGCTGTCGCCCACCACATCCAGCATATCGTCCCGGATCTGGAAGGCTCTGCCGATCCCGTCAGCGTATTGAAGCGCCTGAGAGCGCATTCCCAGATTCATCTTGGCCGCCACACAGCCAAGCTCCGCTGCGCCGGAAATCATCACGCCGGTTTTCAGCCGGTTCAGTTGGGTCAGCCCCTCTGCATCGCCAATGTCGTATACCGTATCCAGCACCTGACCGCCCACCATACCGTCAGCACCGCAGGCGCGCACCAGCACCCGCAGCGCCTCCAGCCGCGTGTCAGTGGACAGCATGGGCGCGTCTAAAATCAGGCGGAAGGCCTCCGGCTGCAGGGCATCGCCCGCCAGAACGGCCAGCGTCTCACCGAAGGCTTTATGGCAGGCAGGCTTTCCGCGGCGCAGATCGTCATCGTCCATGCAGGGCAGATCATCGTGAATCAGGCTATAGTTGTGAACCAGCTCCAGCGCGCAGCCAAAGGGAATCGCCAGATGCCAGTCGATACCGCCCAGCCGGGCAAACTCCAGCGTCAGCACAGGGCGGATTCGCTTGCCGCCGCCCAGAATCGCGTAGCGCATCGCTTCATACAGCTTGCCATAGGACACCTTGCGGGTAAACAGTCCCGCCAGATATTTCTCGATGGCCTGTTGATATTCCTTGTATCTTGCTTCGTAATCCATACTATTCCTCACTTAAAAAATCATGCTCGATGGGCGCGCCGTCAGGTCCCTTCATCAGCTTGACCACCTGCTGCTCCGCCTTATCCAGCTCTGTCCGGCATTGGTTTACCAGCTTTGTCCCCTCTTCAAACAGCTTCAGAGAATCGTTTAGTGGCACCTCGCCCTTTTCCAGCTTTTCCACGATCTCACCCAAACGGGCCATATTTTCCTCAAACGTCTTTTTTGCCGCCATTTCTCACCGCTCCTCACCGTTGATGATATGCTCCACCGCGCAGCCCAATGTCCCCTGACCCAGCTGCACGCGGATCCTGTCGCCTTCCCGCACCTGCCGGCTTGTCCGCAGCACGGTTCCGTCCTCTGTTTGGGCCACCGCGTAGCCGCGGCCCAGCACCTTCAAGGGGCTGAGCGCGTCCAGCGAAGCCGTCAGCGCCGCAAAATGCTGCTGCCGGGCGCTCAGCTGCCGGTGGGCCGTCAGCCCCAGACGCTGCTGCACGCTGTCCAGCTGCATCCGCCGGTCATCCACAAAGGCCATGGGATCGGCCAGCACCCGCTTGGCCGCCAGCGCTTTGAGCTGCCCGTCCGCCCTTTCCAGCGTGCTCAATGTTCCCTGTGCCATGGCACGGGAAGCTCTATCCAGCTGCTTTAAAAGCTCCGCGTGATCCGGCACGGCGATTTCCGCCGCGTTGGAGGGGGTGGACGCCCGCCGATCCGCCACGAAATCGGAAATGGTCACATCAGGCTCATGGCCGACAGCGGAAATAACCGGAATGTCCGATGCGTAGATGGCCCGAGCCACTCGCTCATCGTTAAACGCCCACAAATCCTCGATAGAGCCGCCGCCCCGCCCCACGATCAGCACATCTGCCAGCTGCCAGCGGTTGGCATAGCGGATAGCGCCCACGATCTCCGGCGGGGCCTCCACGCCCTGCACCCGAACCGGCAGCAGCAGCACCTTGGCAATGGGATAGCGCCGATGCAGGATACGGATCATGTCGTGCACCGCCGCGCCTGCCGATGAGGTGACGATGGCAATGCGCCGTGGGTAGGCCGGCAGCGGCTTTTTGTGGGCAGGATCAAACAGCCCCTCCCGGTTCAGCTTTTCCTTCAGCTGCTCAAATGCCACATACAGATCGCCAATCCCATCTGCCGACAGCGTGGTACAGTACAGCTGATACGCGCCGTCTCTGGGATAGACGCTGATGCGGCCCCCGGCAATGACCTGCATACCGCTTTCCGGGCGAAACCGCAGCTTTCCCGCGCTGCCGCGGAACATGACGCAGCGAATGGCGCTCTGGCCGTCTTTCAGCGTAAAGTAGTGGTGGCCGGAAGGATAAACTTTATAGTTGGATAATTCTCCCCGAATCAGCAGCGTTTGCAGCTGCGGAATATCGTCTATAGCCTGTTTGATATACTGGTTAACCTCTGTCACGCTGAAAACGTGTTGTTCCATAGAGCCTCCTGTAAAGCACCTGCTGCACAGCCATATAAAAAGGGCAGGGCCAACGCCCTGCCCCTTGATCCGGCTGCTTATTCCCCGATTTCCTGCCGCAGAAAGCTGCCAAGAATCCCGTTGACGAATTTTGCCGTTTCCGGCTCGTCATATTTCCGGGTCAGCTCCACCGCCTCGTTAATGGCAACGCCATGCGGGATATCCGGCATGTACATGATCTCATACATGGCAAGGCGCATGATGGCCGAAGCCACCAGTGAAATGCGCTCAAAGCGCCATCCCTTGGCGTATTTTTCAATATAGGTATCCAGTTCGGCGGCATGCTCCGCCACGCCGGATACCAGGCGGCGGATATACGTCTCCTGCTTGGCGTTGGGACGCTCGGCATACAGCGCACACTCGGGCGCCAGCTCCGCGAATTTCTCTTCAGACAGGTAATAGCCCAGAAATTCTTCAATGGGCATGTCGGTAAAGCTCAGTTCAAACGCCAGATGCATGGCGATCTCACGGGCAGTATTGCGTGTCATATTCTTCTCTCTCTTTTTCGTTTAGTTGAAGCTGATGCCGCCCACATGAACATTCACAGCGGATACCGCATAGCCTGTGGTGCTCTCCAGCGCCTGATACACGGTATTTTGCGTCTTTTTGGCCACCTCACCGATGGTGCAGCCGTAGCGCACGGTGATAAATACGTTGACCATAATGGCGTCGCCGTCCATTTCCACGCGGATTCCCTTTGTGGTCATTTTCTTGCCGCCCATAAAGTCCGATACGTTGCCGCCCAGCAGGCCGGTCACGTTCTCAACCTCCAGCGCGGCGGCGGATGCGATGGACGCCACCACATCTTCGGAGATCTGAATGGTGCCCAGCTCCTCCTGATGCGTCATATACTCTTTATTTTCAGGCATATTGCTCGTGCCTCCTTGTAATTAAACTCATTCGTACAAATCAGTATACCATCACCCGGCAAAAATTACAACAACAATTTGCGGCAGAAATGGTAAAAAGCTTTGGAAAGCCGGCTGCCCGGAGACAGCCGGCTGTTTTTGCAAGGCGATCAGCCGCTCACGCTCCCGCCTCCATGATCTTAATCTGTCCGGCGGTATATTGCGTCTCGTTGATCACGATATCCTTGATCCGCGCCACATCGGTGGCGTCAAGGCCGTCGTCCCCCGCGTCTACCACCACGCTGCACGAATCCGTTCCCATAAACACCACGCAGTCGGCATAGCCCTTGGCGGTCACTAAATTCTCGATCTGGGATTCCGCCACGGTATAGCCCGCCAGCACCTGCAAGGTCTGGCTGGCTTCGTTGCACACCTCTTCGGTTGCATGTTCATCCACCTCCGCCTCCTGCAGCATACTGATGGCGCTGTCGCGGGCCTGTTTGCGGCTCAGCCGTGCCGTGGCAAAATAGTTGTTCTGCGCGGCAGCATCTTCCGTCACCGAAACTCCCTCGCCGCTCTCGTTGACCAGCGTTGCCTGCCCCAGAATCTTATCGGTCTGTGCCACGTTGCCCGCATAGCGCCAGTTCAGATAGACTGACGCTCCCACCAGCACCAGCACCGCCAGCACCACCGCCGGACGCTTCCAGTTTTTCTTCCATTGGATCTTCATGCTTTTGCCCTCCTGCTTTCCATTTATGATATGCTTACTTCCACTGCACCACGGTGATCCGGTCGCTGCCAAGACCGGTCAACACCGATACCGCCTCAACGATGGCCAGATGCACGCCGCTGTCGCCTGCGCCCTGACATACCACAACGGCTCCCTGATATATGGGGTAGGTCTGTTCCGTTACCACCACATCCTCATAGCCGCCTCCGCGGTTCAGCGTTACCACATCCCGCTCTTGCCGGTTTTCCATATCGCGCAGGCTGGCGCTTCGGTTTTCTGCCAATTGCAGAGATGAACCGCTTTTCAGCGTCAGCATCACCTGCACCTGCCCCACGCCGCGGATACGGCCCAGCAGCTGCTCCAGCCGCCGCTCTGTGTCTGACAGCGAATAGCACTCACCCGCATTCACCGGCTCCGCGGTTTTTTGCGCCTCCTTTTTTCCTGTCGGCAGCAGCATCAGCACGACGCCAACCAACGTCACCAGCGCCACATAGCGGTATTTTTTAATATAGGATATGACCTTCTCCCCTGTCATATGTCTCACTCTGCTGCCGTCCAATGCTGCGCCTCCTCTCCGATATCCAGATCTGCGGCAAGGATACGGGAAAGCTCCGCATTCCGGGGAATATCCAGGGTAACCTCCACAGGGAAAGGAACGCCGTCCCGCAGGGTGCAAGTCACCTCCGGATGGCATGTCAGCCCCAGCGCCAGCGCTTTTTCCGATATATATGCGGCAGTTTCCCGTTGTATGATGGCTTCCATCTCCTGCCGGTTATCGGCGCTGTAGGTGTCGATCTGCTGCCGGATGACTTCCTCCCACTGCTCGTACTGGATATGCAGAGCCGCCGGATCCAGCGCCAGCAGCGGGCGAACCACTACCAGCAGCATCACAAGGCCGCCAGTACATCTGGCAATGGTCAGCATTGCCCCCTTCGGCACCAGCGCATAGAGAACCGACAGCACCATAGACGCCGCAATCACGCCGAAAAGCCACGTTTTGCATATACTCATGGAATCACCACCGCAACAGAGGATGTAATGGAAATTAACAGCAGCAATGCGCAGCTGCCCACCATACCCAGCACCAGACCGAAGGCGCCGCCCAGCGCATCGATCAGCTCTACCAGCGTGCCGCTGCCGGCAGTACCTGCCAGAAAGGCGGTCAGTTTATATACCAGATACTGCACCGCCAGATGGAGAAAGGGTGTCAGGCAGGTAGCCAGCACAGCCAGCATTCCCAGCACGCCTACCGTGTTTTTCAAAAGGCCTGCGCCGGAGAGCACGCTGTCGCTAGCCTGAGAGATGATACCGCCCACCACAGGCACCGCCGTTGAGATGACTGTGCGGGTCATGTGCAGCGTCAGCGTATCGGCGGAGGCGGAAACCGCGCCGGAGACGGTCAGATATCCTGTAAAGAGAACCAGCGACCCGGTCAGCGCCCATGTCACGATCTTTTTGATCCCGGCGGCAATGCTTTTCAGGGGATTGCCCGGCAGCATGGCATCGGCCGAGGCGGCCGCCACATAAAAGTAAACCATGGGCAAAAGAACGCTGCGGATCAATGTCAGCAGAAGGTTTGCGAAAAACACGGTCGTGACCTGGCGCACACCGGCTGACACAATGCCGCCGCTGGCCGCAACCGCTGCCGCCAGCGATGGAAGCAGCGCCTTGCCCAGCAGATCCAGCTGCTCCATGGTTTCCATGCCGGTGCCCATCATGATCTGCACATCGCCTGCCGCCGTCATGGTGATCACCAGCACGAAGGCCAGCGGCACAAATCCGACGGCCAACGGATGGGCTGCGGCCTGAAAGCTGCCCTCTGCCACACCGTAGAGCAGTACCGCGCCCAGCAGCACGACCATAACACGCAGGCTGCTGCGAAAATCTGCGCTCAGCAGCGCACCGGCCTTGTCCCACAGCCGTGCCGCGCCCTGTGCCAGCGTACCGCTGTCCACGGTTTCATCCAGCTGCTCCAAAAGGCTTCTGGCCTCCGGCGTTAAGGCGTCATCCACGGTTTTCGGCAGCGTTCCCCATGTAAAAACGGTACATATACGCACCATACAGGTACATATAAGGGCGGTTATCAGTCCTTTTTTCACAGCAAACCCTCCAGCATCTGCCATGCGGCACGGAACAGCGGCAGCGACACCAGAATCGCGGCAAAGGCTCCCGACATCTCCACCAAGCCCGCCATGGCACCCTCGCCCGCATCACGGCACAGTGCGCCGCCGGTTCGGCTGATAAGAGAAATGGCTACCGTTTTCAGCAGCGGCACGAATAACTCTGCGGATATACCGCCCCAGTCCAGCAGCTGGCGCAAAAACGCGGTAATCTGTTCCAGTCCCCGTGCCAGCGCCGCCAGTGATGCCGCACATACGGCGATTGCCAGCAGCAGCGCCGTATCCGGGCTTGTCTTTTTTAAAAACACTGCCAGTATCGTACCCAGCAGGCATAACGCCGCCGCTCTGAGCGCCGTCTCCATCACAGAGAAAACAGGCGCTTGACCAGCTCGAACAGGTCGCTGATCTGCTGCAAGAGCATCATCAGTACCACGATCAGCCCCGCCAACGTGGTCAGCAGCGCCTGTTCATCCCGCCCGGAGCGCACCAGTATCAGATTCAGCACCGCTACCAGTATTCCGATGGCAGCAATCTTGAAAATCAAATCCACATCCATGCTTGCTTCCTCATAGTAGTAAAATAATCAGCCCGCCGGCAGCGGAAAGCATCCCCGCCAGACACAGCTTGGCTTCCTGCCGCCGGCTTTCCTCTCGCCGGCGGCAAAGGCTGCGGAGCTGTGCTGCGCCATGCAGCAGTGAGCCGGTCAGCTTTTCCTCGTCCCCGGACAGCTCCAGAGAGCGCAGCACCTCTCCGCCTGCATCCAAATCCTGAAACGCTTGTTTCCAAGCTTCCTGTAAAGGCGTTTCACATGCCATTAAATCCTGTATATTTTTAAAGAACCTTCCCGCCAATGGATAGGCCGTCAGCCGGGAAAGAATATCAGGAAGCGTCCGCTTTTGCCAGCGAATAGCGGAGGCCATCGTCTCCAGCGCCGCTGCCAGCTCTCCCAACAGCTGTATCTCACGCCGCCGCTGGCGGGTGCAGGAGAGAAACAGGCGCAGCGCCGCCCCTGCAATCAACGCCGCGCCCAGCAGCTTAACCGTCACAGCGCCGCCACCTGATAACGGCGCTGCGCACCGTGACGGGTAATGGTTACGGCTTTTTCAAAGACCTTCAGCTTCAGCAGCCGGGCAAAAAGAGGCTTTCGCTTCAGCTCCTCCGTGTTCGATGCATGGATGGTGGCCAGCAGCGCCACACCGCAGTTGGCGGCGGCGGACATGGCATGCAGATCCTCCCGGACGGTGATCTCATCTGCGGCAATCAACTGCGGATTGGCGGCGCGCAGCAAAATGGGGATTCCTAAGGCCTTGGGGCAGCCGTCCAGCACGTCCGTATGGCAGCCCACCGCCATCTGGGGAACGCCGCGGTGCATCCCGGCAATCTCGCCCCGCTCATCCACCACCGCCACGCGAAGGGCGGCATGACTGTCAGAGCCGTTGGACAGAACGCGGATCATGTCCCGCAGCAGCGTGGTCTTGCCCAGTCCCGGCGGAGAGAGAATCACGGTGGAGCAAAAGCGCTCCCCCTCCCACAGCTGGGGCAGCACCGGGTCGGATAACCCCTCCTGTTCCCGGCCGATACGGATGCAGGCGGAGGAAAAATCCCGCAGATTGCGGCTGCCGCCCTCCCGCAGCACCGCTGTGCCGCATACGCCTACCCGAAAGCCGCCGGGCGCGGTGAGATACCCCTGCGCCAACGTATCGGTGACGGCGTAGCGTGAGTATCCGGTGACCAAGTCACATAGCTGCTCCAGATCCGCCTGCGAAACGCACAATCTGGGCTGCTCCTGCGAGGGCCATATCTCCCCCTCCGGCAGCAGCACCGTCATAGGCTGTCCCGCCCGCAGGCGCAGTTCCTCCGCCCGCGCTTTCTGATGGTCCGGCAGCTGGCGGGCCAGCCGCTGCCATTTGGGCGGCAACAGCAGCGCCGCCTGCTCATATCGCGTGATGGCGTACCGCTCGTCCATCCCACCACTTCCCTTGCTGTTAGATACTCCACTGTATGATGGTATGAACGGCGTTATGACAACAAAAAACCACGCCCCGGCCATTTGAGCCGAAGCGCGGTTTGAAGATTGATTTTATGGCGATATTACCTTGTGAAATCCGCCCGCCATGCTACTTCCGTAGGCCGGCAGCAGGCGGCATCCGGCAAAGCTGTCACTTACGGTTTTTTGATCCGGCCGCACAGAACCGTCAGCAGCATGGCGGCGTATCCCAGCAGCAGGTAGATTACGGCATAGCGCACAAAAGCCGTTTCAGCCATAGTAAAGAACACCCATGTTCCCAGCAGGAACAGCGCGGCGAACAGCAGCGGCTGGAACCATGCCCCGCGGATATTTCTGCCGGAAAAAACGCCCAGAAGGATCGCCGTGACAGGGTTCACCGCGAAAAACAGCAGAAAGCACACCGCCATGCCGCCGTCGCCGCGGACAAGCGTGACCGCAAGCCAGGGAAGCAGCAGCGCCACCAGCGCAGCGATCAGTGCGCAGACAGCATTTTTCTTTACCATAAAAGCCTCCTCAGCCCCCATACAGGGCGGTGACCAGCTGGGAATAGACCTGTTCCGGGTTACGCTGGAAGCGCCGTGCCAGATCATCGGCCATCTCCTGCGTGGCCACCATCAGCTGCAAGCGCATTACGTTGTCCACATCATCGCTGAGACTCAGCTCCACGGTGTAGGTACCGTTTTCACGGCGCTGCACCTGAGCGCGCACCTGTGCGCGGCGCACCAGCTCCTGCCGGTGGGCCGCGATGAGCCGATCCGCCTTCAGGCGGACAGAATAGGGCAGGCTGGACTGGCAGATCTCGCTATTTTTCAGTCCCTTGGGCGTAATGACGTACTGCTGGTCATCGTTGATGCGCAGATGATCGGTTCTGACCAGCTCGCTGAGACACTGGGAAAAATCGAAATAGTCGATACCGTCGTCGATCATGGTCAGCGCCTGCACATCGCTCAGCGGCATAGGCTCGCCCACGCCGACCACTACATACAGGATCAAAAACTTGATCTCCAGCTTGTCGCGGATAAATCCGATGCTCATACCATCACGCTCCCTTCTTTCTTTATGATACGGAATTTTCCGGAATTTGTCAACGCTCCCGCACCACAACGTTTTCCTCTCCCAGCCACTGGCGGCATTCCGCCAGCAGCGCCGGATGATTCAGGCATTTTCCCGCCAGCAGCTTACCCGTATCAGCCAGACGGATCTTCACAGGGGTCTCCCCCTCGAACATGGTCATTACCAGCCGGATATGGCGGAATTCCCGGCTGTCCATGCTGGGAAAACGCAGGAAAATCGTTGCCGCCTTCTCTTCCGCCGGCGGCGCTGACAAGGTGGGCACAGCGCTTGTATCCAGCGGATAGATGGTATCGCACATGATCTGGGGCGGCTTTTCATCCCGCACCGAGAGCCGCCCCTTCACCACCACCGGGGTGTTGACGGCCATATAGCTGCCGCACTGTTCGATGGTACGGCTGAAGCACAGCAGCTCAATGGACGCCACCTCATCCTCCACCACCACATAGGCCATCAGGGAATTGTTCTTGGTGGTACGGGTACGGTTGGAGGTGACGATGCCCGCGACGGTCACATTCTGTCCGTCGGCATAGCGGGTGGGGCCGCCCTGAGCGGCAAAGTCCTCCAGAATATCATGAATGGGTATTGCGCCGGCGGCGCGGGCCGCGCCGCGGTAGTCGTTCATGGGGTGGCCGCTGAGGTAAAGCCCCGTCGTCTCCTTTTCCATGAACATCCGCTCCGTGGCGGTAAACTCCGGGATATCCGGCAGATGAATGGTCTGGGTATTACCGCCTGCGGCAGCGCCGAACATATCCAGCTGCCCCTCTACATTGACCTTACGGGTATTGGCGATGGCGTCCAGCACCTTTTCATAGACCTGAATCAGCTGCGAGCGATACGCGCCCATAGTATCAAAGGCGCCTGCGCGGATCAGGTTTTCCAGCGCACGCTTATTCATATCGCCGCAGTCAAACATCCGCTCGCAAAAGTCCTGAAAAGAGGCAAAGGCGCCGCCCTTGTCCCGCTCCCGCACCAGCGACTGGATAAAGCCTCTGCCGATGTTCTTGATGGCCACAAGGCCGAAGCGGATACCGCCCTCCTCCACGGTAAAACCGTCATAGGAGCGGTTTACATCCGGCGGCAGCAAGGCGATGCCGCACTCGCGGCACTCGGCAATATACTCCGCCACCTTGTCGGAGTTATCCAGCACCGAGGTCAGCAGCGCCGCCATATATTCCCGGGTATAGTGGCACTTGAAGTATGCCGTCTGATAGGCTACCACCGCGTAGCTGACGGCGTGGGCCTTATTGAAGGCGTAGTTGGCAAAATCGTAGATCTCATCATAGATGGCCTGCGCCGTGGCCTCCGGGATGCCGTTGGCCACGCAGCCGCGGATATGCCGCGCCGCATCGCCGTGGAGAAAGGCCTCCCGCTCACGTTCCACGTCCTTGGCCTTCTTTTTGGACATGGCGCGGCGCACCATGTCCGCCTGTCCCAGCGAATAGCCTGCCAGCTCCTGAAATATCTTGATGACCTGCTCTTGATAGACAATGCAGCCATAGGTTCCCGATAGAATAGGCTTGAGGGACGGGTGCTTATAGCTCACCAGCCGCGGATCATGCTTGCAGGCGATAAACCGCGGAATGGATTCCATGGGGCCGGGACGGTACAGGGCAATGATGGCGGTGATATCCTCGATAGACTGGGGCTTCAGCCCGAGGCACACGCCGGTCATGCCGGTGGATTCCATCTGGAACACGCCGGAGGTGCGTCCCTCTGTCAGCATCCGGAACACCTCCGGATCGTCCATGGGGATCTTCTCCAGGTCAAAGTCCGGCGTGTGACGGTGTACCATCTTCACCGCGTCGTCCAGCACCGTCAGGTTCCGCAGGCCCAGAAAGTCCATCTTTAAAAGACCCAGCTCCTCCAGCGTGATCATGTTGTACTGGCAGACGATGGATTCATCGTTGCGGGCCAGCGGCACATATTCATATACCGGCAGCCGGGTGATGACTACGCCGGCGGCGTGGGTGGAGGCGTGGCGGGGCATACCCTCCAGCGCCTTGGCCGTGTCGATGAGCCGCTTTACCCGCGGGTCGGCTTCATAGAGGTCGGACAGCTGCTTGCTGAGCTTCAGAGCGTCGTTCAGCGTGATGTGCAGCGCGCCGGGGCCGGAGGGCACCAGCTTGGCCACCGCGTCCACCTCGGCATAGGTCATATTCAGGGCGCGGCCCACATCGCGGATGGCGCCTCTTGCCGCCATGGTGCCGAAGGTGACGATCTGGGCCACATGGTCGTCGCCGTACTTGCGGCGAACATACTCCACCACCTCGCCCCGGCGGGTATCGCCGAAGTCCATATCGATATCCGGCATGGACACCCGCTCCGGGTTCAGAAATCGCTCGAAGTACAGCTGGTACTGCATGGGGTCGATATCCGTGATATGCAGGCAGTAAGACACCATGGAGCCGGCGGCGCTGCCGCGGCCGGGGCCCACGGGGATTCCGGCCTGGCGGGCATAGCGGACAAAGTCGGACACGATGAGAAAATAGTCGGTAAAGCCCATTTTCTCGATCATGGCCAGCTCATATTCCAGCTGCTTGCGGTATTCCGGCCGCTGCTGGCCGTAGCGCTCGGCAAAGCCCTCGTCACAGAGCTTGCGGAGATAGGCAGGCGAATCATAGCCGGGCGGCAGCTTGAATTCCGGCAGGTGGTATTTGCCGAAGGTAAATTCCAGCCGGCAGCGCTCGGCGATGCGCTGGGTATTTTCCACCGCGTCGGGATAGCCGGAGAACAGCGCCTCCATCTCCTCGGTGGAGCGCAGATAGAAATTCTGCGGCTCATAGCGCATACGGTTATCGTCGTCCACGGTTTTGCCGGTCTGGATACAAAGGAGGACATCGTGGCTCTCGGCGTCCTCTTTTCGCAGATAATGTGCGTCGTTGGTGCACACAAGCGGGATGCCGGTCTCGTTGTGCATCCGCAGCAGGGCACGATTCACAGTGGTCTGATCGGCAATCCCGTGGTCTTGCAGCTCCAGATAGAAGTTGCCCTCTCCCAAAATGTCCTGCATTTCCAGCGCATAGGCCTTGGCCCCCTCATAGTCGCCATTGATGATGCGGCGGGGGATCTCACCGGCCAGACACGCGCTCAGCCCAATCAGGCCCTCACTGTGCGCGCGCAGCAGCTCAAGGTCGATGCGGGGCTTGATATAAAAACCCTCGATATAGGCCTGTGACACCATGTAGGAGAGATTGCGGTAGCCGGTCTCGTCTTTGCACAGCAGCACCAGATGCCGGGACTCGGCGTCAAACTCATGCTGCTTGTCCAGCCGGGTACGGCGGGCCACATACACCTCGCAGCCAATGACCGGATGAATCCCCTCCGCCTTACAGGCGCGGTAGAAGTCAATGGCCCCGTACATGGCGCCGTGATCGGTAATGGCGCAGGCGGTCTGCCCCATCTCTTTGACCAGCTTCGGCAGGTCGCGGATGCGGCAGGCGCCATCCAACAGGCTATACTCCGTATGGACATGGAGGTGGGCAAATGCCATTACTGTGCCTCCAGCTCAGCGAGCATGTCGCACAGCAGCTCCACGCCGGATACCACCAGCATCCGGCAGTGATGCGTCACGCCAAGCGCACGGGCAGCCGCCGTACCCTCCAGCTCCTGATCGGCCAGCAGCTCGCGGCAATTCAGATGACGGAATTGCTCAGTGAAGCGGCGCTGATATTCCTGCGCCAGCTTTTTGGCACGCTGCTTGCCTTCGGCGCCGTTTTCACGGGTATGGGGACGGGCAGCGCCCAGCACCATCACGCCGCCGCTGACAACGCCGCAGATATTCCCGCAGCTCATGCCGCCGCCAAAGCCTCCGGCAAGCGCCATGTACGCAGCCTCTGTCAGGCCGGTCACGTCCTCGAAAGCTGCCAGCACAGCCTGCGCGCAGTTCAAACCGCTTTCATGGGCCTTCATCGCCTTTTCGCATCTCTCCATTTTCGTCATAGCTTTCGTGCCTCCTCCATAATCTTTCGTATTCGATGGTTCAAGCAGGATTTACTGATCGGTGGATCAAACAGCGCCGCCAGCTGCACCAGCGACAGCTCCGGGTTTTGCAGCCGCAAAAGCGCCGTCTGCTGGATCTTGTCGGGCAGCTGCTCCAGCCGGCCGGTTTCCTTCAGCTTCCCGATGGCCTCCTGCTGGGCCGCCACCGCGTCCAGCGTCTTATTCACATTTGCCATGTCGCAGTTCATAGCGCGGTTTGCCCCGTTGCGGATCTCCTTGTCCACCTTGGCCGTCATAATCTCGGTGGCGGCCACCGGCGCGCCCAAGGTGGTCAGTATGTCCTCAATATGCTCGGATTGCTTGAAATAAATCACGGCGCTGCCGCCGCGCATCACGCTGCGGGGAAGAAAGCCCATTTCCTGCATAAGCGCAGATACCTCACGGCTGGCCTGTACATGGGAGGTGGACAATTCTAAATGGTAGCGCTTCTCCGGGTCGGTAACGCTGCCGCCGGAGAGAAACGCGCCGCGCAGGAATGCAATGCGGCAGCAGTCCTCCTCCAGCAGCGCGAAATTGACATGCAGCACCAGCGACTGGCGCGGATCATAGCCCAGTGCATCCACGATGCGGCGCAGCTTCTCCGCGTCGGTGATCTGGAAGATCAGCTTACCGCCGGGCAGCTCATCCGCCGGCAGCCGGTCAAACTTCACATTAAAGGCGCGCTGAAAAAGGCGGGGCAGCCGGGCGGCAAACTCCTGATTCTCCGTGATGATGCGTACCTCCTGCATGGTGAAGGTATTGCAGTACAGCAAAACGCCATAACATTCAGCACGGGCGCAGCAAAGGCGCTGCACCGGCGTGCGGCAAAGCTCAGACTTCGCCTTGAACGAAAATGACTGCATGGACGCTCCCTCCTTTATGGGCGGTCTTTCTCCGCATATTCCTCATAAATGGTCATCAACTCATGGGCCAGATGGCCGGGGTTATGCCGCACAAAGCCGTTTTCAAGGCTGGCCATCGGGCAGCGGATCAGCTCCACGCCCAGATCTCGGCACTGAGCTTCATCGAAACGGATCGGCTCCGCCCCCTCCTGCGCATAGCGGCGGGCAATCGTCTCGGGAATCGGCATGGAATTGACCAGACACAGCTGGAATAGTCCCGGGCAGCTATGCTTGAACAGCGCCTGAATGTGGTCGGCCGCCGTATAGCCCTCCGTCTCCCCGTCCTGGGTCATGATATTGCAGACATAGAGCTTCAGCGCCCTGCTCTCACAGATGGCGCTGACGATGCCATCCACCAGAAGATTGGGAATGATGCTGGTATACAGGCTTCCTGGCGCCAAAACGATCATATCGGCGTCCAGAATAGCCGCCACCGCCTCGGCAAGGGCCTTGGGATGCTCCGGCAGCAGGCGGACAGAGCGGATACGGCAGTCCTGCTCCTTTTTACAGTAAAAGATGTGGGATTCGCCCAGCACCGTAGCACCGTTTTCAAAGGTGGCCTCCAGCCGGACATTTTCGTTTGTCACCGGCAGCACCCGGCCCGTGATGGCCAGCACCTTGCTCAGGCCGTCCACCGCCTTATCAAAGCTGGGCATAATATCATTCAGTGCCGCCAGCAGCAGGTTGCCCAAGCTCTGTCCCGCCAGCGAGCCGTCCGAAAACCGATAGGCCATCAGCTGCGCCATCAGCGGCTCGCAGTTGGCCAGCGATTGCAGGCAATTGCGGATATCGCCGGGAGCCGCCATGCCCAGATCCTCGCGCAGCATACCCGTGCTGCCGCCGTCATCCGCCACGGTCACAATGGCGGTAATATTCCGCGTATAGAGCTTTAAGCCGCGCAGCAGCGTACTCAAGCCCGTACCGCCGCCGATACCCACCACTTTCGGGCCGTTTTCCGGCGGAATATGATAGAAATAGTGAGACATGGACACACTCCTTTTGTCCCTCATCGGGAGATATCACGGTGGCTCTCCGTTACGGAGAAGCCTGCCGCCGCCAGATCCTGCGCCAGACGATGTGCGACCGCCACGCTGCGATGGTGCCCGCCGGTGCAGCCCACCGAGACCACCAGCACCGTTTTCCCCTCTTCATTATAAAGGGGCAGCAGGTACAGCAGCAGCTTTTCCAGCCGGGACATAAATTCAGCCGTCTTGTCCGAGGCAAATACATAGTCCCGCACCGCCTCATCCAGCCCCGTACCCTTCTTCAGCTCAGGCACATAATAGGGGTTGGGAAGAAAGCGCACATCAAACACCAGATCCGACTCCATCGGCAGACCGTGCTTGAAGCCGAAGGACATCACATCCACATGCAGCCCCTGTCGATCCTTTTCCCTGCCGAACAGATTCAAAAGCTCGCTGCGCAGCTTTCCCACAGAAAAGGACGAGGTGTCCACCACATAGTCGGCGTGATCCCGTACCGGCTGCAAAAGCTGACGCTCCAGCTCCACAGCCTGCTCAATCCCCTGTCCCTCCGCTGCCAGCGGGTGGGTGCGGCGCGTTTCCTTATAGCGGTTGATGATGGTCGCGGTGTCCGCGTCCAGAAAGAGGAGTCTGCAATCCATCTCCGTGCGCTTTAGCCGCTCCAGCGCAGCGATCAGCAAATCGAAAGGCTCTCCCGCCCGCACATCGTACACCAGCGCCACCCGGTCATAGTGACCGTGGGAGGCCGTACAAAAATCGGCAAACTTCACCATCATCTCCGCCGGGAGATTGTCCACAATATAGTAGCCGATATCCTCCAGAATGGAGGCGGTGCGGCTCTTTCCGCTGCCGCTCATACCGGTAATGATCAACAGTTCCATGGTTCCTCCCCCACTGTCATTCGACAATGCGTACCTCCGGCTCCAGCGTCACGCCGGAGCGTTCCTTTACCCGGCGCTGCACCTCTGCCATCAATGCCAGCACATCGGCGCAGGAGGCGCCGCCGGCATTGATAACGAATCCTGCATGCTTTTCCGACACCTGTGCCCCGCCGATCGTCAGCCCCTTGCAGCCTGCCTCTTCGATCAGGCGGCCCGCAAAGTGGCCCTCAGGCCGCTTGAAGGTGCTGCCTGCGCTGGGGTACTCCAGCGGCTGAGACGCTCTGCGGCGGGCCATCAGCTCATCCATCCGCGCCCGGATCGCACCGCTGTCACCTGTTTGCAGGGCAAATACCGCGTAAAGCACCACCGCATCGGGGCACTCCGCCAGCATACTGTGCCGGTAACCAAAATCCATATCTGTACAGGGTATATACTTTACGCCGCTGTCGGGAAACAGGACGCCCACGCCCTCGATCACCTGCGCCATCTCGCCGCCGTATGCTCCGGCATTCATGCAGACCGCGCCGCCCACACTGCCGGGGATCCCATGGGCAAATTCCAGCCCCGCAAGGCCCTGCCGGCAGGCAAAATTCGCCACACGCGCAAGAGACGCTCCGGCCCCCGCCTTGATACGGTTTTCTCCGCACGGCTCGAGGAGGGCCATATCGCGGGTGTTGATGATCAGCCGCTCCACGCCGCTGTCGGAAAAGAGAAGGTTTGTGCCGTTGCCCATCACATAGGGCGCGGCGCCGCATTCACGTGCAAAGTTCAGCAGCAGCACCAGCTGCTCGGCATTCTGCGGAAAAGCCATCCGCCGTGCGGGGCCGCCGATGCGGAAAGAGGTGTGATTTGCCAGCGGCTCTGAGGCCAGCAGTGGCATGTCGGGCAGATAGTCACGCAATTTTTCGTCCAAAAGCTCATTCCAACGCATACAGCGCCTCCTATCCTGATTCTCAGATGACCCGCTTTTTCTTACCCAGCAGTGCCGCGCCGATGATCCCGGCGTTGTTGCCCAGCTCCGCCTTGACGATGCGGGTCATTTTATCGTAGTTGCAGGGCAGACTGTGGGCCTCTACCTCACGCCGCAGGGGCAGCAGAAGCTGCTCATCCGATTCGTTGCTGACGCCTCCGCCGATGGCCAGCGTATCCGGCTGGAAAATATTGATGATATTGATGATCCCTGTGGCCAGATAATAGATATACCTGTCGCAGACCGCCTGCCCCACCGGACAGCCGCGCCGGGCGGCGATAAAGGCGGATTGCCCGGATACATGCCCGTCATTTTCCGCCACAACCTGTGCCAGAATGCTGTCCCGATGCGCTTCCAGCGCACGGGCGGTCTGGCTTTTCAGCGCGGCGGCAGAGGCGTACCGCTCCCAACAGCCGCGGCGGCCGCAGGGACACGGCTCGCCGTTCATCTCGATAGACATATGGCCCACCTCGCCGGCCATGCCGTTGGAGCCGTGGAATATCTTGCCGTTATGGATTATCCCGCCGCCAACGCCTGTGCCAAGCGTGATGGTGACAAACCGCTTGCTGCGGCGTCCGCCGCCCACATAATACTCCGCCAGCGCCGCACAGTTGGCGTCGTTCTCAATATACAGCGGAAGCGGGCAGCACCTGTGGAACAGCCGCCGCAGCGGCACATTGCGCAGCGGGAGGTTGCAGGTATAGAGAATAGAGCCGCCGCGGATCTCCACCGCGCCGGGGCAGCCCACCCCCACAGAGGCAACATTCTCCAGCGCGCAGCCGCTGCTGCGGCATAACTCCATGCTGAGCATATAAATGGTTTCGGCCAGTGCAACGGGGCTTGCAATCTCATTGATCTTCATTTTCCGGGTGGCCAACAGCCGCCCCCGCTCGTCCACCAATCCCGCTTTCAGGTTGGTGCCGCCGATATCGATACCGATATAATTCATAGATTCTCTCCGCCCTTACGGCTCAATTCATCCATCTTTTTGTCAAACCGGGCGATAAAGTCCCGCCCGGAATCATGCCCATATTTCATCTGCCGGTTCTTCATGGTGGCAATCTCCACAATACCGGCCAGATTTCGCCCGGGACGCACCGGAATGGTCACGATGGGCAGATCAATACCCAGCAGCGTGTAGTATTCACCGCCCAGGCCCAGCCGGTCATAGAACTTACCGTCCTCCCACTGCTCCAGCTGAATCGCCAGATCGATCTCCGTCTCGAACTGCACCGCACCCATACCGAACAGCTGCTGCACATCGATGATGCCCACGCCGCGCACCTCAATATAGTGCCGAATCAGCTCCGGCGCCGCGCCATGGAGCCGGTTGGACACGCGGCGAATCTCCACCGCGTCATCCGCCACCAGCTGATGGCCGCGCTTTAATAGCTCGATGGCGGTTTCGCTCTTGCCGATGCCGCTGTCGCCCAGCATCAGCACGCCGTGGCCATAAATGTTCATCAGCACGCCGTGGCGGGTGATCTGAGGAGCCAGCGCATCGTTGAGATACTCAATAATATGACTGGTGGCATCCACCGTATCACTGTCCATCCGCAGCAGGGTACGGCCGTGCTTTTTTGCCATCTCCAGCAATTCGGAGAACACCTCCATATGGCGGGAGATAATCAGCGCGGGAAAATTATAGCTCATCAGGCGGTTGAACACGCGGCTCCGTTCCTCTGTGGTCATACGGGAAAGGAAACGCATCTCGCTCTTTCCCAGAATCAGCAGCCGCTTGGTATCAAAATAGTCATAGAACCCCACCAATTGCAAGGACGGCCGGAATACATCCGACACCGTGATGACGCATTCGTCATAGTTGCTGCCCTTGCAGAGGATCTCCATATGAAAGCTTTCCACCAGCTTTTTCAGGCTGGCAGGCGTTCTTCTCACCTTTTCCATAAGTATGCCGCTCCTCAAATTTTACCAAATAGAAATACAGATTCTATTATACCGTATCCGCCTGCATTTCGCAACTTTCCCTATTTAAAATTTTTTCAGTTTTTTGTCAAATAATGCTTGCATTTTACTGCAACTTCTGGTATGATAATCACTGCTTGCGAATGACTGCAAGCATGATGTTACGACAGCAAGGAGGTGCAACGGATGGCTAAGTGCGAGTTCTGCGATAAGGGCGTGACCTTTGGTATCAAGGTTTCCCACTCTCATCGTCGTTCCAATCGTCCCTGGAAGCCCAACGTAAAGCGTGTTAAGGCTCTGATCAATGGTACGCCTCGCCATGTGTATGTTTGTACCCGGTGCCTGCGTTCCGGTAAAGTTACCCGCGCAATCTGAACATAACATGAGCAAAAGCTCTGCGGAAATTCCGCAGAGCTTTTTTTATTTGCCGTTACCGCTCCGGATCCCACGAGGTACGTTGGCTGCCGCCGCTCTGATTGGAATAGGCCGCCTTGCTGCCCTGGCGCTGAAAGCCCAGATACCGGGTGCCCTGAAACGTCAGCTCGCCAAAGTCACCCTCGGCCAGCATACCGTACTCCCGGCCGCCAACGTGCAGCTCCATCCGGTCACCGCTGGCCACCTGAAAGGTGGCGTAATAGGTGGTAGAGGTGGTGGTGTGTATACCGTGGGCGCCGGTGGCGTCACCGGCGTTGTTGTGGTGGTGTACGGAGGTATTCTGCCGCTTGGACACCACGGTGGCCTCCACCGTCAGGCGCGGCGAATGATTGTTCTTATTCCATGTGCTGATGCCCCGCACCGCCGTGACAATGAACATCACGATCACAATGCCGAACACCAGAACAAACATCACACTGAACATGTCAAAGCCCATTCCAAATCCCATCGCGTTTCTCCTTTCGTCTGTCAAACGGTCTTTCTATTCTGAATTCTATCTCATCGCCGCCGGTATGTCCATCAACTTCAGGTTGCCTGATGCAGGAACCGGCGCAACTTTAAGTTTACAAGGGCTTATTCCTTGGTCAGATGCCGTGCGGCGGCTTTCAGCATCAGCTTTTTGGTGCCCACGGTGTCAAAGGCCACCTCGATCAGCGCGTCGCCGCCCATGGGCCGCACCGACAGCACCAGACCGTGGCCGAAGGCGGTATGCTTCACGCTCTCGCCCGGCTTGATCTCCAGCAGAGGCGGCATCTCCTTTTTCACCGCCGCATCCGCCCCAAGGACAGGCTTCTTCACCGCCGGACGCTCCGCCGGATACCGGGCATAGTCAGCCGTACTGCGGCCGCTGTATCCGCCGCCAAAACCGCCGAAAGCGACATCGTCGTTGTATGCATCGCTCCAATGACGCTCGGGCCGGGGCTCCGGTTTGCCGATCCACTGACTGTTCTCTTTGGGGATCTCCTCCAAAAAGCGGGAGGGCATGGCAGGCGTGGTACGGCCGAACAGCATACGCTGCTTGGCATGGGTCATGGTCAGGTTCTCGCGGGCGCGGGTCATGGCCACATAGCACAGCCGCCGCTCCTCCTCCATCTCCTCTTCATCGCCCATAGCGCGGTTGCCGGGGAACAGGCCGTCCTCCATGCCCACCACGAACACCTGCGGAAACTCCAGACCCTTGGCGCTGTGCATGGTCATCAGCACCACGCAGTTGTCGCTCTCCTCAGTGCTGTCCAAGTCGGTATACAGCGCCACCTCATCCAGAAAACCGGACAGGCTGGGATCGTCAGGCTGATTCTCCAGAAAGGCGTGGATGCTGGAGGACAATTCCTGTACGTTCTCCAGCCGTCCCCGGCTCTCCATATCGTTCTTCTCCGTCAGCATGGCGGTGTAGCCGCTGCGGTTGCAGACGAACTCATAGAACTCCGGCAGGGGCATCTCCCCCGCTTTGTCCCGCATTCCTTCCATCAGTGCTATAAAGCCTTCTAGCTTTACAGCTGCCGATTTCAACTGGGGATAATCGGAGGCACGGCGGAAGATCTCATACAGCGGCACCCCCTGCTCAGTTGCCAGAAGCTGTGCCTTGTCCACGGTGGCCGCGCCGATCTTGCGGGAGGGCACATTGACGATACGCCGCAGCCGCAGATCATCGGTGGGGTTGTTGATGACGCACAGATACGCCAGCATATCCTTGATCTCGGCCCGGTCAAAGAACTTCATGCCGCCAACGATTTTATAAGGTACGCCGCTGCGCTTGAAGGCATATTCCAGCGCGTTTGACTGTGCGTTCATGCGGTAGAGCACCGCGTGATCCTTCCAGCTCAGGCCCCGGTTATAGTTCATCATCACCTGACCCACCACGAAATTGGCCTCGTCGCCCTCGTTGAAATTGGTCTTGATGAGCACCTTTTCCCCTGCGCCATTGCGGGTCCACAGGGTCTTGCCTTTACGGCCCTGATTGTGGCGGATCACCGCGTTGGCGGCATCCAGAATGTTCTGGGTAGAGCGGTAGTTCTGCTCCAGGCGGATCACCCGGGCGCCGCGGTACTCCTTCTCAAAGCTGAGGATGTTCTCGATATTGGCGCCGCGGAAGCGGTAGATGCTCTGATCGTCGTCGCCCACCACGCAGATGTTGCGGTAGCCGCCTGCCAGCAGGCTGGTCAGCAGGTATTGCAGGTGGTTGGTGTCCTGATACTCGTCCACCAGCACATAGCGGAACTTCCGCTGGTAGTGCTCCCGCACCTCGGGATGGCTTTGCAGCAGCTGCACCGTCAGCAAAATAATGTCATCGAAGTCCAGCGCGTTGGCGTCCCGCAGTTTCTTCGTGTAAAGGGAATATACTTTAGCGATTCTGATTTTACGCCAATCGTTCTGCTTTTCCCAATGGGCACGAAACGCCTCCGCCCCCATCATCTCATCCTTTGCCCGGGAAATAACCGACACGATCTCCCGCACCGGGAACGTCTTTTCGTCCAGATCCAGCTCCTTCAGGCAATCCTTGATCACCCGCTTGCTGTCGTCGGTGTCGTAAATGGTAAAGTCCCGGGAATAGCCGATCTGCTCAATATCGCGCCGCAGAATCCGAACGCAGGCCGAGTGAAAGGTGGACGCCCACACATCCCGGGCCTCCTCGCCCAGCATCCGCTCCAACCGCTCCTTCAGCTCATTGGCCGCCTTATTGGTAAAGGTGATGGCCAACACCTCCCACGGGCGGGCCGGCTCCACCGCGCACAGATACTGCATCAGCGGCCGCTGCTCCTGCGTGGGCTGGGCGGCATACGCCTCCAGAAAGGCTGCCTCATCCTCGGAAACAGGGATAGGGATCTCCTCCGTATCGCTGCCCCGGCCATAACGCAGCAGGTTGGCCACCCGATGGATCAGCACCGTGGTCTTGCCGCTGCCTGCGCCGGCCAGCAGCAAAAGCGGCCCCTCGGTGGTCATAACGCCCTGCTGCTGCATGTCGTTGAGATGCGCATAATCGCAGGCGATGGCGCGCCGCCGCGCATGGATAAATCTCTGCTCCAATTCCGTCATACCGTGTGCTCCCCTATCCCTTGTGGCGTTTTTCCCCATTGTAATACAAAATCCAGTCCCGGTCAACAGCTTCTGTTGATTTTAGAATTTTTGTTCGATTTTTCTTGACAAGAACGGTTGTTCGATATATAATGATACTCGAACAAAGATTCTACTAGGAGGACAACGGTTATGACAGCGATCGGTTATGTTATTGTGATTTTGGGCGCGCTTTCTGTTTCCGTCAACCTGATGCATCTGGTCGATCATCTTGAGCGGCCGCGGCGCACCCAGCGCCACAGCAGCATTTAAGTCATGGATGTACTGGAAAAGCTGACCATTCTCTCGGATGCGGCCAAATATGACGCAGCCTGCACTTCCAGCGGCGTAAAACGGAAGTTTCAGCCGGGTAAAATCGGGAATACAACCTCATCCATCGCAGGCTGCTGCCACAGCTTTTCCGCTGACGGAAGGTGTATCACGCTGTTGAAGGTGCTGATGACCAACAGCTGCGTCTACGACTGCAAGTACTGTGTTAACCGGCGCTCTAACGACACCCGCCGCGCCGCCTTCACGCCGCGCGAGCTGGCGGAGCTGACCATTGGGTTTTACCGGCGCAATTATATCGAGGGGCTGTTTCTCTCCTCGGGTGTGCTGCGCAGCGCTGATTACACCACCGAACAGATGATCCGCGCCCTGCGGCTCCTGCGGCAGGAGTACGGCTTCAACGGGTATATTCACGCAAAGGCTATCCCCGGCACGTCGCCGGAGCTGGTGCAGCAGCTGGGGCTGCTGGCCGACCGGCTGAGCGTCAATATCGAGCTTCCCTCCCAGCAGGGCTTACAAATTCTGGCACCGGACAAGAGCCGGGAGGCTATTTTGCGCCCGATGGGACAGATCCGCGACAATGTGCTTCAAAACCGGCAGGAGCTGGTTAAATATAAGCATGCGCCCGCCTTTGCCCCAGCCGGGCAGAGTACCCAACTGATCGTGGGCGCCACCGGAGACAGCGACAGGCATATCCTCCATCTGACAGAGGCTCTCTATCGGAAATACCGGCTCAAACGGGTGTTTTACTCAGCTTATGTTCCGGTGGTGGAAAACAGCCTCCTGCCCTCGCCGGACACAAAGCCGCCGCTGCTGCGGGAGCACCGTCTATATCAGGCGGACTGGCTGCTGCGGTTTTATGGTTTTCAGGCCGGAGAGCTGCTGGACGAAGCGCACCCGGACTTCAATCCTCTGCTGGATCCCAAATGCAGCTGGGCCGTGGCGCATCCGGATCAGTTCCCGGTCGAGGTTATGCAGGCAGAATATGAAACGCTGCTGCGGGTGCCGGGTATCGGCCCGATCAGCGCCAAGCGGATCATTTCCGCACGGCGTGTTGCCCGCCTCCGGTTTGAAGATCTGAAAAAGCTGGGCGTGGTGGTCAAGCGGGCGCAGTATTTTGTTTTGTGCAGCGGCCACGCCGCACCGGGCCTGCATTTCTCTCCGGCCACCATCGTCCAGCAGCTGGAAATGATAGAGCGCGGCCTGCTGCCTGCCGGTGAAATGCAGCAGCTGTCACTGTTTGATGCTGTGGGGTGAATTTTAATGGCGTGGCGCGATGTGGTTTTTCAATATGACGGCACCTTTGAGGGATTTTTGTGCTGTGTTTTCGAAAGTTACATAAACAGAGAATTCCCCATCGCCTTTTCCGGCGATGAGGAATGCTGGTCGCTTTATGAGGTGCGGTATGTGGTGACCCGGCGCGAGCACGCGCAGCGCGTCTATCAGAGCATCCTGCGCCGTTCCAGAACTGCGGCTGATGTAGTAAGGCGCGGGTTTCTCACCTGCCTGCCGGAAAAAGAAGTCCTCCTCTATGCGCTGATCAAAAAACTATACGACGAGGGCTCCGGTTTTCTCCGTAATCCGTCCGATCCGGTGTATGATCCGGTAGCCAAAGCGCTGCGGCACATGAGCGGCGAGCTGGAAAAGCTGCGCGGATTTGTGCGATTTTCGGATTACAGCGGTGTGCTGGGCGCGGAAATTGAGCCCAAAAACCGCGTTCTTCCTCTGCTGCGGCGTCATTTCTGCGACCGATATGCCAATGAAGCCTTTTTTATCTATGACCGCACCAACCGTGAGATGCTGGTCTATGCCAATCGTCACTCCCGCATTCTGGCGGCGGATTCCTTCCGTCCGGCGCTGCCCGGCGATGAGGAGATACAGTTCCGCAGGCTGTGGAAGCGTTTCTATGAGACGATTGCCATCAAGGAACGGGAAAATCCCCGCTGTCAGAACACATGTATGCCCAAGCGTTATCGCGGCACGATGACGGAGTTCTTGCCGGAGGACTATGGGGCGGAGCAACGCGGCCTCAATCACCCAGCAAGCAGCGCAGCTTTTCCAGACCCCGTCGCTCCAGACGGGATATCTGCACCTGCGATACCCCTACGATCCGAGCCGTCTGCTCC
This sequence comes from uncultured Oscillospiraceae bacterium, assembly GCA_902475745.1. Classification (GTDB taxonomy): domain Bacteria; phylum Bacillota; class Clostridia; order Oscillospirales; family Oscillospiraceae; genus Vescimonas. Next base: position 34,227 of record CABSAW010000004.1, read on the forward strand.
TGTGTCAGCCCCTTGAAAAACCGCAGCAGAATCGTCATGCGTTCTTTTTCCGGCAGCGTATCAATGGCCTCTCGCAGTGCGATACGCTCCACAAGCCGCTCCTCCTCCGTGCTGGTGCCCAGTGTGGATTCCAGCGTCAACCCCTCTGCCGTCTCCTGCTGAAGTGATTCCGGAGCGATGGTCGCCAACTCGATGCTGGCAATCTCTTCGGCATTCATGCCGGTGGCCTCAGACAACTCCGACAGGCGGGCTTCACGGCCCAGCTGATGCCGCAGGCGTTCGCGTGCCGACCAGAGAGCCTGTCCCTTTTCCCGGATCGTGCGTCCCACCTTGATGGCTCCGTCGTCGCGCAGAAACCGGCGGATCTCGCCGGATATTTTTGGCACCGCATAAGTAGAAAACTGCGTGCCATAGCTCACATCGAAGCCCTTCACAGCCTTGAGAAAGCCGATACAACCCAGCTGATACAGATCATCCGTGTCTACGCCGCAGCCATAGTAGCGCTTGACAATGGACCAGATCAAGCCGCTGTTTTCCACTAATACCTGCTGACACGCTTCATCGTCCCCCTCCTGCGCACGCTCCAGCAGCGCAAAAATCTCGCTCATCGCTTGATTCTGGCGGAGATGCGCTTGCGCAGGGTGACTGTCGTACCGCGTCCCGGCGTGGATCTGACATTCATTTTATCCATAAAGCTCTCCATAATGGTAAAGCCCATGCCGCTGCGTTCCTCACCGCCGGTGGTGAAAAGAGGCTGGCGCGCCTGCTGGATGTCTTCAATGCCGTTCCCCCAGTCGCGCACCGTGATTTCCAGCACACTATTCTCCAGCAGCTTCAGCTTCACGGATATTTTTCCAAGCCGGTCGGGATAGGCATGCACGATGGCGTTGGTCACCGCCTCGCTGACCGATGTTTTGATATCCCCCAGCTCATCCAGCGTGGGGTCCAGCTGCGCGGCAAAGCTGGCCGCCGCTGTGCGGGCAAAGCTCTCGTTGCTGCTGCAGCTGAGAAATTCCAGCGTTACATAGTTTTTGATGCGCTGCATATGTATACTCCTCTCCCCGGGAAAGACGCCATATTGCCCCGGTCACACGTCATTGAATGGTCATCATGCGGCCGATACCGGCCGTTTCCAGTACTTTTCTGGGCTGTGCCGCCACATGATGCAGCTCTATCCGTCCGCCCAGCTCCCGCATACGCTGCCAGCCGCGCAGCGCCACCGCAATCCCCGCGCTGTCCATAAACGTGACGCCGCCGAAATCCAGTACCAGCTCCACAGGCAGCGCCGCCTCAATTTCCCGCTCCATCCGGGCCAGCAAGCCGCGGGCTCCGTGGTGGTCCAATTCACCCTGCAATCGCAGTTCCAGAACTCTGTCCTGACATATGGTCATTATTTCCATTCCTACGCTCCTTGTACATTTTGTCGGTTTCCCTGTTTTGTGGTGCTTTTAGGTGCTTTTTCGTTTTTGATTACCCTTCGGCAGCGGTCAGCTGTTTCTTTTTTTAAAAATTCCTTAGAGGACAGGCAGGCAAACGTGTTCAGTTTATTTTCCCCGCTTTTTCCTCGCCCAATTATCCTTTCAGTACGCTTTGCAGCGTATTTTTTTTGCATAAAAATAATCACCGCAGAGAGATTTCTCTACGGTGATTATACAAAAATGTGTGTGCGGTTTTACGCGAAATGCGCCGCTGCGCGGAAAAATTGTCATTTTCCGTTTTCCAGCGGATCGCCGTTACGCTGGCGCTTACAGCTTCATCGCGGCGGCAGATTCCTCTAATTTGGCGATGAGCGCACGGGCTTTTTCCGCCTTTTCCCGCTCGGCGTTGACCACATTCTCCGGCGCGCGGGAGGTAAAGGACTCGTTGGCCAGCTTGGCCTCGATGCGCTTGAGATTATCCTCGGCCTTTGTCTTCTCCTTGGCGATGCGCTCCAGCTCCGCATCGATATCCACCAACTCCGCCAGCGGCAGATAGATGTTGGCATCATGGGTCACCACGGTGACCATGCCCCTGAGGTCGGCAGGCGCCTGATCGGTAACGGTCACCTCGCTGGCATAGGCCATGCGGGTGATGAAATGCTGGCCCACAGCATAGGTCTCGGGATGGCTGGTAACCAGAATCAGCTGCGCTTTCTTGGACGGCGGCACGTTCATCTCGCTGCGGCGGGCGCGGACGGCGGTAATGGCGTCCTTAACGCACTCCATGTCGGATTCCGCCTGGGGGAAATGCAGGCTGTCCTGATAGACGGGCCATGCGGCGCGGATCAGGAAGTCACCCTCGTGGGGCAGGGCCTGCCAGATCTCCTCCGTCAGGAACGGCATGAAGGGATGCAGCAGCTCAAGGATGCGCAGCAGCACATAGCACAGCACGTTCTCGGCGGCCAGCTTGGCCTCGGCGTCCTCGCCGTTGAGGCGGGTCTTGGTCAGCTCGATATACCAATCGCAATAGGTGTCCCAGATAAAATCATAGATCTTGGCGGAGGCCACGCCCAGCTCATAGGCGTCCATATTCTCCGTGACCTCGCGGATCAGGGTGTTCAGCTTGCTGAGGATCCACTTGTCCTCCAGCTCCAGCTTCTCCGGCAGCGCCACCTTATCAATGGTCAGGTTCATCATCACAAAGCGGCTGGCGTTCCAGATCTTGTTGGCAAAGTTGCGCATGGCCTCACACTTTTCGACATAGAAGCGGGCATCGTTGCCGGGAGAGTTACCGGTGATGAGATTGAAGCGCAGCGCGTCCGCGCCGTACCTCTCCGCCATCTCCAGCGGGTCGATGCCGTTGCCGAGGGACTTCGACATCTTGCGGCCCTTGTCGTCGCGGACAAGGCCGTGGATAAAGACGGTCTTGAACGGCTCCTTTTTCATCTGCTCCATACCGGAGAAGATCATACGCGCGACCCAGAAGAAGATAATATCGTAGCCCGTGACCATGACGGAGGTCGGGTACCAGTACTTGAGGTCGGCGGAATCGAGGTCGGGCCAGCCGAGCGTGGAGAAGGGCCAAAGCGCCGAGGAGAACCATGTGTCAAGGACATCCTCTTCACGGGTGAGATGGGTGCTGCCGCACTTTTCGCACTTGGTCGGGTCGGTGCGGCTGACGTTGATGTGGCCGCACTCGTCGCAGTACCATGCGGGGATCTGATGGCCCCACCAGAGCTGACGGGAGATGCACCAGTCGTGCACGTTCTCCATCCAGTTGATATAGGTCTTGGTGAAGCGCTCGGGCACAAACTTGATCGTGCCGTCGTTGACGACGCGGATGGCCTCCTTGGCAAGCGGCTCCATCTTGACGAACCACTGCGCGGAGATGAGCGGCTCAACGTCGTTGTGGCAGCGGTAGCACGTGCCGACGTTGTGGGAGTAGGGCTCGGTCTTGATGAGGTAGCCCTGCTCTTCTAAGTCCTTGACGATGGCCTTGCGGCACTCATAGCGGTCCATGCCGTTGTACTTGCCGCCGTTTTCGTTGATCGTACCGTCGTCGGCGATGACGCGGATGACCTCGAGGTTGTGGCGAAGGCCGACCTCAAAGTCGTTGGGGTCGTGTGCAGGGGTCATCTTAACAGCGCCCGTGCCGAAGCCGATCTCGCAGTATTCGTCGCCCACGATGGGAATTTCGCGGTTCATAATGGGCAGGATGCAGGTCTTGCCGATGAGGTGCTTGAACTTCTCGTCCTCGGGGTTGACGGCCACGCCGGTATCGCCCAGCATGGTCTCGGGACGGGTGGTGGCGATGATGATGTCGCCGCTGCCGTCGGTCAGCGGGTAGCGGACGTACCACAGGTGGCCGGGCTTATCCACATATTCCACCTCGGCGTCGGACAGGGCGGTCAGGCAGTGGGGGCACCAGTTGATGATGCGGCTGCCCTTGTAGATCAAGCCCTTTTCATACAGCTCGCAGAACGTCTCACGCACGGCGCGGGAGCAGCCCTCGTCCATGGTGAAGCGGGCACGGCTCCAGTCGCAGGAGGCGCCCATCTTCTTTTGCTGCTCCACGATACGGCTGCCGTATTTCTCCTTCCAATCCCAGACACGCTCCAAAAACTTTTCGCGGCCCAGATCATGGCGGGTCAGGCCCTCATTCTTCCGCAGATCCTCTTCCACCTTGATCTGCGTGGCAATGCCGGCGTGGTCGCTGCCGGGCAGCCACAGCGCCTCGTATCCCTGCATCCGCTTATAGCGGATCAGGATGTCCTGCAGGGTGCAGTCCATGGCGTGTCCCATGTGGAGCTGGCCGGTAACGTTGGGAGGCGGCATGACGATGGAGAAGGGCTTCTTTTCGGGGTTGGGATCGGCGTGGAAACAGTCGTTATCCATCCACATTTTGTAGATACTGGACTCTACTTCTCGTGGATCGTACACTTTCGGCAATTCCTTATGCATAGGGGATTCTCCTTTCCGTTATTCTGGCAAAAGGGGCAATAAAAAATCGCTCCGTTTTGCCATAAGCAAAACAGGGCGAACAAAAAAGTCCGTGGTACCACCTGTATTCGGGATTCTTCCCGCACTCATGCGGTGCTGTCACACCGCGCCCCGCTAACGGAGGGCAGCCGTTGCGGCCTACTCTCTCTTTCAGCCGAAAGCTCAGGGACGACTTGGGCGGGGCTTCACGGGCGCTTACACCGACCGCGCTCTCTCTTGGCATCCGCTGACCGCCTACTGCTTCCCATCATCGCTGTTCAATATTGCGGCTAGTATACTATATCCAGGACAGGTTGTCAATAGTTTCTCCGGGCATTTTGGGGTAAAATGGCGTCAAATGCAGCAATTCGCGCTTTCCTTTCCTGCATAGCTATGGTATAATAGCAAGTGATATGTTCATTGTCAGGAGGAGCATTTTATGGATATTTTTGATATTCTTGGGCCGGTGATGGTAGGCCCCTCCAGTTCACATACCGCAGGCGCGGTGCGGATCGGCTCCATGGCCCGCACGCTGCTGGGCGCCAAGCCGGTAAAGGCCGCCATTCACCTGTATGGCTCTTTTGCCGATACCGGCCTGGGACACGGCACCGACCGGGCGTTGGTGGCAGGTCTGCTGGGGATGAAGCCGGATGATCTGCGCATCCCCAACGCCTTTGAAGAGGCGAAAAAAGAAGGCCTTTCCTACACCATCGACACCATCGAGCTGCGAGACGCTCATCCCAACACGGCGGTTATCGAAGCATGGGGTGAGGGCGGCAAGCATCTGGAGATGCACGCCTCCAGCCTTGGCGGCGGCCGGATCATGGTGGATAAGCTGGACGGCATCAAGGTGAGCTTTACCGGTGAATACAATACGCTGGTGATCCGCAATCTGGATTATTATTCCTCTGAGGCGGCAGTGACCACGATTCTGAGCCAGTTCCGCATCAATATCGCCAACATGAGCATGTGGCGGCACAAGCGGGGCGGCGAATCATTGATGATCATTGAGATTGACCAGCACATTACGCCGGAGCAGGTGAACTTTATCGGCCAGCTGCCGGGTATTTTATCCATCATCTATTACGACAAGGAGGAGGATGACGATGTCTCTGGATTCGATGAAGGAAATCTTTGAGCTGATGTCCGAAAAGAAAAAGCCCTTCTGGGAGATCGTACTGGAGGACGATATGGAGACCCGGCAGGTAACCCGCAGCCAGTCTATCGCAAAGATGCTGACCACATGGCAGGCCATGGTAGACGCGGCGGACAGCTATACTGGCCGCCGTCGCTCCGTCAGCGGTCTGGTGGGCGGCGACGGTATGAAGATGCGCCAATACTGCATCCGCGGCGAGGCTCTGTCCGGCGGCTATGTCAGCGAGGTCATTACCGAGGCGCTGAGCATGGCGGAATCCAATGCGTGTATGTGCCGCATTGTGGCCGCTCCCACGGCAGGCGCCTGCGGCGTGCTGCCGGCGGTGCTGCTGCCGCTGTGCAAATACGAGGAGCTGAGCCAGCACCAGCTGCTGGAGGCGCTGTATGTGGCCAGCGGGATCGGCGCAGTGATCGCCTACCGCGCCTGTATTGCCGGTGCTTCCGGCGGATGTCAGGCAGAGATCGGCACTGCCTCCGCCATGGCGGCAGGCGCACTGGTGGCTCTGCGGGGCGGCAGCGGCGCTCAGATCGGCCACGCGGTGGCCATGGCGCTGAAAAACCTGATGGGACTGGTCTGTGACCCTGTGGCCGGGCTGGTGGAGGTCCCCTGTGTCAAGCGCAACGTTATCGGCGCGGTAAATGCCGTCAGCGTGGCGGACATGGCGCTGGCCGGCGTGGAGAGCCGCATTCCGGTGGATGAGGTGATTGACGCCATGGGTGAAGTGGGCCGCCGCATGCCGGTGGAATTCCGTGAAACGGCGCTGGGCGGTCTGGCCGCCACGCCTACAGGACGCGCCATCAAACGGCGGATGCACAAGCCGCTCTCATGAAAAAGCGGGGATTAAAAGGCTATTGGCCTGTTTTGATCATGGCCGCGTGCGCCGTGGTGCTGGGCGTGCTGACGCTCAGCGGCACACTGGATCTGAACCGTCTGCCGGAGCTGGTGAAAAACCGTCCGATGGTGGCGGTGCTGGCAGTGCTGGCGCTGTTCGCGCTGAAGGGCATCTCCGGCGTAATCGTGTACAACGTGCTGGTGGTGGCGGTTTCTCTGATATTTCCCCTGCCGGCCGCGCTGATCATCAACGGCACAGGACTGGCGCTCAGCCTGTCGGTTTCGTTTTTGGTAGGGCGCAGAACCGACCCCTCCGATCTGAACAGGCTGCTGGGCCGCTATCCCCGTGTAAAGCGATATTTCACCGCATCGCATGATCTGGGCTTTGCCTTTTGCCTTGCCATCCACACGCTGGGAATCAATATGGAGCTGCTGGGCGTCCTGTTCGGCATGCTGCGCGGCAGCTACCGGACGTATCTGGTCAGCTCGTGGCTGGCCATCTACCCCAAAACTGTCTGCTTTACGATCCTGGGCAATCAAATGAACCTCCACTCCCCCGTTTTCTGGGTATTGATGGTCCTGCATGTGGGGATGATGGCCTATGCGCTGGTGTACTGCCGCCGGCGGATAGGTGCGCCCGGCGGTGAGATGCCGGTGGAATCCGGCGCTTCCTCCGCAGAGGATATCTTTTGAGGGAAAGGCGCAAATCCATCTTGTCTACCGGAGAGAGGCCTCCCTTCGTTTCAAAAAAAACATATTTGTTTTTCTGTGGCCGCTGGCAGCCCGTATTACGGGCTGCGGCGGCCATGGTGTTGATGTTGAAGATGATGTTGGTGTTGATGTTGGTGTTGGTGTTGGTGTTGGTGTTGGTGTTGGCATAAGTTGCATGCAAAACATACAAATGCATCTGCCGGAATCGTGGAGGACAGGCAAAACGCCACGGCCGGGAGGATGGCCTGCAAAGAGCGAGATGCATGCCGGCAGGTTCACTCCGTCCTCTGCGGGTTGGGGATGCTCACGCCGATGCCGTTGATCTCCACGCCCTCGTCGGCGGGGATGAGGATGTAGCG
>CABSAW010000005.1:0-38508 GCA_902475745.1 uncultured Oscillospiraceae bacterium
GTGGGCAAGGCGCTGCCCGCCTCCCCCGGCGCTGCCTGCGGCAAGATCGTGTTCACCGCTGAGGACGCCAAGGCTTGGGCTGAGCGGGGCGAGAAGGTGGTGCTGGTCCGTCTGGAGACCTCTCCCGAGGATATCGAGGGCATGAAGGCCGCACAGGGCATCCTGACCGTCCGCGGCGGCATGACCTCCCACGCTGCCGTTGTGGCACGCGGCATGGGCAAGTGCTGCGTCTCCGGCTGCGGCGCCATCAACATGGATGAGGCCAACAAGCAGTTTACGCTGGCCGGCAAGACCTATCACGAGGGTGACTGGCTGAGCCTGGACGGCTCCACTGGCAGCATCTACGACGGCGCTATGCCCACCGTGGCCGCCAGCGTGGGCGGCGACTTCGGCCGCATCATGGCTTGGGCTGACAAGTTCCGCCGTCTGCAGGTCCGCACCAACGCCGACACCCCCCACGACGCCGCCAAGGCCCGTGAGCTGGGCGCGCAGGGCATCGGCCTGTGCCGTACCGAGCATATGTTCTTTGAGGGCGACCGCATCGCCGCCATCCGCGAGATGATCTGCTCCGACACCGTGGAGCAGCGTGAGCGCGCACTGGCCAAGCTGCTGCCCATGCAGCAGGGCGACTTTGAGGGTATCTATGAGGCCATGGAGGGCTGCCCTGTTACCATCCGCTTCCTGGATCCCCCTCTGCATGAGTTTGTTCCCACCGAGGAGGCCGATATCGAGCAGCTGGCCAAGGATATGGGCAAGTCCGTTGCCGACATCAAGGCCATCATCGCCTCCCTGCACGAGTTCAACCCCATGATGGGTCACCGCGGCTGCCGTCTGGCCGTCACCTTCCCGGAGATCGCCGTCATGCAGACCCGTGCCGTCATCCGCGCCGCCATCAACGTGCAGAAGAAGCACCCCGAGTGGAACATGGCTCCCGAGATCATGATCCCGCTGGTGGGCGAGGTCAAGGAGCTGAAGTACGTCAAGGACGTGGTGGTCAAGACCGCCGATGAGGAGCTGGCCGCTGCCGGTATGGATATGAAGTATCTGGTGGGTACCATGATCGAGATCCCCCGTGCGGCGCTGACCGCCGACGAGATTGCCAAGGAGGCCGAGTTCTTCTCCTTCGGTACCAACGACCTGACCCAGATGACCTTCGGCTTCAGCCGTGACGACGCCGGCAAGTTCCTGCCCGCTTACTACGACAACAAGATCTACGAGAGCGATCCCTTCGCCCGTCTGGATCAGGTGGGCGTGGGCAAGCTGGTGGAGATGTCCTGCAAGCTGGGTCGTGCCACCCGTCCGGAGCTGCATCTGGGCATCTGCGGCGAGCACGGCGGCGACCCCTCCTCCGTGGAGTTCTGCCACAAGGTGGGTCTGGACTATGTGTCCTGCTCCCCCTTCCGTGTGCCTATCGCCCGTCTGGCCGCCGCTCAGGCTGCTATCAAGGAGATGGGGAACTAAGGGACCCACCTTTATAAAAACACAAATTGCATAGCAAGCAGGTCCTCGGTCTTAGTGACCGGGGACCTGCTTTGTTTGTGCCAGATGGCGGAACTGCCCCGGTTTGCACGGATGGTACAAACCGGGGCAGTTCCCTTTCAGGAGGTCTTTGTTGCTGTAGGTTATCTTGGAGGATGGGGCGGGTGCTGTCAAACCGCTGCTGATTGACGCATCAGTTTCCGGTTGAGTAGCCGCCGCCGACATCGTAGCCCAGATCGCAGGTGTAGACCCAGTTCACCACATCGCCATCTTGCAGGGCATAGCGGGAGCAGCCGTAGTTGGGAAACCAGCCATTGACCTCATACATCCAGCCGGACAGACGCCCCACATCAAACTCATAGAGATTGTTGATCCCCTCTACATAGGCGCTGTTATACATCGGTGTCCAGCTGGACTCCATGTGTATCCCATTTTGCTTACAGATTCGCTTGAGGACATCGAATACGCTTTCTCCCTCTGTGAATGTTACCGTTGTGGCAGACAAAATTACGCCGTCAGCGGGCACGAGCGACTTTTTGCTCTCATCGCACAGATCCCAGTTGTCGAGGATTGTTGCACAGGAGATGGAGAAGGTGCAGGCAGCGCTGCCGCCGCCGGAGGCAGTACCCGGCTCGACGGGAATGGGCTTTCCCTCCGGCACGGGATCGGTCTGGTATTTATCCTTGCCGGTAGCCGGATTGATCTCTTGCTTGGGCTGCTCCGGCTGTGCGGCGGGCTCGTCCTGCTTGACGTCCGCCTCGGTCTTTTTCTGCTCCTCGGCTTTCTTCTTCTCCTCTTCGGCCTTCTTATTCTCGGCTTTGTTCTTCTCTTCTTCGGCTTTCTTATCCTCAGCAGATTTTTCTGCATCCGGTTTCTTGTCGTCCTCGGTTTTGCCCTTTGACTTGGCTGTGTCTTTTTTGCTGTCAGCAGTTGTCTGTTCCTGCGCCGTGCCGGGAGTGCTGCCGGATACATCCGCGGCGGCCTTTTGGCCGCAGGCGGTGCAGATCAGCAGTAGGGACAGCGCCAGTGCCAACAGCCGGAATATCTGTTTTTTCTTCATGGGCGTTACCTCTTAAATGTGCCATACGCAGAGACGCGAAGGCGTCTCTGCGTTGGCTTTTTGTTGTTACTTGGCTGTGCGCTTTTTCTTGTAGGTCAGCACCACGATGGCTGCTGCCGCCAAAACTGCGCTGCTCAGCCAAAGGGTCATCTGACTGTTGTCTCCCGTGTTGGAGGATTTTACATTACCGGTACCGGAGGCAGAACTGCTGCCGGTGCTGCCGGGCCGTCCGCTGCTGACAGATGCATAGGAAAGGATTGCGAAGGTGGAGGCCTTATCCGTCTGGAAGGTCAGCACATAGTTGTCCTTCGTGCCGCCCAGTGCGGCGGGCAGCTCGGTGGTGGTCACGCTGCCGCTGACATCGGTATGGCTGCGTATCACGCAGATCTGTTTACCCTTCAGGCTGTCGTACAGCTCATTGGTGATGGAGACGGTCACGGTAACGCTCTTGGGAAGCTGGATCAGCTGTGCAATAGACTCCACAGAACCGGCGGCATTGGTTTTGACCAATTCAACCACCACGTCAACGACTTTTTCCAGCTGGACGTTCTTTCTGGATTTGTCACTCCGCAGGGCATCCAGCTTCTCCGCCAGCTTATTCAGCTCCTGCCTGCGCTGACCGCTGGCAGATGCGGCAGCCTGCATCAAAGCGTTTTTGCCGCCGTCTGCCTCCTTGTCCTCCTTTGTAAGCTGGAGGATGGGTGTGTTATTCACGGTGACGATGATGGAGCCGCTCTCGAGTGCTGCCTTGATTTCGGCCAGCTTCTCATCGGTAACAGGTTCGCTGCTCTTGATGATCAGGCCGCCGCCTCTGACGATCGTATTGTCCTTGCTGTCCACCTTGAGGTCGTCAATCTTGACACCGGCTGCCGGGTTCCTGACACCGCAGACGGTACACACACCGTTGGCATACGTGTGCTTGCCGGTAGCGGGGATGGTTGCGCCGGCCGTGAGCACAAGGCCGCAGCGCTTGCAGTAGGTGTCCGCCTCGTGACCGGAGGCATAGCAGGTCGCTGCCACGGCGCCGCGTGTAGCTTCATCGTGCCCCAGCGCGTTGATGATCCAGCTATCCTTGGCGATCTCGGTTTTTCCCGCTGCATCGCTGAAATGCTTGTGGCAGCGAGAACAGGTCCAATAGGCGCTGTTGCCCGCCTCGGTGCAGGCAGCGGCTTTGGCCGCTGTGGCGGTCATGCTGTGTCCCGACGCCGGGACGGTCATCGTCTCCACTACGCCGCAGACGGTGCACGTGCGGGTACGGGTGCCATTCGCGGTGCAGGTGGCGGCCTTTGTCTCCTTCCACTCGCCGAACTTGTGGCCGATGCACACATCGTTCATGTCATAGAGGCGGTTCTGGCCGTTGACGAAGCGGAAGTATGCTGCCAGCGCGTAGTATGCCTGCTCGGTGGACATCTGGTTGTACGCGCCGCCGACGTACCCGCCGGCGCTTTGCTTTACGTGGGCAAAACCCTTGCCGAACGTGGCATCCTGCGTGTAGTAGCTGCACAGTGCATCCAGCGCAGTCATGCCGTTCTTGATAAAGCGGCTGTCGGTGAGGGGGTCGATGCCCAATGCGGTCAGTGCTACAATGACCTGCGCGCAGGACTCGCTGTTGGCGGCGCCCCAGCTGGCAAAGCTGCCATCCTCCTGCTGATGATCGGACAGCCAGTTCAGAGCCGTATCCACTGCGGCCTTGACCTTGGCATTGGTCTTGTAGTAGGGCGCCAGAGCCTGAATGGTCATCGCGGTGATGTCCACATCGGAGCCCTTGGCGGCGGCGCCCTCCAGCGCCCAGCCGCCGTCCGCCTTGACCTGATCGCTCAGGATCAGCTCGATGAGGCTATCGCGGGTCACATCGCTGTGGGTGGGCGTGTAGTTATGGCTGTCCAGCGCAATCAGGGCGAACACAGGCGCATTGATGCCCTGCCGGTTCAGACAATCCTTCATGTTGTAGAGACCGTCCAACAGGTTATGGCCTGCCACGTCGGTGGGATCCTTGCCGATGGCGGTCAGCGCCAGAATGATACGGGAATTCTCGGTGGTCTTGGTGCGGTCGAGGCGGCCGTCGCTGCGGATGTTTTCCTTGACATACTTGAGCACATTGTCATAGTATCCGGCGGGCACGGTACGACCGCTGCGAGCCAGACCCAGAGCCAACCACTCGCCGCCGATGCTGCCCACGATGGGGGCAGACTTGTTGACCTGCGCCTGTAGGCTTTCGCCGACGGAGGCATAAATACGCTCCATCTCTGTCAGCAGCTTCTCTCGCTTCAGCTCCGCCAGCTTGGTGACAGCGGCGTTGAGCGCGGCTACCTTTTCACGGTTCACCAGCTGCTTTTGCTCGGCGCTCAGTGCATCATACGCCGCCTGTGCCGCCTTGATGGCAGCTTCGTTTTCCAGCGTCACCTCGCCGATGGCATCGATCTGCTGCTCCACAGCAAGGACAAGGTCGCCCTTGATCTGCGCCATCTTGGCGAACACGGCCTCGGCCTTTTCTTTTTCAGCTACCGTCAGGCAATCCTTCTGCTCCAGCGCCTTATAGGCAGCCTCGGCTGCATCCACGGCCTCCCGGTCGGTGACGGTCAGGTTTTCGGCCTCCGGCAGAGCTGCCAGCTGCGCCTTGAATTCGTCTGCGGCCACGAAGCCCTTGATCTGCTTCTCCAGATTGACCAGCTTGTTCAGGTTTGTCACCTTGCCCTGCTCACTCTGGGTGAGAACGTTGAAGGCGGCGCGGGCGGCGGCGACATCATTCGTGCTGCGGTTGTAGGTCTCGTACTTCAGGGAGGCGGGCAGCTTGGCAATCAGGCCGGTCACATAGCTTGCGCCGGTATTGACACTGACAACGTGGAGGGCGTACCAGGTGCCGTCGTTGCCCTGCGTGTTGCCGGCCTGATTGTTCATGCTCAGCCAACCCCGTGCGCCGCAGCCCAGATAGACGGTGTCGCCCGCCTTGACAGGGATCGTTTCCGTGCGCTTGTAGAAGCTGCTGCCCTCGGTGCTGTCCGTGACCTTCTCATTTAAGAATACTTTGACCTGGAAGTTCTTATTGCTGGCGGTGGGGGTCAGCTTAATGTTGGCCGTCTCACTGCTGATGACCAGCGTATAGTCATACTGTCCGCCGGACTGGCCGGGGGTGAAGTTCGGGGTCAGCGCCGCACCGTCCACGGTCAGGGCCTTAACGGTGGTGTCGGAGTTTCCCCAGGTGCCGCCCAAATCCTCGCCGTAGCCGTAACAGCTATACATGATGCGGATCACATCGCCATCCGCCAGATTGCCGTTGGCCACGGTGAAGGCGGCGAAGCCCTCGTTGGTGAACCAGTCGTTCAGCGTACCCATCCAGCCGGCGCTCTTGCTGCCGTCGAACTCGCTGAGGCCGTTGATCTGGGAGATATAGCCGTTTTCCACGCCCTTGCTGTCGATCTTCTTCGCTTCCAGCGCGGCGGCCACGCAGGACATCATGGTGCTGTCGGCGGACAGATCTACCCATGTATCCACCAGCGTGCCTTCCCAATACTTTTCGCCCTTGCGCCACATGTCCTTGGTGAAGGTGGTGTTCTCCACGATGACCTGCACCTTGCCATAGTTGGCGGCGGCCTTCTTCATCGCCACCACGGCGGACTGATAGGCGCTCTCTACAGCAGCGGCGGAAGCGGCGGCGCTGATGCTTTCCACTCCGGCCTCGTAGGCGGCCTTCGCCTTGTCACCCAGCGTGTTATACTGCGCTTGCAGGCGGGAGAGGGCGGCAGCCCTGGCTGCGTCCACATTTGCGTTGACGGGCCCCCATGTGACGGTTACGGTCACATCGTTGTAGGGCATGGTGAACTCCTGCGCCGCGTTCTCAAAGCGCATATTGATATAGTACGTATCCTTGCCCAGATACTCCGAGTCGTCATAGGCAATCATATTTCCGGTCTTTATCGCGCCGGCATCGATGCCCTGATAGGTGACGCTCTTGATCTCGTAGGCCACGCCGCCGATGGTGACAGTCAAGCCGCCGCCGACGTTATAACCGTAGCCTTGTGTAGTGAATTGCAGGTTTTCATTGCTGATGACCCACTTGGCACCGTCCACGGTGAAGGTGCCCTTTGCCTGACGGGTCTGGAAGTACGCCGCGTAGTCGATGCTGGAGACAAAGCGCACCGTGGTCAAGGGGGCAAGCGCCGTCACCTCCGTGCGGTCCGGGATGGTTGCCGTGAAAGCGCAGAACGGCTCGGTCTGGATGGGCGTGCCATTGCTGCCGCCGCTGCCGCGATCCTGCGTGGCGGGATGCTCCCGCAGGTAGCGGGTCATGTCGTTCAGCACGGCGGTGACCTCGTCGGTGTCGCCCACCACGTTCACCGTCAGGCTGTACTCCTTGGCCTCGGGGAAGGTCTCGTGGGTATCGGCGAAAGCCTTGATATCGTTGTACTTGTTCTTCTCGGTGCCGGTCAGCTGCCTGCGCTGGTAGTCGCTCATACCGTCGTAGCAGGCGAGCAGCTCGTCCACAAGGCCCTTGACGCTGGCGGAGAGCAGACTGGTGTCGTCAGGCAGCTTGTTCAGCGTCGTGCGGAAGGCGGTCAGGTTCTGCTTGTTTTCCGCGGTGGTGTCGCTTTGCAGCTTTCGGATGGTCTCAATGGCCTTCTGCTGGGCGTCGCTGGCGTCGCCGGAGGTGGCGGCAGCCTTGATAGCGGCGGTGCCGGTCTCATAGGCACTCTTGAGTTCGCTCCAGACGGCGGGGCGGAAATAGTTTTCCGCATAGGCGGCATACGCCTCGTCCAGCTGGGCTTGCAGGGTGTTCTTCACGGCGGAGAGGTCATCGGGCGTATTGACATGCACCCAGATGGCTGCGCCGCTGTTTGTCGAATAGTATTTACCTGCGTAGCTGGGGCAGCTGCCATCAGAGCTGTTGTCGATGTTGCCCTTTTCGTCCTCACGCAGGTCATAGGCGGCGATCAGATACCAGCCCTCACGGTACAGCGTCACGCTGGCGCTGCCGTCTGCGTCGGTGATGACCGCTTTTTCATTCTGAGTAAGCTGCTTTGCGGTGGGATGGTTATCGGAGGGGGCTTGCACCATGTCGCTGATAAACAGGGTCATGTTTGCGCCCGCCTCGGCGGCGTGGCTGCGGCCCAGCGCCGCCTGTGCCTGCCGGACGGTCAGGGTGAAGGGTTCGCCCGCCTTCACCTCCAGGCCGCTGCTCTGGACAAACTGCGATGTCTTTATACTGTCGATATACTGCCACAGCTGTGCGCTGCCGCCGTTGGTGGTGGGCTGGAATTCACTTTGCGGATTCAGATTGAGATCCACCACGACCGTATCACCGGGGTGCAGCCGCAGATCTTGGGATACCGTATTGCTCGCGTAGTCAAAATTTTCTTGCTGGAGATACCATTTGGTGACGTAGATGCCGTTGATAAATATCTTGGCATACGGCCAAATAATACGTCCAGTCGGCTTGTTTTCCAGCGAGTCCACGGCTGCATAGAGGGAGTAGTTGCCGTTGAGCTTCACCTGCTGCGCGGCACCGGCGCGAGAGCCTGCGCCGTTCCCCTGACGCGCCATCTCCGGGTCAAGATATGTGAGGGAGACGGTGATCTCGCCCGCCG
Organism: uncultured Oscillospiraceae bacterium; assembly: GCA_902475745.1. Taxonomy (GTDB): domain Bacteria; phylum Bacillota; class Clostridia; order Oscillospirales; family Oscillospiraceae; genus Vescimonas. The sequence continues at coordinate 8,122 of CABSAW010000005.1, forward strand.
GGGTCAGACCATAGTAGAACTGCTGGTACAGATCCTCATACGCCTTTTTATAGGCGGCAACAGGCTCGTCGTCCGCCTTAGTCTCCGTCAGCACGGGGGCTTTGGCGTTCTTGGCGGCGGTCAGGGCGGCGGCAAAGGCCTCCCAACTTTCGGCGGTATAATCGCTCTGCTTAACGGTATTTGCCAGCGCGAGCAAGTCCGGCAAAAACGTGGTGATTTGTTCGACGGTCTTTTTATTTGCTGTCACCGTGCCATTGTTATACAGGTTCTCCGCCGCCTCCGTCAGTGCCGTAGCCGCAGCGTCTAGCTCACCCTTCTTTTCCGCTGTATTGGCGGCGGTGGCATCTCCGTTTTCGTCAAAGAGGCCGTCAAGCAGTGCATGGCCTGCCGTGCGCGCCTCGTCAAAGGCTGCCCACGTGTCCGGAGTGTAGCTTGTTGAGTTTTCGTAGAATCCGCCGGTATAGCTTTTCAACGTCTCATAGAGAGCCGTGGGGTTCACCTGCGTGGTGGGGATGAGGTTGTCGATGGCGGCTTGCAGATTCTTAAATGCGCGATCCACTGTCGCTTGCGTAGATGTACTCACGTTCGCTGCGCGAGCCGCGGTCAACGCGGATTGGTACTCTACCCAAAAGCCCTTGCTGCTGGTTGCTTTTGTCTTTGCGTTGTAGCGGTCGTTTTCGGTGTAGTAGCCGTCGGTGGGTGCACTCTTGATGAGCGCGTCTAGTTGTGTGGTGTCGCCCTTCGTCCAAAGGTAAACCAAATAATACTCTTTGCTGTCGACCTTTCCGTCATTCGCCTTAAAGCAAAGGCTATTTGTCTTTCCATCATATGTGCCGGTATAGGTGCTGCCCTCAATGGGAGAATAGTTGCCCCCGGTACCGTTGGTACTGCATGTGAAGGTGAGCGGATCACCATCTTCGTCAATAAATATCTCGGTTAAATCTATGGAGATAGGTTCTCCTACCTTTAGGTAGAGATTTGCTGTTTCATTTGTGCCCGATTTTGTCGTAGGAGGAATTTTCCCGGAAATTTTGACAATGACTTCTCCCAAATACTCATAGTTAGCATCACATAGGATCGCATACGTGTCCGATGTCAAGTCCTCTTCGTTCAAGGGGAAGGTGAAGTGCTGATTTTCTGCGTTATAGCTTCCGCCTTCCCACATTCCATTTGCAAAGTCTAATGGCTTTCCATCAACCGTGATGCAAAGCTCCATAGTATTGTTTGTCACAAAATGCAGGTTATCACCCTTTACGGAGATTTTCGTTGTGCCATCGGACACGATTATGGTATACCTTTTGGTATACTCTGGACTGTCCGAAACACGGGCGGTGACTTTGGTCTCGTCAGCCCAGAATTCCATGCTGTCGCCGTCCTCAGCAAAGGCACTGACGGGCAGTAACGAAACCACCATCACCAGTGCCATCAGGAATGATACGATTCTCTTCTTCATTCCGTTTTCGTCCTTTCTTTTTCATTCCGCCCCTTGCCGCCTGTTTTACCCCCTGTGGGGCGGAAAACCGGCGCGGGGCCATGTGATCTTCTCTCTATATTTAAAAAAAGGCATGCGCCTTGAATGGTTCTTCAAAAAAGGCGCTGCCCCTCCGGTGTGTTCGACAAAAAAACGCTGACGTATTACGTCAGCGTACACTCCGGCCTATGGTTACAACGAGGGTGCGCCGCTGCAAACAAGCTCTCTTTCGTGTAATTCTACTGCCCTCGCGCCACGGGGTCTCTGCCCCTGCGTACATGACCTACCTTCTCAGGACTTGCGTCCCAATGGCGGGTTTTCCCCAACGGCCTGAAGCCGTTTCGGTCATTTCCTTGCGCTCACAGTGCCGTCCGCGGTGGGTTTGGTCACCCTGATTCCTTTAAGGCTACGCCCTGACGAAAAATCGCCTTTACAACGCGCAGCCACACGACGTCACAGAACTTAAAACAATATGAAATTCACGGTTTTCAACCACTTTTTCCCTGCAAAGCGGTACGCTTTGTGGAAAACAACCAAATTCTCCTATCAAACAGTATATACCAGCCGGATTTTCGTATCAACACGAAATTTTTGAAAATTGGAAAATTTTTGGAAAAAAGAGGAAAACCGGAGGAGCGGAAAAGGCCTTCGTATGTACTGAAGCATACGGAGGGTTTGCTGTATGCCGCTGCCGGGAATTTTGTGGGGGCACTGCTTTAGTGCTGCGCCGGCGGCCGTTCCCGGCTCCCGCTTTTTCGCCGAGCCGGTAAACCACCTGATCCGTCTGCATTTTGCCAGAGGTGAGGGCTCCCTTCAGGAGGCTATCGGCAGAATGAAGCGGCTGAAAGCGTTCCTGTGAGCGGCAGAGCCTTGCGCGGCGCAAGTGAAAAGGAAGGCTTCTGACACTGAGTCGGAAGCCTTCCTTTTTTGTACAGGATCAGAATTTGCGGAAAAAGACGAAGGTAACGCCGCGGTTTTCCCGCTCTAAATCGCGGTCGGCGCGGAGCTGCGGATAGACCTGCATGGCGCGGCGGGCGGTCTCGTCAAAAATGGTGAAGCGTTCGCCGGGCAGGTAGGCGGCGATATGCCCCTGCGCCGCAGCCTCCTCCAAACGGCGGCGGCTGGCGGTGCGGATGCGTCCGCCCTTGCCGGAGGAACCGTAGCCGTGAATCAGCTTCATAAGCGGTGTGTGCATTTTGCGGGCGGCCTCCAGCTCGGCTTCCAGCCAGCGTATGGCCTGATCAACGGTGGGGCGGCCCAGCTCCAGATTCAATTCGCGGATGGTGTTCTTCATGCTGCACTCCTGATGGTGACGGGGCGGCGAGGGGGTGAGACGGATGTATCAGCCGCGGCGGCTGGCAATCTCCCGGCGGGCGTCTTCATCCCGCTGCTTGCAGACCTCTGCCCAACTGGGCACCTTTTCCAGCGCGGCGGCAAAGGCGGCCAGCTCGTCGGGGATGGCGATTTTCTGGGGACAGACCGCGGCGCAGGCGCCGCAGCCGATGCAGGCGGCAGGCCACTTGTCCTGAGGCAGGGCATCCAACTGCATTCTGACGGAGGAGCCGCTGCCCACCCGCAGCTGATTATACTTATGCAGCAGGTCGGGAATATTCAGCCCCATGGGACAGCCATCGCAGCAGTAGCGGCAGGCTGTGCAGGGGATGGCGCTCTTCATGCGCTCCGCCGCCTCCAGAAGGATGGTCTGCTCCGCTTCCGACAGAGGATCAAGATGGTCAAAGGTACGGATATTGTCCACCATCTGCTCCATGTTGGACATGCCGGAGAGCACAACGGCGATGTTGTCAAAACGCTGGAGCCAGCGGAAACCGAAAGAGGCGATGCTGTCATCGGGACGGTGAGCGCGGAGACGCTGCGTCTCATCCTCGCTCAGCGTGGTCAGCTGGCCGCCGCGGACAGGCTCCATGACCCACAGGGGGATGCCGCGCTGCTGCAAAAGAGCGTATTTTTCCTGACCGTGCTGCAGCGTCCAATCCAGATAGTTGAATTGCAGCTGGCAGAACTCCAGCACGCTGCCGTAACGGTCCAGAAATTCTGTCAGGCAGGGCAGATCCGCGTGAGAGGAGAAGCCCAGATGGCGGATGCGGCCCTTTTTCTTCTGCTCCACAAAGTAGTCCACGATGCCCCAGCGGGGATCGTTATAGACGCTGACGGAGTTTTCGTAGACGTTGTGCAGCAGATAGAAATCAAAATAGTCCACCTGACATTTTTGCAGCTGCTGCTCAAAGATGTCGGCAGGGTCATAGACATCGGCCACCATATGGCCGGGGAATTTGGTGGCCAGATAGAAGCTGTCACGGGGATATTTTTTCAGGCAGGCGCCAATCACGTTTTCGGACTGGTTGTGCATGTAGGGCCAGGCGGTATCATAGTAGTTAACGCCGTGGGACATGGCGTAATCGACCATGGACTGCGTTTCGTCCCGGTCAATGCTGCCATCCGGCTGCACGGGCAGACGCATGGTGCCAAAGCCCAGCATGGAAAGCTGCACGCCCTGAAATTCACGGTAGATCATGTCAATAACCTCCTGCTGTCAAAATGTGTTATGCCCATTATAGCATGCGGCGGGCGCAGTGACAATCATTTATTGGATCCGTGGCTAGTCTTGCGGCGCAGTAAGCTGATGGAAGCGGTCGTAGACGGCGCGGGCGGCGTTGGCGGGCAATACGGTTTGCAGCTCTGAGAGGGTGGCCGACTCGATGGCTTTGATAGTGCCGAAGCGCTTCAACAGCGCCTGACGGCGTGCCTCGCCGATGCCGGGTATGCCGTCCAGCTTGCTGCGGTAGGTGCGCTTGCGGTGCTTTTGCCGCTGGAAGGAAATGGCAAATCGATGCACCTCCTCCTGTATGCGGCCAATCATGGTAAAAATGTGGGGCGACTGCCGGATCCCCAACTCATCACCGTCGGCGGTGATGAGGGCGCGGGTGCGATGGTGGTCGTCCTTCACCATGCCCAGCACCGGGAGGGAGACGCCGGCGGCGGCCATGGCGGCCAGCGCCGCATGGACGTGTCCCCGTCCGCCGTCGATCAGCAGCAGGTCGGGCAGGGGGGGAAACTTTTCATCATCGGCATGGGCAAAGCGGCGAGTCAGCACCTCCTGCATGGCGGCATAATCGTCAGGAGCGGAGAGCGTCCGAATGGAAAACTTGCGGTAGTCACGCTTCAGCGGCTTGCCATCTACAAACACCACCATGGAGGCCACCATGTCATCGCTGCCCATGTTGGAGATATCGTAGCTCTCCATGCGGCGGGGAAGCCGGGGGAGGTGAGCCAGCGCCTGAAGATCAATAAGGGTGCGGGAGAGACGCTCTGAATCGGTGGTGATGCGCTCCGCCTCTTCCCGGGCGTTCTGAATGGCCATCTCCACCAGCTGAGAACGCTCGCCGCGCTGAGGCGCCCTGAGCGTTACCCGGTGGCCGGCCTGAGCGGCCAGCAGGCCGGAAAAGGATTCGCTGTCCTCGAAAAGACAGGGCAGCAGGATCTCCCGGGGCAAAACGGCCTTGTCCAGATAATACTGGCTCAGCACGGCAGAGAGCACCTCCGGCACCGACTGGTCGGCGGCGGTGGGGAAAACTTCGATCTGGCGGCCCAGCAGGTCGCCGTTTTCAATATGCAGCACTGCCGCGCCGCAGCGCACCGGGCCGGTATACACACCCCATACGTCGGTATCGGCGCAGACGCCTGCGATGACCTGCTGCTGCTTGCCCAGCACCTGAAGCGCCTGAAGCCGGTCCCGCAGGGCGGCGGCCTTTTCAAATTCCAATGCTTCGGCTGCCGTTTCCATCTCCTGACGGATAGAGGCCGTTACCTGCCGCAGCTTGCCGCCCAGCAGCTCCGAGGCCTGAACCATGCGGGCGCGATACTCTGCCTGCCCCGGCCCGTCGGGCGAGCAGAAGCCGTCACACTTGCCGATGTGGCGGTTCAGACAGGGTCGCTCCCGGCCGATATCCCGGGGAAAGCGACGCGTGCAGGTGGGAAGCTTTAAAGCGGCGCACAGTGCGTGCAGCGCCGCCCGGGTCTCATGGCGGCCGCCGAAGGGGCCGAAATAGTCGGCGCCATCCTCAGCGGGCCTGCTGACCATGGTGAAGCGGGGGTAAGAGGCGCCGCTGTCCAGCCGCACAAAGGGATACCCCTTGTCATCCTTCAGGAGGATGTTGTACCGGGGCTGGTGACGCTTGATGAGGGAGTTTTCCAGAATCAGGGCCTCAAACTCCGTGCGCACCACAATGGTGTCAAAGTGATCCACCTGCGAGACCATCATGCGGGTCTTTTCGTTGTGGCCGCTGCCAGACTGAAAATACTGGCTGACGCGGTTTTTCAGCTTCTTGGCCTTGCCCACATAGATGACAAGGCCGGTCTTATCCATCATGATATATACGCCGGGCGACAGCGGCAGGCTGTCCGCCTTTTGCAGAAGCTCCTGTCTGGTCATGGGGACGCCCCCTTTCACTGGATTTTTCCCTAGTATAGCATGGACGGGAGAAGGCCGCAAGGTTGCATTTTGCGCTGTGGTATGATACCATCAAAGCAGTATTTCACAAGGAAAGAAGGATTTGGGATATGATTCAGGATATTGCGCCCCACCGGCTGGACAGAACCTATGTGATCGGCAGGGCGTCACATGAGGACATCGCTCTGTGCGTCCGCAGCGGAAAGGTGCTGCTGCAGCGGTCAGGGGAGGAATGGACGCTGCCGCGTTTCGGCGGAGAAATTCCCACGGAGGATGCGCTGCATGTGTTTTCACTGGATGGGGTGGACTGCTATCTGGCCCGGACGCCGGAGCATGTACCGGCAGGTATGGACTATGTAAACGTGAAGGATATCCGCACCGTACGGCCCATGGAGACGGCCTTTGCCGCCATCACCGCCGTGCAGCTGCACCGCTGGTACGGCGCAAGGCAGTTCTGCGGTCACTGCGGCCATAAAATGTCGCCCAGCGAGGTGGAGCGGGCCATGGTATGCCCCGCCTGCGGCCAGACAGAATATCCCAAGATCTGCCCGGCGGTGATTGTGGCGGTAACGGACGGGGATAAGCTGCTGCTGACACGCTATGCCAACCGGCCTTTCCGGGACTATGCGCTGATCGCCGGGTTTGTGGAGATCGGCGAGACGCTGGAGGACACTGTGCGCCGGGAGGTTATGGAAGAGGTGGGACTGCGGGTGAAGAATCTGCGGTACTATAAAAACCAGCCCTGGGCCTTTACCGATACGCTGCTGACAGGCTTTTACTGCGAATTGGACGGCGAGGCGGAGATCAAGCTGGATCGCAACGAGCTATGCGAGGGTGTGTGGCTGCACCGGGATGAAATTCCCAGCCGGGATGGCGAGATAAGCCTGACGGCGGAGATGGTGGAGCGCTTCAGACAGGGAATGGAATCATAAAAAAGCGCTGCCCCACACGGGGCAGCGCTTTTTTATTCGAATGCAACGGGTGTATGGTCGCAGATTTCTGCGATTTTTTCCTGCAAACGCTTCAGATCCTCAAAGGTCTCCGGCCTTTTACGGGGATCGCGCAGCAGCGCCGCAGGGTGATACAGCGCCATCATCAGCGTACCGTTCCGATCGAAGAACTGGCCGTGCTCACGGCTGATTTTGAAATCTGGTTTGATTAGCTCCATGGCGCTGATCCGGCCCAGACACACGATGATCTTGGGCTTCATCAGCCGCACCTGCGAACGCAGGTATCCGCGGCAGGCGTCCTTCTCCTCTCCCAGCGGATCCCGATTCTCCGGCGGGCGGCACTTGACGGAATTGGTGATATAGATGTTTTCCCGGCTCAGACCGATCATGGCCAGCATATCGTCCAGCAGTTTCCCGGCCCGCCCTACAAAGGGTTCGCCCTGCAGATCCTCGTTGGCTCCCGGCGCCTCGCCAATCAGCAGCACCTCTGCCTGAGGATTTCCCACGCCAAAGACCACCTGCGTGCAGGTACGGCGCAGTCCGCAGGCCTGACAGTTCAAGCAGGTTTCTCTCAGTTCTTCCCACGCGTCCATTATAGCTTCCCCTCCATCCAGCTCCAAATATCCTGATATACCGTATCCTGCCATATCCGCTCGTTGAGCAGCTCATGCCGCGCTCCGGGGTAGAGCTTCAACGTACAGTCCTTCACACCGGCGTGCCGGAACGCCTGATACGTCCTGCGTATCCCTTCGCCCATGCCGCCCACGGGGTCATCCTGCCCCGAGATCAGCAGCACCGGCGCCTTTTTATCCATCTTATCAAGATTGTCACGGCGCTGGTTAAAGCGGATGCCGCGGAGCATCTCATAGAAAAGACCCACCGTGGCGTCATGCCCGCACATGGGGTCGGCTATATATGCATCCACATTCTCCGCATCGGCCGACAGCCAGTCGAAGGCGGTGCGGTTGGGCTTGAACGCCTTGTTGTACGCGCCGAAGGCCAGCTCTGTCACCATATCGCTGACCGCCGCCGGGTCTCTCCGCTTCAGCACGCCTGCCAGAGCCAGACCGCCGCGCAGCACCGCGCCGCTCTGCCAGCCGGTACCCATCAGAATGGCGGCCCGCACGGTACCCGGATAGCGGATCAGGTAGGTGCGGCTCAGAAACGAGCCCATAGAATGTCCCATCAGTAGCAGCGGCAGCTGGGGATAGCGCTCCTTGAGCCGGGTATGCAGCACATAGATGTCATCCACCGGCGTATCCCATGTGTTGCCGCGGCCGAAATAGACCGGCGTGCCGCCCTCGGGCAGGGACTTACCGTGGCCCAGATGGTCATGACCCACCACAATTACGCCGTGCCCGTTCAAAAACCGGGCAAAGCCGTCATATCGATCAATGTGCTCTGCCACACCGTGGACGATTTGCAGCACCGCAACAGGCGTTACATCCTCCGGCTCCCACGAAATGCCGTGCAGCCGCGTTTTCCCGTCGCTGGAAAGAAAGGTAAAATCCGTCTTTTTTGTCATGGCAATTGCTCCCCTCCTGTGCTATACTTGACTTATATTTTAGCATAGCAGACCGCTCTTGAAAAGGGGGATTTCGTATGGCTTCCTACATTCTGGCGCTGGATCAGGGTACCACCAGCTCGCGGGCCATTGTCTTTGACCGGCAGGGCAATATCGCAGGGCGCGGACAATATCCGTTTACCCAGCATTACCCGCATGCCGGCTGGGTCGAGCATGATCCCATGGAGATCTGGCGCACACAGGCGCTCTCCGCCGCCGATGCCATCGCTGCTCTGCCCGCAGGCGCTATTGCCGGTATCGGCGTTACCAACCAGCGGGAAACCACCATTGTGTGGGATAAGGCCACCGGCGTGCCGGTATACAACGCCATCGTGTGGCAGTGCCGCCGCACGGCGGAGCTGTGCGAGGAGATGAAGCGCCGCGGTCTCAGCGAGCGGATCCAGTCTGCCACCGGGCTTTTGATTGATGCCTATTTTTCCGCCACCAAGATCCGCTGGATCCTGGACAATGTGCCCGGCGCACGGCAGCGCGCCGAGCAGGGGCAGCTTTTGTTCGGTACGGTGGAAACGTGGCTTATCTGGCAGCTGACCGGCCAGCATGTTACCGACTATTCCAACGCCAGCCGAACCATGCTGTTTGATATCCATACGCTCAGCTGGGATGCGGAGCTGTGCGGTATGCTGGGGATTCCCATGTGCATGCTGCCGCGCTGTGCAGGCAACTCGCAGGTATACGGCGTGGTAAAGCCCGGTATCCCCGGCTTGGAGGCGCTTGCCGGCGTTCCGGTATGCGGCGCGGCAGGCGATCAGCAGGCGGCGCTGTTCGGACAGACCTGTTTCCATGCGGGCGATGCCAAGAACACCTACGGAACCGGCTGCTTCACCTTGATGAACGTGGGTGAAAAGCCTGTCCGCAGCCGGGCGGGGCTGGTAAGCTCCGTGGCGTGGAGCGTCAACGACACCGTTACCTATGCGCTGGAGGGCAGCGTTTTTAACGGCGGCAGTACCATCCAGTGGCTGCGGGACGAGCTGCATCTCATCGACACCGCACCGGAGTGTGACCGCCTGGCCGAATCGGTGGACAGCAGCGGCGGCGTTATTGTGGTGCCCGCCTTCACCGGCTTGGGCGCACCCTACTGGGACATGTATGCCCGCGGCGCCATATTGGGCATCACCCGGGGCACAGGCCGCGCCCACATCGCCCGTGCCGTGCTGGAAGCCATCGCCTTTCAGGTTACCGATTTGATGCTGGCCATGCGGCAGGATGCCGGCTGTGATATCACCTGCCTTCGGGCAGACGGCGGCGCCAGCGTCAGCGATATCCTGTTGCAGATGCAGGCCGATCTTCTCCGTATCCCGGTGGACCGTCCCGCCATGGTGGAGACCACCGCCTTTGGCGCGGCGGCGCTGGCCGGACTGAGCTGTGGCATGTGGAGCAGCTTTGATGAGCTGTCCGCCCTGCGCCGCAGCGACCGGATCTTCACGCCCCAGCGGGTACAGGCTGAGTGTGACGATGCTTACCGCATGTGGAAGCGGGCCGTTCAGCGGGCGGGAGACTGGATAGAACACTGAGCGCACGGCGGCAAAAGCCTTATCCTGTACCCGGTGAAATCCGCATAGCTTTTCCATACGGCATTTCATTAACAATTGATGAATTTCCCCCCAAAGCACTTGCAAAATCCCATATCTCTCGTTATAATCAGCCATGATAGCGCAATTCCATTGACTTGAAAGGAGAACTACTTATGTCATTTTTTGAGAACTTTACTGAAAAAGCCAAGCTGTATGCCAATATCGCCGCAGAAAAAGCAAAAGACGTAGCCGAGGTCGCTGCCGACAAGGCTAAGGATGTAAAAGAGATTGCACAGCTGACGCTGGCCATCAGATCTGAGCAGCGGGAGCTGGATAAGAATTTCCGCGCCATCGGCCAGTGGTTTGCCTCTGAGTATCAGGGCGAGACGCCTGATGCCATCAAGGACGTAATGGCTGCCATTGACGCCAGCCGCGCCAAGATTGCCGAGATGGAGGCCGCTCTGGCCGAGAAGTCTCCTGCCAACGAGGCATGTTCCGACGATGAGATGCCCCAGATGCATGTCTGTCCAGTCTGCGGCACCGCTACCAACTCCCGCTTCTGCCCCGAGTGCGGCGCTGAGGTGGTTCCTGCCGAGGCAGCACCTGCCGCCGAGGAGCCTGCCCAGAGCGAAGATTTCGTCGAGCCGCAGGAGTAATACCGCACCATAAAAAAGGCCCGGCTGTTCATTGAACAGCCGGGTCTTTTTATGCTCAATAGCCGAGAGCGCGGTCTACCAGATGCAGCAGCGGACGGCCTGCGGCAAAATTGTCCAGATCCTCGCAGAACATCTCTACATCCTTATCGCAGGTATAGCCCAGCGACATGTTTCCCGCCACATGGGGGGTGATCAGCAGATTCTTTGTATCCCACAGGAAGTGATCCTTGGGCAGCGGCTCCGGCACAAACACATCCAGTGCCGCCCCGGCAATGCGTTCTTCGTTCAGCGCGGCGGCCAGCGCCTCCTGATCCACGGCGCTGCCCCGGCCTACATTCACCACCACCGCGTGAGACGGCAGCAGCGCGATCCGCTCTGCATTCAGCACGCCTGCCGTCTGGGAGGTGGCAGGCAGGGCCATCACCAGAATATCCGTCTGCGGCAGCACAGTGTTGAGCTGCTCCATGGTCACCACATGGTCAAAAGCGGGATCGGCAGGCTTAGCGCTGCGGCGCACACCGCACACGCTTTTTGCCCCAAGACCCTTGGCGCGGCGGGCAAAGGTGGTGCCGATATCGCCTGTGCCCAGCACGGTGATGCGGGAGCCGAAGATGGAGCGCATCGTCATGATGGGCGCCCATTCCCGGCGCTGTACATATGCCTCGATGGGCAGCATCTGACGCAGCAGCATCATGGTTACCATCACAATATGCTCGGCAATCGTCACGCCGTAGGCCCCGGCAGAATTGCTCAGCAGCACGCCGGCATGGGGATACAGCGCCTCATCCAGATACCGGTCCACACCGGCAAAGCTGGCGCAAAACCACTTCAGCTGCTTCATATCCTTCAGCGCTGCCCGATCCGGCATACCGTAAACAATCTCATACTCCGCCGCCCGCTCTCGGGGCAGCACGCCGTCGGGATAGCAGTCCACCGCATAGCCGTGCTTTCCGGCTGTCGCGTTGATCTGCTGTAAATGGCGCTCCTCGAAAAACTTGTCCACCACTGCAATTTTTTTCATACTCGACACTCCTTTATTATCTGTTCCGCGCAGCGCATTCCATCCGCAGCAGCCGAGAGGATTCCACCGGCATAGCCGGCCCCCTCGCCGCAGGGATACAGCCCGCGTATGTTGCATTGACAGGTCTCATCCCGCCCGATACGCACCGGCGAGGAGGAGCGGCTCTCCACTGCTGTGAGCAGCGCATCCGGCGCGGCATAACCCCGGATCTTCCGCTCCAGCAGCGGCAACGCCTTGGCAATGCTGTCGGCCACGAAAGGCGGCAGGCAGCCTCGCAGGTCGGCATAGGTTACGCCGGGCCGGTAGCTGGGCTGTACCCGCCCCGCCGACACCGTGGGACGGCCCGCCAAAAAGTCCTCCACCCGCTGGCACGGGGCACGGTATCCCCCGCCGCCCAGCGCGTAAGCCGCTTTCTCTATCCGCCGCTGAAAGCGAATGCCCGCCAGCGGATCATCTTCGCCGCCGTAGTCCTCCGGCGTAACATTGATCAGCAGCGCGCCGTTGATATTCTCCTTATCACGGGCATATTCGCTCATGCCGTTGGTGACCACCCGCCCTGCCTCTGAGGCGGCGGCCACCACCTGACCGCCGGGACACACACAGAAAGAAAACGCGCTGCGTCCGTTATCCAAATGGCAGGACAGCTTGTAGGTGGACGGCGGCAGGCACGGGTGCCCGGCATAGGTTTTATACTGTGCAGCATCCATATCCGCCTGCCGGTGCTCAATGCGCACGCCCACGGCAAAGGGCTTTGCCGTCATGGCCACGCCTGCGGTGTAAAGCATTTCCACCGTATCCCGGGCGCTGTGTCCCAGCGCCAGCAGCGCCTGACGGCACGGCAGCGTATAGACGCCATCGGGCCCTTCTACCTCCAGCGCTGTCAAGCACCCTTCATTTACACGAATGCCTGCCAGCTTATGGCCAAAGCGGATATCCGCCCCCAGCGAGAGCAGCTCCCTGCGCATATTTTTCAGGGCAACATGGAGCATATCCGTGCCCACATGGGGCTTGGCCTCCCACAGAATATCCTGGGGCGCGCCGCACGCGGTCAGCTGTTCCATAATGAACCGATGGCGCACATCCTTGGTGCCGGTGTTCAGCTTTCCATCGGAAAATGCGCCTGCACCGCCCTCACCAAACTGGACATTGGACTGCGTGTCCAGCAGGCCGCTTTGCCAAAAGCGCTGTACATCCCGGCTGCGGCGTTCCACGCATTGGCCTCGCTCCAGCACAATGGGCCGCATGCCGCACTTCGCCAGAACCAGCGCCGCGAATATGCCCGCAGGCCCCATTCCCACCACCACCGGCGGCAGGCCGGGTATGTTTACCGCGGCAGGCAGCATATACTGCTCGGGCACATAGCGGGATATATGCCGGTCGCGGCAGCGCTTTAAAAGGCGTTCTTCATCCTTTGCCTCCACCGCTGCCGTATATACAAACCACAGCCCGGAACGCGCATCAATGGCGCGGCGCAGGATCTGCACACGGAGGATATCGCTTTCCCGGCAGCGCAGCATGGCCGCGGCTTTTATCTTTAATTGTTCCGCGTCCGCCTCAGGCGAAAGCTTCAGCCCCTCCAGCCGCAGCATAACGCCGCCCCCTTTCTTTCACAAAAAGTTCAAATTTTCCGATTCAAACTTAAAGGTTGAATTAAGAAAACCGTATATGATAATAATCAAGATGAATGATACCACATTCCCGCATGAAAATAAAGGAGGAATCCATATGTATAACGATGAATTTGACCACTTCAGCAATAACCAATATCATTATGGCCGCGGCAGCGATTTGCCTGCCGATGATTACCGTCCCGCAGGCAGCCCGCCGGTACAGCCGCAGCAGCCGAAAAAACCGGGCTTCTTTAAGAGCGCCGCTGCCAAGGTGGTGGCAGTGGTGCTGGCCTGTGCCCTGATCGGCACCGGCTGCGGCTTTGGCGGCGCGGCGCTGTACCGCAGCGTCAACCGTCAGTCCGTCACACTCCGACAAAGTGACCGCGAGCCGATTACCGTTTCGGTGAAGAAGGTGGACGGCCAGACCAAAATGGAGCCTGCCGAGGTATATGCCGCCACGGTGAACTCTGTGGTTTCTATCAACACCACCTCCACTAGCGGCACCAACATTTTCGGTCAGACCGTGGAAACCGCCAGCGCAGGCAGCGGCTTTATCATCAGTCAGGATGGCTATATCGTCACCAATTACCATGTGATCAAGGGCGCCTCCTCCGTCAAGGTCACGCTCTACAGCGGAGACACCTATGATGCTGCTGTCATCGGCGGCGACAGCGATTATGATGTGGCTGTTATCAAGATCGAGGCCACCGGCCTGAGCCCCGTAACGCTGGGCAACAGTGCCGATGTGAATGTGGGCGACACGGTTCTGGCCATCGGAAACCCCTTGGGTGAGCTGACCTTCTCCATGAGTCAGGGCATCGTCTCCTGCTGTGACCGGGCCATCAACGTAGACGGCACCCCCTTCAATATGATTCAGGTGGATGCCTCCATTAACCCCGGCAACTCCGGCGGCCCGCTGGTCAACCTGTACGGCGAGGTGGTGGGCATTGTTTCCGCCAAATACTCCAGCTATTCCGATACCAGCGTTGAGGGTCTTGGCTTTGCCATTCCCATCAGCGATGTACAGGCGATCATTACCGATATTCTGGAAAACGGCCAGGTGACCGGCAAAGCCTATCTGGCCATCAAGGCCGGCACCATGACAGAGCAGATGGCCGCACAGTATAATATCGATATCAGCAAGGGCGTCTTTGTCTACTCCACCGAAAAAGGCGGCGCCGGAGAGGCGGCGGGCCTGCGGCTGGGCGATGTGATCACCAAGCTGAACGATACCGACATTACCTCTATGAATGACCTGTCCGCCGCAAAGAAAAGCTATAAGGCCGGCGATACCGTTACCCTGACCGTATACCGCGACGGTGAATATATCACGCTGGATCTGACCTTTGACGAGCAGCCCCAGACAACCGGCGAGGACACCGCACAGGATACTCAGCAGAGCGGCCAGCAGGGCAGGCAGGACTATTCTGATATGTTCCGTGATTTCTACAACTACTATTTCGGTCAAAATAACCGCTGAGACAAAGCTTCCGACAACAGAGGGCAATAAAAAATGCCCTCTGTTGTTTTGCACCGTCTAATGCCTATAGATGCGGCCGACAAAAAGACTTGCACTGAACGCGGGAGTGTGATACGATACTAAAATACAAGGAAATACTGAACAGAAAAAGGATTATGAAAAACGATGAATATTAAGATTTCCGCAGACAGCACCTGCGATCTGTCCCCGGAACTGGTGGCGCGCTATGGGATCGACATCGCTCCGCTGTATATCATTCGGGACGGTCAATCACTGGTGGACGGCGTGGATATCACGCCGGATGAGATTTACGACCATGTTTCTCAGGGCGGCGGCATGTGCTCCACGGCCGCGGTATCGATATACGATTACGCGACGTTTTTCCGCAAGGAGCTGGAGAACTGTGACGCGGTGGTGCATTTCCACATCTCCGGTGAAATGTCCGCCTGCTACCAGAATGCCTGCATGGTGGCCGAGGAGATGGGCAATGTCTACCCGGTGGATGCCCGGAGTCTATCCACCGGTATCGGACTGCTGGTGCTGGAGGCGGCGGAGCTGGCCCGCGAAGGCGTATTGACGGCGCAGGAGATTCAACAGCGGATGGAGCAGCGCCGTGAAAAACTGAATGTCAGCTTTCTGCTGGAGCGGCTGGACTATCTGCGTAAGGGCGGGCGCTGCTCCAGTGTGGCGGCGCTGGGCGCCAATGTGCTGTCTCTGCGGCCCTGTATCCAGGTGAAGGACGGCAAAATGGGCGTGGGCAAAAAGTACCGCGGCGCCTATCAGAAGTGCCTGCTGCAATATGTAAAGGAGCGGCTGGAGGGCCGGGAGGATATCGACACCCGCCGTATCTTTATTACCGAATCCGGCGGTTTCACGGCGGAGGAGCTTGCTCAGGTGGAGGAGGCCGTGCGCAGCTATCAGCCCTTTGAAGAGGTGCTGCATACCCGGGCAGGCTGCACGGTATCCAGCCACTGCGGTCCCCGCACGCTGGGCATCCTGTATTTCACCAAGTAAAAAAGCGTCTATCACAAAAAGAGACACCCACTGCTATGGGTGTCTCTTCTCGTTTTCAGGGAGGCAAGCGGCGGCTTTTTATGCCTCTATCTGTTCAAGTGCCGCGCTGATGCGGTAAGCGCAGTAGGGATTGTGGCAAAAAACGCGGGTAAAAAGGGGGCGAATGCTTGACAAGACAGGGGATTCCCGATACAATAAAGTTTCGAGAATAACGCGGATTCGCCGCGGGAATTGAGGTATATATTATGGCTAAGGACCAGAGAAATGTGGAAGCGATCACGCCCATGGAGGAGGATTTTGCCAAGTGGTACACCGACATCTGCCTGAAGGCGGAGTTGGTGGACTATGCCAGCGTCAAGGGCTTTATGATCCTGCGCCCGTATGGCTACGCCATCTGGGAGAACATCCAGCGCATCATGGACGGCATGTTTAAAAAGACCGGCCATGTCAACGTGGCCATGCCCGTTCTGATCCCGGAGAGCCTGCTGAAAAAGGAGGGCGAGCTGGTGCAGGGCTTTGCCCCGGAGGTGGCGTGGGTCACCCACGGCGGCAGCGAAAAGCTGGAGGAGCGGCTGGCGTTCCGCCCCACCTCTGAGACCATGTTCTGCGACCACTGGCACAATGTCCTGCAAAGCTACCGGGAGCTGCCCATGCTCTATAACCAGTGGTGCAGCGTCATCCGCTGGGAAAAGACCACCCGCCCCTTCCTGCGCAGCCGTGAGTTCTGGTGGCAGGAGGGTCACACCATCCACGAAACCGCCGAGGAGGCCATTGCCGAAACCGAGCAGCAGCTGAACTGCTATGCAGACTTCTGCCGCGACGCGCTGGCCATGCCGGTGGTGAAGGGCCGCAAAACCGAAAAGGAGAAGTTCGCCGGCGCCGAGGCTACCTATACCATCGAGGCTATGATGAAGGACCATAAGTCCCTTCAGTCCGGCACCAGCCACTATTTCGGCGACAAGTTCTCCCGCGCCTACGATGTGACCTTTACCGGCCGGGACAATAAATTGCAGTATCCCTTCCAGACCAGCTGGGGCTCCACCACCCGCCTGATCGGCGCGTGCATCATGACCCACTCCGACAATAACGGTCTGGTGCTGCCGCCCGCCGTGGCCCCCATTCAGGTGGTGGTCGTTCCCATCGCCCAGCACAAGAACGGCGTGCTGGATGCCGCCGCCGCCCTGAAAGACCGTCTGGCAGCCTTGGATCTGCGGGTGAAGATGGACGACAGCGAGCAGTCCCCCGGCTGGAAGTTCGCCCAGTATGAGATGAAGGGCGTGCCCCTGCGTGTGGAGATCGGCCCCAAGGATATGGAGAAGGAGCAGTGCTGCATTGCCCGCCGCGATACCGGCGAAAAGACCTTTGTGCCGCTGGCGGAGCTGGAGAGCGCCGTGCAGAAGCTGTTGCAGGAGGTACACGACAACCTCTATGCCATGGCGGAGAAGAATCTGGAGGACAACACCTTCGACATGACCAGCTGGCAGGAGGTCAAGGCTATGGCCGAGGGCAAGGGCGGTCTGGCCCGTACCAAGTGGTGCGGCAGTCTGGAGTGCGAGCTGGCGATGAAGGAAAAGGCCGGCGTTTCCAGCCGCTGCATGCCTCTGAAGCAGTCCGGCACCACCGGCAAGTGCGTCGTGTGCGGCAAGGAGTGCACCACCGACATCTACTGGGGCGTGGCATATTAAGCGTTCAGCCAAAAGCGCCGTCCGGAAGGACGGCGCTTTTTCATAAAGAAACAGCGGGAAAGGCAGTGCCTCTCCCGCTTTGCTTTATTCAATGGAGATAATATAGAAGTATACGCTCTGTCCGCCGGGGATGGCTGCTACCTCGGCATCGGGACAACTGCGGGCAAACAGGGCTTCGGTTTCAGCGCCCTCATCCTCGGATACGCCCTCGCCGGTGTAGATGTTGATGTATTCTGCACCGACCTGAGCGGCATGCTGGCTCAGCTTTTCCAGCAGCTCATCCATGCTGCGGCTGGTGCCAAACAGCTTGCCGTCCAGCAGCGCCAGATAATCGCCCTCGTTGATGGCAAAGCCGTCAAAGTCAGAGTTGCGGGCAGCATAGGTGATCTGGGCGGTGGATACCGTCTGAGCGGCGGCGGTCATAGCCTGGGCGACGCTCTGGGGATCCGGCTCATCGGGATCAAAGCTCATCATGGCGGTAATTCCCTGCGGCACGGTGGCAGTGGGGATCACGACGATCTGCTTGTCGGTCAGCCCCTCGCACTGCTGGGCGGCCATGATGATGTTCTTGTTGTTGGGCAGGATAAACACGATCTCGCTGGGGGTATGGTTGACCTCCTTGAGAATGGCCTCGGTGGAGGGGTTCATGGTCTGGCCGCCGGACACAATGGTGTCCACGCCCAGCGCGCGGAAGGTATCCGCCAGCCCGCCGCCTGCGCACACGGCTACGAATCCGTACCGCTTTTCGGCGGGAGCCACGGCGTTTTCCTGTTCCTCCAGCTCCGCCTCCACAGCATCCAGATCATCGGTGCTGTGGGCCTCACGACCGGCAGCCAGATCGTCCCGCTGGGTGCGCATGTTCTCAATCTTGGCCAGCTCCAGCGTGCCGTACTTCTGGGCCTCGGTCAGCGCGGTGCCGGGGATATCGGTATGGACGTGTACCTTGAAGCACTCGTCATCCTCGCCGATCACCAGACTGTCGCCAATGCTGTCCAGATAGGCCCGCAGAGGCTCCAGAGACTTTTCACCCATGGTCTTGCGCACGATGAACACCGTGTCAAAGGTAAAGGTGATCTCGTCCTCCAGTGCGGCAAAGTCGGCCTTCTCCTTTGTCTCGCTCTCTTCACTTACCTCGGGAATGGCCTCGCCGCGCAGGCAGCGCAGCATACCCTCCAGAATGATCAGGTAGCCCTTGCCGCCGGCATCTACCACACCGGCCTTTTTCAGCACCGGGTTCATCTCCACTGTTTCGGCCAGCGTCACCTCACCGGCGCGGATGGCCTCTTCCAGCACGAATTCCACGCTGTTGTTCTCCTCGGCGGCCTCAATAGCCCGCTGTGCCGCCAGACGGGACACGGTCAGCACGGTGCCCTCGGCCGGCTTCATCACCGCGCCATACGCCGTGGTGACACCCTCCTGCATGGCGGCGGCCAGCGCAGCACCGTCCGCCTCGTCCAGACCCTTCATGGACTTGGACATGCCGCGAAACAGCAGGGAGAGGATCACGCCGGAGTTCCCCCGGGCGCCGCGCAGCAAACCGCGGGCCGTGATCTTGGCGGCATCGTCAATGGTTTCCGGCTCGCTCTTTTTCAGCTCGGCGCAGGCGGTCTGGATGGTCAGGCTCATATTGGTGCCGGTGTCTCCGTCAGGCACGGGGAATACGTTCAGGTCGTTGATGGCCTGCTTTTGCCCGGTGATGCAGGCCGCGCCAAACAGCACCATGTCCTTAAAGGCGGCGCCGTTAATCTTTTCTATCATTTTGTGTGATCCTCCCTTAACTGTTACTGACGGAGTCCACACAGACGTTGACGTCCCGGACTTCCACACCGGTATTACAGGTGACCACATACTTGACCTCGCTCATAATGGCGCGGCAGACAGTGGCGATGTTGACGCCGGCATCCACCATGATGTGCAGCTCTATGGACACGGTGTTATCGTCGTTATAAGTGACCTTGACGCCCTTGCTCATGGCCTCAGGGCGCAGCAGGTGAACAAGGCCGTCCGTCATGGAGCGGTAGGCCATGCCCTTGACGCCGAAGCAGTTGGTGGCGGCGGCGCCGGTAATGGTGGTGAACACTGCGTTGGAGATGGTGATATCCCCGTGTTCACTGTTGATCTTTATCATAGCAGCCTTCCTTTCTCAGCTTGTGAAAAAGGACAAGCGCCCTTTTTCACAAAAACAAGATTCGCTCCGGCCTGCATTTTCGCACAGGACACGCGAAAACACACGCGCTCCGCCAAGTGCCTTTCGCAGCGGACACGCCGCGAAAAACCGTGTGGCCTATCTGCTGCCAGGGGGAAGTAAATTTCGTGCAGCTTTGCGGGAGGACGTTTTCCGCCGGAGATCATAATGCGCATTGTGGGCATAATCATGACATAATATCATGTATTATATACCATCCTGCTTTAAATAACAAGAGGTTTTTTGCCGTGAAGCCATCGGCTTTACAAATAGCGGTCCATTTGCTGGCGCAGCCGCTCCAGCTTTTCCTGTATTTTCTGCCGGTTTTCCTGCGCTCTCAGCCGATCCTCCAGCCGCTCATCCTGCCATTGCCGCGCTTCCTCGTCCATGGCGGCGCGAAGCTGCTGAGGAATGCTGCGTATACGGTTGATGGCATCCAGCGACTCCGCCGTGCCGCGCAGAAAGCCATCGCCCGGGCTATCATGGCGGGGATACAAGCCCCGGCGAAAATTGTCCAGCACTGTTTCATAGCGCTCACAGGCCCGTGCTACAGAATCCTCCCAGGAAAGGTAAAGCTCCTTCTGGGCGCTTTGGCCCACCTGCCGCAGCAGCGTGGGCTGGGGCAGCAGGCGGCGCAGCATCTGCGCCATAGAGGCGGCATTTTCCTCGATGAGAAAGCCGTTGCGCCCGTCCGTCACATCCTCGGCGGCGCAGCTTCCCGCGACCAGCACGCTGGCCAGAGCGCAGGCCGCCGCCTCCCGCACCACGAGACCATTCGTATCAAAGGTGGAGGGGAACAAAAACAGATCCGCCCGGCAATACCATGCCCGGATCACCTCGCGGTCATAGCAGGGCGGCTGGAAAAATACCCGGTCGCACACCCCCAGCTGCCGGGCATAATCCTGAACCTCCCGGTCGTCCGTTCCTTTTCCCACAAACACCATGCGAAAGGCGATGCCTTCATCCTTCAGGGCCTTGAGCGCATCGAGGATAATCCGCAAGCCCTTGTACCACATTATGCGCCCCACAAACAGCAGCAGCGGAACATCCTGCGGCAGATCGAGCCCTGCGCCCACAGCCTGCCGCTGTGCCTGAGCAACACGGCCGGCGGGAAAATCCACGCCGTTGGGCATGACGGTGTAGGCCCCCTCGTAGCCCAGTGAGCGCAGATTTTCTCCTGCGCCGCGGCTCACCGTCCACACCTCGTCACAGGCGGTGATATTCTCTACCAGCAGCTTGACGGAGGCCTCCTGCAAGCGCTTATTGTGGATGGCGTTGGCGATATCGATATCAAATTTGGTGTGATAGGTGAATACCAGCGGAACATGCAGCCGCTGGCGCAGCATTCTGGCAAGCAGTGTGGAGGTGATGGGGCAGTGGCTGTGGATCAGGTCGATATGCCGCCCCTCCAGCTGTTCCATCAGCTCCGGCGACAGCGGTACGCCTGCCCGGTAGCCCACCAGCTTCGTAGTGTCAAGGCTGGGATAGCGCAGCACAGTAAAGGGATAGCCCCTGTCATCGGCATCGGGGTAATAGGGCGTCACCACCGTGGCGTCGCCATAGCTGCGCTGCATGATGGAGGCATAGTTGACAACTGCGTTGGATACGCCGTCGATCACCGGCGGAAACGAGTCGTTGATGAGACAAACACTGCGCTTTTTTGCCATAAGCAGCTCCTTTTTCCGGATTATTCCGGCACGACTGATTGTAATCATTATATCCTATTTTCGGCCTGATTGCAACGCGTGCGCCTCTTTACGATTGTATTCCTTTGAAAAAACTGATATAATGGCAAAAAATCGCTGCAAAGGGGGCGCAAGCGCTATGGCCGATCTTGACACCGGTATTCAGCATATCAAAGGCGTTGGCGAAGCCCGCGCCAAAGCACTGGAGCATCTGGGAATCCGCACGCTGCGTGATCTGCTCTCTTTTTTTCCCCGCCGGTATGAGGACCGCAGCGCGCTTTATCCCATCGCGGAGCTTCCCATCGGCGAAACGGCCTGCTGCTGCGCCATGATCGCCGCGCCGCCCACCAGCCACCGTATTACCGGCGGGCGTACCGTGGTCAAGGTACGGGCGGTAGACGCCACCGGTATATTGGATATCACCTTTTTCAATCAGGCGTATCGCCAGCAAAGCCTCGCCCCCGGACAGAGCTTTGTTTTCTGCGGAAAGGTGGAGGGCAATCTTCTGCGCCGTCAGATGACCAATCCGCTGATGGAGCCGGAGGGACAGCACCAGCTGACCGGCCGCATCATGCCGATCTATTCGCTGACAAAGGGCGTCAGCCAACTGCTGGTGCAAAGGGCGGTGCGTCAGGGGCTGGATGAATGCTGCCAGCTGCTGCCGGATGTGCTGAGCGAGGATGTCTGCGCGGCGCATCAGCTGTGCCGCAGCCGCTATGCCTACGAAAATATCCACTTCCCCGCAAGCTTTGAGGCACTGGAGCAGGCCCACCGCCGTTTGGCCTTTGAGGAGCTGTTTGTGCTCAAATGCGGGCTGCATCTGCTGCGCCGGCGGCGGCTGGACGTGGCCGGCCCTCGCTGCGGCGGCGTATCGCTTCAGCCCTTTTATGATGCCCTGCCTTTTTCCCTGACCGGCGCCCAGAAAAAGGCCATTGCCGACGCGGCGGCGGATATGGCCGCCGGCCGCCCTATGAACCGCCTGTGTCAGGGCGATGTGGGCAGCGGAAAAACGATGGTGGCCGCCGCCTGCATCTGGCTTGCCGCTCAGTCGGGCTGGCAGTCGGCCCTGATGGCCCCTACAGAGATTCTTGCCCGGCAGCATTATGAAAATCTTGTCCCGCTTTTCATGCGGTTCGGCTTGCGCTGCGCACTGCTGACCGGCTCCACACGCGCCAAGGAGCGGCGGGCCATTCTGGAAGGACTGGCCGATGGCAGCATCACGCTTTGCATCGGCACCCATGCCCTGCTGACAGCAGATGTGCAGTATGGAAAGCTGGGGCTTGTGGTCACAGATGAGCAGCACCGCTTTGGCGTGGCGCAGCGCAGCGCACTGGGGCAGAAGGCGGAGAGCCCCCATATGCTGGTGCTTTCCGCCACGCCGATCCCCCGCACGCTGGCCCTGATCATTTATAGTGATCTGGATGTATCCGTTATCGACGAACTGCCGCCGGGGCGGCAGAAGGTGGATACCTTTGTTGTGGATGAGCGGTATCGCCAGCGGCTGAACAGCTTTATCCGCAAGCAGGCGGCGGAGGGACATCAGGTGTTTATCGTCTGCCCGCTGGTGGGCGACGGCGACCAGCTGCCCGACGAGCGAAAGGCGGTAACGGCCTATGCCAGAACGTTGCAGGAAGAAACCTTTCCTACGCTGCGTGTCGCCTTGCTGCACGGAAAGATGAAGGCCAGGGAGAAGGAAGCGGTCATGGCGGCTTTTTCCGCGGGTGAGGCAGATATTCTGGTATCCACCACAGTGGTGGAGGTGGGCGTGGACGTGCCCAACGCAACGCTGATGGTGGTGGAAAATGCCGAGTGCTTTGGCCTGAGCCAGCTGCACCAGCTGCGCGGCCGGGTAGGCCGCGGCAGCGCCAAGAGCTATTGCGTGCTGGTCTCCCACGGCGGCAGCGACGAGACGAAGCGCCGCCTGAAGGCCCTTGCCGCCACCAATGACGGGTTTAAAATCGCGGAAGAGGATCTGAAGCTGCGGGGCCCCGGCGACTTTTTTGGCCAGCGGCAGCACGGCCTGCCTGCGCTGCGTATCGCCGATCTGAGCTGTGACATGCGCTTGTTGAACGAGGCGCAGTCCGCCGCGGAGCAGCTGTTGGCCCGGGACGGAGACCTTTCCGCCCATCCGCTGCTTAAACAGCAGATCGAGCGGCTCTTTTCTGTCAATGCCGAGGGGCTGAATTGACGCCGTCCGCACCCACCTTTTCGGCTCTATGAATAAAAAAGGAGCGCCCGTAGGGACGCTCCTTTTTTATAAGAATTTATCGCCTTTTCATAAGGCTTTACAGCGCCGCCATGGCGGCGTTGACGCTCTCCTCGCAGCTGCGCATGGCCAGAAGGGTCTTTTCCATCAGCTCCTCCATGGGCCAGCCCAGACGCTCGGCCCCGACGCGGATCACATCGCGGGAGCAGCCGGCGGCAAATTTCTTGTCCTTAAATTTCTTCTTCAGGCTGCTGACTTCCATATCCATCACGCTTTTGCTGGGCCGCATCAGCGCCGCGGCGCCCACCAGCCCGGTCAGCTCATCGGCGGCAAAGAGCACCTTTTCCATTTCGTGAACCGGCTCGATATCGCAGCAGATACCGTAACCATGGCAGCAGACGGCGTGAATAAACTCCGCCGAGCAGCCGGCCTTTTCCAACAGCTCCGGGGCCTTGAGGCAGTGCTGCTGGGGCCACATCTCAAAATCAATGTCGTGGAGCAGGCCCACGGTGGCCCAGAAATCCGCATCCTCGCCATAGCCCAGATCGTTGGCAAACCAGCGCATCACGCCCTCAACGGTCAGCGCGTGCTGCATGTGGAACGGCTCGTGATTGTACTCCTTCAATGCCGCCATAGCGGCGTCCCGACTGATAACTTCCTTCATGATGCTGCGACTTCCTTTCGTGCAAGATCGGTGCGGTGCGCGCCGTTTTTGATGCCTTATTGTACCACGGTGGGTGCCGCTATGCAAGCGCTTTTTCCAGCACATGCAGCACCGCCTGCATGTGGCGCAGCTCCTCGCGCAGCAGCGTTTGATAGGCGGGCGCGGCATTGGCGGACGGCGCGGGCGCGGCGGCGCGTACCGCGGGATAGGGGTTTTCCTGCGGGGCGACCCGCTGCCAGATCTGATCGTATTTGCGGTAGTCATACTGCTCGTTGTCCATGGGCGTTTCTCCTTTCTCCGGGGGGATGTATGTTCCCGAGGCCCCTGCGCCATACTATGCGCAGAAGCGTTCCGCCGTGCCGGGAGCATACACCCATTGACACAGTAGGCAAAAGCGCCTATAATGGGAGAAAAAACGGGAAAGGCGGAAGGCGATATTATGATGATCTCGACAAAGGGGCGCTATGCGCTGCGGGTGATGGTGGATCTGGCGGAGCACAGGGAGGAGGGGTACATCCCCCTGCGGACGGTGGCGCAGCGCCAGTGCATCAGCCAGAAGTATCTGGAGAGCATCATGACCGTGCTCTCCAAGGCGGGGTATGTGGACGGCACCCATGGCCGGGGCGGCGGCTACCGGCTTGTTCGTGCGCCGGAGGAATACCACATCGGGCCGCTGCTGCGGCTGATCGAGGGGCCGCTGGCGCCGGTGCAATGCGTGTCGGACGGGGGCGCGCCGTGCGAAATGGCGGAGGAATGCCGCACCCGCAGCTTCTGGGCGGGGCTGGATCAGGTGATCCGCGGCTATCTGGACAAGGCGACGCTGCGCCAGCTGATGGCGGAAGAAAACGGGGAAGGGGACTGATTTCCCGGCGGAGCGGAAAATACGGCGCTTTTTCGGAAGAAACTGCGAAATAATTTGATTTTCGTTATATTCTCTGATATAATAGTTCAGGTTTGTCGAATCGGCCCTTTTTCCGCGGAAAAAGGGCCTGCCTTGACAGTATATTTGAGGAGGAAAATTCCATGCTGGAATTGCAACATATCTCATACCGGGTGTCTACGCCCGAGGGGGAAATGGATATTCTGAAGGATGTTTCCATCACCATTCCCGACCACCGCATGGTGGTGTTCACCGGCCCTAACGGCGGCGGCAAGACCACGCTGGCCAAGGTGATCATGGGTCTGGTGCAGCCCACGGGCGGAAAAATCCTGTACAACGGCGAGGATATCACCCAGCTGAGCATCACCGAGCGGGCCAAAAAGGGCGTGAGCTACGGCTTTCAGCAGCCGCCCCGCTTTAAGGGCATCACCGTTCACGACCTGCTGCTGCTGGCGGCGGGGAAGGAGCAGCTCAGCAAGGACAAGTGCTGCGCCTACCTGACCAAGGTGGGTCTGTGCGCCAACGACTATCTGGATCGCGAGGTGGACGTGTCCCTGTCCGGCGGCGAGGTCAAGCGCATCGAGATCGCCACCATTCTGGCGCGGCAGAGCGACCTGATGATCTTCGACGAGCCGGAGGCGGGCATCGACCTGTGGAGCTTCGCACGGCTCACCGAGACCTTCGAGCAGATCCATCAGGAGGGTCACGCCACCATGATCATCATCTCCCATCAGGAGCGTATCATCCGTCTGGCCGATGAGATCATGGTCATCGCCAACGGGCAGATCGCCCACCGCGGCAGCACCGAGGAGGTATTCCCCCTCATTCTGGCGGATACGCTGGGCGGCTGCCCCGTGCTGGAGAGAAAGGAGGGCGCACAATGATCACCGATATTGACGCCAAGCTGCTGGAAAAGATCGCCGACCTGACAGGCCAGCCTGTGGGCGCCTTCAACATCCGCAAGGACAGCGGCTGCGAGGCCCGCCAGTCCACCGAGCATATTGAGATCACGCCCCGCGCCGACGGCAAGCAGGGCATCGACATCCGCATCAAGCCCGGCACGAAGGGGGAGAAGTGCTACATCCCCGTCATCATCAGCAAGACCGGCCTGAGCGAGCTGGTCTACAACGACTTCTACGTGGGCGACGACTGCGACGTGGAGATCGTGGCGGGCTGCGGCATCCACAACTCCGGCTGCGACGAGAGCCGCCACGACGGCGTACACACCTTCCACATCGGCAAAAACGCCCGGGTGCGCTACAGCGAGAAGCACTACGGCGAGAAGGACGCCGGACAGACCGGCGGCAACGTGATGAACCCCAAGACCGTGGTCTATCTGGGGGAGAATGCCTCTATGCAGATGGAGACCATTCAGATCCGGGGCATCGACTCCACCAAGCGGGAGACGGACTTCTTCTGCGAGGCGGGCAGCGAGGTGGTGGTGACCGAGCGGCTGCTGACCCACGGACAGCAGACGGCGGAGAGCGATATGTCCATCCAGCTTAACGGCGACGACGCCAAGGGCCGGGTCATCTCCCGCAGCGTGGCGCAGGATCAGTCACGGCAGGTGTTCCGCCCGGTGATGGTGGGCAACGCCAAGTGCTTCGGCCACGTGCAGTGCGACAGCATCATCATGGGTGAGGCCAAGATCGAGTCTGTGCCCGCCATCACGGCCAACTCCACCGAGGCGCAGCTGATCCACGAGGCGGCCATCGGCAAAATCGCCGGCGACCAGCTGCTGAAGCTGGAGACGCTGGGCCTGAC
This sequence comes from uncultured Oscillospiraceae bacterium, assembly GCA_902475745.1. GTDB lineage: Bacteria > Bacillota > Clostridia > Oscillospirales > Oscillospiraceae > Vescimonas. Next base: position 34,957 of record CABSAW010000005.1, read on the forward strand.
GGAGGAGGAGGCGGAGGAAACTATTCTGAAGGGCTTTCTGGCGTGAGGAAATAATCATAGGACGCAAGATTCCCCCGGGCGTGATCCCGGGGGGATTTTTTGGTAATTTGTTCTTCCGCAGTGGGGGAGTTTCGCCCTCCGGGGCGAGGTACTTTTGCCCATGGCGGCAAAAGTACCCAAAAGTGCCACTTAAACCTGCGGTTTAAGAATCCGCCCACGCTGTACACGGTGTAAGCTTGCGGCCTTTTACCACGCGATCACGGAACACGGCAGTTATTGCAGCGTATGACGAATGGACATTCCGCTTGCGCCGCTGCCGCTGACGATATCAACGGTAGCGCCGTAAGCGTGGGAACGGTCTCCGACGGCCCACTTTTCCCAGCAGCTGGAAAAGTGGGGAAAAGAGCCGGCAGGAACCAAGGTTCCTGCACCTCCTTCCACGCTATGTCCCCTCCATTACGCTACCTTATCCCGCGCGTTCGCGGAGAATTTCCCGATTACGTATCACCGTCGAACGCTTTTATCATCAGCGCCGCTGCCGCTGATGCCATCGATGATAGGAATAAATTTGTTCTTTTGATAAGCACGGATTGCCACGTCGCTGCGCTCCTGGCAATGACGGATGAAGAATCATTGCATCATCGCCGCTGGCCGGTGCATTGAACAACGCTTGCGGCTCTACCGTTGATGAAATGAGCGGCAGCGGCGCAAGCGGGAAGTCAATTCGTCATACGTAACGAAAACTGCCGTTTCCTGTGATCGCGCGGTATGCGGTATCGAATTTACAGCAGGTATAGCGTGGGCGGATTCTTAAACCGCAGGTTTAAGTGGCGGTTTTGGGTACTTTTGCCGCCACGGGCAAAAGTACCTCGCCCCGGAGGGCGAAATAACTCCAAAAACCGCCCATGCCGCCAACAAAAAGAGAGACGCTCTTGCGAGCGTCTCTCTTTTTGTTAATTAGAACGAGGTTCTAAATTAGAACTCCTTCTTCTTGCCGATGACGACAGCGCCGCCAGCGACGGACAGCAGGCTCATGCCAACGTACATGGCAACACCAGCGTCGAAGGTCTTAGCGGAGGTCACGCCGTCCTTGTCGGTCTTGGTAGCACCCTTGGCGTCCACAACGTACCAAGTACCGGTCAGCTTCTCGTGGCCAGCGGGGATGGCATAATCGGAAGTCACACCCTCAACGGTCTCCCAAGCATCGTCAGCGTTGTACAGGTAAGCGCCCTGAGCGATCTTGGTCTTGGAGACCAAGATGGTCTTGCCGCAAGCAACGCAGTAAGCCTCGTAGATACCAACCTTATCGGTGGCAGCGGGCTCGCCACCCTTAGCGGTCAGAGCGTGAACGCCCTTGATGACATCCTGCTGGACAACCTCAACGATCTTGCCGTTGACCAGCAGACCGAAGGTGTTCGTGTCGTCCTTCTTGGCGTCCTTGGCGTACTGATCGTCGCCGAACTCGTCCACATACTTGTAGCCAGCATCATACTTGTCAGTGGTGCAGGACCAGTTGGACTTAGCAACCTTGGTGCCGGTGTACAGATAGATATAATCCGTCACTTCGTCATACTCGTCACCCAGAGTGATGTCGGCCTTCTTGCCGCCAGCCAGGTACAGAGCGGTGTCACCGCCAACCTCGTAAGCAGCGCCGCCCTTGGACAGGTAGGCAATGTTGTTCTGCTTGCCAGCCTCGTACTTGGAAGCAGCGTGGTAGGTGTACTCATCGTCACCCTTGTTGGGGCCACCATAGACCTTGTCGCCATCCTTAACAGCGGCGAAGGCCACGGTGCACAGGCTCAGAGCCATAACCAGGCTCAGAACCAGAGCAACAATCTTCTTCATGTTCTTTTCCTCCAAAATATAATTTTGCAAAGACGAACTCTTGTCTTTACGGTTGCCAGTATACCACAGATTTTTCCGGCGTCAAGGCTTTTGGCGGTTTTGTATCCAAAGTGTAACTTTTTCGATTTTGTTGTTACCGGCGTGTTATTTTTGGCGGGAGCGTCCGGCTGGGGCGGACAAAGGGAGCGGGCCGCCCCCCCGGAACGGCCCGCTGGCTATCGTTGCTATTATATAGGTATCCGGGGTTACACGTTGAAGCGGAAGTAGATCATATCGCCGTCGCGCACCACATACTCCTTGCCCTCGGAGCGGAGCAGCCCCTTCTCCTTGGCGGCGGCCACGCTGCCGCCGCAGGCCATCATCTCGTCGAAGTTGATGGTCTCGGCGCGGATGAAGCCCCGCTCGATGTCGGAGTGGATCTTACCGGCGGCCTGCGGCGCCTTGGTGCCCTTCTTGATCGTCCATGCGCGGCACTCGTCCTTGCCGTAGGTGAGGAAGGAGATGAGGCCCAGCAGGTCGTAGGAGCACTGGATCAGCCGGTCAAGGCCGGACTTTTCGATGCCCAGATCGGCCAGGAACATGGCCCGCTCCTCGGGATCGTCCAGCTGGGTGATGTCCTGCTCCAGCTTGGCGCAGATGGGCAGCACCTGCGCGCCCTCTTTCTCCGCCAGCTCACGGACGGCGCGGAAATAGGCGTTGCCCTCGCAGTCGGCAAAGCCGTCCTCGTCCATGTTGGCGGCGTAGATGATGGGCTTGAGGCTCAGCAGGTCGGCGGTCTCGATGATGGCGCGGTCCTCCTTGTCGCACGCGAAGGTGCGGGCGGACTTGCCGCCGTCCAGATGGGCGGCCAGCGCCTTGAATACCTCCGCCTCGCGGAGGAACTTCTTGTCACCCTTGGCGGCCTTGGCCGCCTTCTCCACCCGGCGATTGACCATCTCCAGATCGGCCATGATCAGCTCCAGATCAATGGTGCCGATGTCGCCCAGCGGGTCCACGGGCACGTTCTGGCTGGCGTCGGCCACCACGTGCATGATGTTCTCATCGTCGAAGCAGCGCACCACATGGACGATGGCATCGGTGCGGCGGATGTTCTCGAGAAACTTGTTGCCAAGGCCCGCGCCCTGACTGGCGCCCTTGACAAGACCGGCGATGTCCACAAATTCGATGACGGCGGGGGTCTTTTTGTCCGGCTGGTACATCTCCGCCAGCTTGTCCAGCCGCGCATCCGGCACGGCCACCACGCCCACGTTGGGCTCGATGGTGCAGAAGGGGTAGTTGGCGCTCTCCGCCCCGGCGTTGGTGATGGCGTTGAACAGTGTGCTCTTGCCCACGTTGGGCAAACCGACGATACCTAATTTCATAATGCTTTCTATCTCCTTAAAAAGTCTTGATTTTCAAGGGCTTCCGGAATCCGGCGTGTTTGGCTTACGCCATTTTTACGCCATTTTCGCATGGACTTATATGCTAGGAAACCCTGCCTGATTCAAATTGCCGCACAGCCTGATCCAAGGATTCAGATGTGACATGGACGTATCTGTCCATCGTTGTTTTTATACTTGCGTGACCAAGCAGCTTTTGCAGCACCTTGGGCTGTACACCGCATTCAATCGCTCTTGTGGCGTAGGTATGGCGTAAAGCGTGCATACAGAATTTTTCAATTCCTGCTTCGTCGCATAGCTTGTAAAGGTGGGTATCATAGGAACTGTT
>CABSAW010000006.1:0-37060 GCA_902475745.1 uncultured Oscillospiraceae bacterium
CCAGAGGGGCATTGCGGCGGTATACGAAGAAGCCGAACAGGACAGCCATCACGATAAACAGGATGGAGATGATGGCAGTGGAGGCGTTGGCAGCGGAGGCAGCCAGATCCACAGCACCGTCAGCGGTGTAGGTAGCCTTGAAGGTGTTGGCAACGATGGAAGCGAAAGCGGCAACCACCAGGATCAGGGTCAGGTAAGCGAATACGATGAACAGCTTCTTGGCCTTGGCACCGATGGCGTCACCGATAACCTCACCGATGGACTCGCCCTTGTGGCGGATGGAAGCGAACAGAGCACCGAAGTCATGCACGCCGCCGAAGAAGATACCACCAATCAGGATCCACAGCATCACGGGAACCCAACCGAAAACAGCGGCCTGAATAGGACCGTTGATGGGGCCGGCGCCGGCGATGGAAGAGAAGTGGTGGCCCATCAGCACGGGGGCCTTGGCAGGACAATAGTCCGTACCATCTTCCAACTCGTGAGCAGGGGTAACGCGGGAGTTATCCACGCCCCACTTCTTGGCCAGCCAGCCGCCGTAGAAAATATAACCTACGACCAGCACGGCACAGCCGATAACCAGAAACAAAGCAGCATTCATAAAGCTCTCTCCTTTCTGAACAGTTTTTTCTTTTGCTTATGAAACAGGCCTTGATGAAAGACCTGCGCTGCACTGTGTCCACTGCGGTTGGAGCTGACCTTTTCTTCAGGCAGCACCACCATCGCAGTGTGAAAATCCATCCAGCCCCAATAGGACATACGGAAGCTCTTGTAGAGCTTGCAGCGCTTCAGCGCCTTGCGTGCATCCTCGTCGCAGCTGTCGCATACGAACAGGGCCGTGATGTAGGTGTACATGTGGTTGGGACCGGGATTGATACGGGCCATGCCCTGCTCATAAGCCAGCTTTTCACACTGCTCATAAATCTCCCGCGTCAGGTGGGGCACACTGAACAGATAGACATACTCAAAGCTGTTGGCTTCCCAAAGCTTGGCCTTCTTGGACAGCACATACTTGGAAGTATTGGCATAAAAAACCATCTGGGCTGCCAACGGTTCCTCGTGCGTTTCACACAGCCGCACATCAAAGTCGCTTTGATATAACTTGCACAGCCGTTCCACTGCTTCCTGCCGCGTCATCTGCTCCACCGTCCCTTCACATGCAGGTAGGGGTAACATTCCGCTCTTTCACGGTTTCAAGCGTAAAAGCACAAAAGAGAGGAGTTGCATTTTTCCTAAAACGAAAACGTTACCAGTACCATAACTTTACGTTTATACTATACGCCTGTTATTTTTGAATTTCAAGACGTCAAAATTAACAATATTTTAACAGAAAGACCATGTAAATTTTCTGTTAACATCGCGCCGGAGAGGTAAATAGGCTGCTATAAAGGTTTTCTGCATACGGACTGGCGCGGAAATTATTACTGGGGCGAGATTTCTTTATTTTAAATGGGTATATGATTGTCTGAGGCGCACAAGGCTGCCAACAAAAAAGTCTTTTTGCTTCATAGGGACTTCCTGTTTGGGCATAGTTTGACAGAGGAAGGAGGCGTTGTCATGTTCAGTGCGGCGCTGCTGTTATTCTGCCAGAGCATATTCTGGCAACTACACCTGTCAGGCGGCAGTGGATCTTTTCCGAGGCCGCTGACAGCGGAGGAGGAAAAAGACTATCTGGAACGGTGCGCCCGAGGCGATCTGGATGCCCGTAATGTGCTGGTAGAGCGCAACCTGCGCCTTGTGGCACATATCATTAAAAAGTATTACACACAGACGGACGACCAGGAGGACTTGATCTCCATCGGCACCATCGGGCTTATTAAGGCGGTGAACACATTTCGGCCGGACAGGGGCATCCGTCTGGCTACCTATGCCAGCAGGTGTATTGAAAATGAAATTCTGATGTATTTCCGGGCGCGGAAAAAGACGCAGGGGGAAATCTCACTCAGCGATACGCTGGATACCGATGGCGATGGGAGCGAGCTGTCTATTGGAGACGCAATCGGAAAAAGCGACACCATGCTGGAGGAGCTGCAGGAGAAGGATGAGTGCAGATTGGTGCGGCGCATGGTGACACAGTGCCTGACAGAACGGGAAGCGGATATTATCTGCCGGCGCTACGGCCTGCGGGGATATCTGCCGCACACGCAGCGGCAGGTGGCACAGCTCTACGGTATCAGCCGCAGCTATGTATCGCGCCTTGAGAAGAAGGCACTGGGGAAGCTGGAGGAGGCACTGCGGGAATTCCTTTGAGAAGAGGGGGCATCCGCGCAGCAGGGTGAGCCGTGACTGACAAAGTGCCGTTCCTTTTGCCGATTTCCGCTTTGTTTCGGCCGGCGCCGGGCTGTCTATGTCCTGAAAACTCGAAATTGCCGGAAAACCCATGGCCGGAAGGTGCGGAAAATCTGTCCGGGCAAGAAAAGACCCACAGAAAGAATTGCCGCCGCGCCAGATAACGGAAGAGAGGCCCGGGTCATTGACCCGGGCCTCTCTTTGCGGGAGATGCTGTTATTCATCATATGTTTCGTCCGTGTCCTCCGGCAATTCGCCGATCAGGTCATCGTCCTCCGTCTCGCTTTCAACGGCGGGAGGCCGCACGGGCGCGGCCATAACGGAGGTGGCCTGCGGATGGTGCAGCACAACACCTGCATAGTCATACTGAATCAGCAGGCGGGCATAGGAAAACTTGGCGTCGATCAGCGATGTGACGGTCTTGACATAATCATCCGCCACTTGAACGCCGGGATTGGCGGTAAAGGTTCCGGCGTGGGCATCATAGGTGCCGGCGGCTGTGATCCAGCTGTTGCCCCGGTTGGTGGGCAGGATCACCAGCGGCATACAGGTGGAGGCCTGTGACACATTGTAGTTTTCTGCAAAGACATCTCGACCGGACAGCAGGCGGGAGTCATACTCCAGACCGAATAGATTGCTTAATGTGGGCACGATGTCAATGGCGGAGCAGGGGGTATCCACCCGAACCGGCTCCTCCATGCTGCCGCACCACATGATCAGCGTGTTGCGGTAGCGAGAGATATCCAGCTCGCTGTCCTGCAGGCCGCTCAGCTCCTGATAGTAGTCCACTCCGACTGTGACCAGCGCGTAGGGATAGTGGTCAGCGGTCAGGCAGATCACGGTATCATCGGCAATTCCGGCGGCCTCCAACTGCTCCATAAGGTAGCGCAAGGCATATTCCAGCTCCAGATTGGCGGCGATATAGCCCTGCACCGGCTGCGAGGCATTGGGATACGCGGCTACGGCAGCCTCCCGGTTTTTGGCGGACATGGCATTGCCCCAGCCCCAGTTGGCGTGGCCGCTGACAGACATATAATAGGCATGGAACGGCTTTCCGTTGCCCACATAGTCCTGGATATAATCCGGCGCGGTCAGCTGCATCATTTCCAGATCGGAATAGGGCCAGCCGGGACCGGAGATGGCCAGACCGTTGCCCTCGCCATAATAATCATAGCCCAGATTGGGATGGGTCAGGTGGCGGTTATAATACGTATAGGAGTTGTTGTGATAGGCCAGCGTGGTATAACCCAGCGAGCGGAACTGGTTGCCCAGCGCAAAGGGCATATAATCCTGAGAGCTGGCGTAGAAGCTGAGGTTGCCGTTGACCCAGGTGGGGATAATGCCGGTCATGGCGGCAAACTCGCCGCCGGTGGTGGACTGGCCCCAGCCGGGCTGGTAATAGTCGGTAAAGACAAAGCCCTCGTGGGTCAGCCGATAGAGAGTCGGCGTCAGCTCCTTACTGATCACATAGGGGGAGAAGGCCTCGGCGGTGATCTGGATCAGGTTCTTACCCTTGAAAAGACCGGTATATTCGTTCTGCTGGCTGGCGGTGATGCCGCTGAAATACGTATGCATGTTATCCAGCGTTTGTCCGCTGACCAGCTGGGAGGACGCGGTAAAATCCAGATCCATCTTATTGTAGCCGTAAACCACGGAGGTCTGCACATCCGGCTCCGGCTCCGTAACGTTCAGTACCGGAGTATGGGGCAGGCCGAACAGCGCATACTGCGCCTCCAGCCGCACGGCGGCCGTCAGCCCAAAGTTGGATACGGCGCGGTCGGCCACATAGTTGTAGGTATAATCGGCGCGGCTGCTGCCGGTGTAGCACAGCGTGGAGCCGGCGGCCTGACAGAGTACAAAGGCCGCCAGTGCCAGCAGGCGTGTCCGCTTGCTCAGCCTCTTGCCGGGCAGAACTGCGCGGCGAAAAATAATCATCAGCGCCAGCGGAACGAAGGCCAGCAGGATCGGCAAAAGCTTGCTGAAGATGATCTCCAGCATGGGGGTAAGAAAATCGCCCATGACCTGCCCGGTCATTTGCGTGATAAAGCTCAGCCCCCAGTAGGTTTTGAAGTAGCTCTTGCAGCAGAATTCGATGCACGTCAGCACCGCCCAGCCGCCGCAGAGTATATATGAAAGTGCGTGGGACAGCTTTCGCCACGGCAGAATATCCAGCAGCAGCGCGGCAGCCAGACCGGCCGCTGCGGAGAAGAGCAGAATATAGACCAGCGGCATACCCCAGAAAGCGGCATCAGGCGCACAGAACCGCAGCAGCAGCTCGTGATACAGCAGCGCGGCGGGAAGAAAAAACAGCGGCCACAACCCACCCTTGGGCGCGGCTTGCGGCGTATCCTGAGCCGCCAGATGTTCCTGTTCCATGAAAGGCCTCCTTGCCGCCCGCGAACGGGCGAAAATGTTTGCGCGTTTTGCCGAAAAAACGGTTCTTACCATCTTAGCACGCTTTTGCGGGATTTGCAATGCCGCTGTGGCCGCTTGTGAAAAAGTTTACAATTAGACGCGCAGGGGGATGGCGCCTGATATATTGCCGCCAGACAAGGGGGCGGCAGTCACTCGTCGTCATCCAACAGCTTGCCGGTGTTTCCAAAGGTAATGGCGCCTTTTCCGTATTTGCGGCGGATATCGTCCATGGCCTGCTCTAACCGTTCCCGCCGGTCATTCCGCTGCGGCGCGCTGCTGTCCAGCAGGTCCAGCTGCTGAAAGCTGTCGGCGCTGTCGGTCAGGTACAGGGCGGTAACGGTCAAAGCGCGGATGGGGCTGGGGGCGTGCCACGACTGCCGGGCCAGCGCCAAAGCCGCACGGTAGATATCCTGCTGCAGATGCGTGGGCGTATCCAGCCGCACCTGATGGGAAAACTGACGGAATTGAGGGTCACGGATGGTCAGCGATACGCCGCTGCAATACAGCTGCTGGCGGCGCAGCCGCCCCGCCACACTGTCACACAGCACGGACAGCCCGGCGCGTACCTCTTCCCAGCGGGTCAGATTGCGCGGAAAGGTGGTGCCGTTGCCCACGGATTTGACCGGCTCTGACTCATGCTGGGGACGAACGGGGCTGTTATCAAGACCGTTGGCGTAATCGTGGAGCTGCGCGCCATGTTTTCCCAGCAGTGTTTCCAGCGCGTGGCGGGGAAAGGCAGCCAGCTGCCCGATCGTTTCGATACCGTATTGCCCCAGCAGCTTTCGCGTGGAGCGGCCAACACCCAGCAGATCCCCGGCCGGCAGAGGCCATACGATCTCCTGCCAGCGTTCCGGCGGTATGACCGTGGTGGCGTCCGGCTTTTTATAGTCGCTGCCTAATTTGGCAAAAATCTTATTGAAGCTGACGCCTACGGAGATGGTCAGCCCCAGCTCCTCCCGCAGCCGCTGCCGCAGCTGGTCGGCCACGGCCCTGCCGTCTCCGCCGAACAGGTGCATGCTGCCGGTAATGTCCAGCCAGCTCTCGTCGATGCCGAAGGGCTCTACCAGATCGGTGTACTGCCCATAAATGGTGTTGACCCGGCGGCTGTATTCACGGTACAGGCTGTGGTGGGGCGGCAGGGTGATGAGATGCGGCGCTTTCTGCCTGGCCTGCCAGATGGTTTCCGCTGTTTTGACGCCCAGCTGTTTGGCCGCCTCATTTTTGGCCAGCACGATGCCGTGCCGCGACTCCGGATCGCCGCAGACCGCCACCGGCACATCCCGCAGCGCCGGATAGCGCAGCAGCTCCACCGACGCGAAAAAGCAGTTCAGATCGCAATGCAATATTACCCGCGGCGTCATGACGCTGCCCCCTCTCGTTCATTTGTTCGAGAACAGTATATCACAAAGCGCGTGTTTTGAAAAGGGGGGAGGGGCGATGCTCTTGACAAATGTGGTATAATAGCTCTGATTATAAATTTGAGAAACACGAGGAAAAACGCTATGGAGATCACCCAGGGGGTGGATTTTGAGAGCTTCGGCCTGTCTGAAGCCACACTGCGGGCCATCCGCAACAAAGGATACACCGTGTCCACGCCGGTGCAGGCCGGCTGTATCCCGCCCATGATGGCGGGGCGGGACGTCATTGCCAAGGCGCCGACCGGAACCGGCAAGACCATGGCATTTGGTATCCCTATTATTGAAAAAATTGATTCGGACAGCGAGGAGATACAGGCCGTTATCATGGCCCCCACCAGAGAGCTGGCGATGCAGATCACCGACGAGATGCGGGATATCGCCGTATACCACGAGGGTGTGCGGCTGGTGTGCCTGTACGGCGGACAGCCCATCGGCAAGCAGATCAATGCCCTCAAGCGAAAGCCCCAGATCGTGGTGGCAACGCCGGGGCGGCTCAGTGACCATATGAAGCGGCGCACCGTGGTGCTCAAGTCGGTGAAAACGGTGGTGCTGGACGAGGCCGACCGGATGCTTGACATGGGCTTTATCCATGATGTGACCCGTATTATGGATAAGATTCCCAATCGGGAGAATCTGGGCATGTTCTCTGCCACCATCTCCCGCGAGGTGATGGATATCTCCTGGGTGTATCAGCGGGATCCCGAAGAGATCACCGTGAAGGCCACCGAGGAAAACAAGCCTGATATTTTGCAGTACCGCCTTGAGGTGCCTGCGGACGGAAAAGTGGATACCATAGCCCGCATACTGGAGCATGAAGGCTATGAGCGGGTCATCTGCTTTTGCAACACCAAGGGAAATACGGAGCGGCTGACCAAGTTCCTGCAAATGCGGGGGGTAGATGCCCAGTGCATCCACGGCGATATTCCGCAGAGCAAGCGTGAGGCGGTGATGCAGAAGTTCCGCGAGGGTAAGCTGCGGGTCTTTGTGGCCACGGATGTGGCCAGCCGCGGTATTGATGTGGATGATGTGGACGCCGTTTTTAACTACGATGTGCCGGAGGAGAATGAGTATTACATCCACCGGATCGGCCGTACAGGACGCGCCAAGCGGCACGGCGTGGCCTATACGCTGCTCAGCGATTTTCCCAGCCGTATGCGTCTGGACGATATTGTGCGCAATACCCGCAGCCAGATCACGGCGGCAGAGCTGAGCGATGATGGCGGCGTGATCCCGGTGGAGCAATGAGCCGATAAGGAGACCCTGTATGAATGCTGTGAAACGATTACTGGCCTGTGTGCTGGCGCTGCTGCTGGCACTGGCCGCATCCGGCTGCGGCACGGCGGAGCCGGATACGCTGACGGTGCGCGCCGCGCTGCGCGGCGCCCCCGCCACGTTAGATCCCGCGCGGGCGGTGACGGAGACGGAAAAGACCGTGGTTGCCAATCTCTTTGAAAATCTGATGAAGCAGACTGCCTCCGGCGTTGTCTGCGCTCAGGCGTCCCGCTATGAATACGTGGACAACATGGATGGCACCGAGACCTATACCTTTACGCTGCGCAACGATATCCGCTGGTCGGACGGCAGAAAAGTCACGGCCCGTGATTTTGTCTATGCCTGGCAGCGCCTGACGGATCCCGAGACCCGGTCGCCCTATTCCTCGATTCTGAACATGGTGGCGGGGTACGCCGATGCTGTGGCGGGAAACCCCGACGCCTTGCAGGTGTCGGCCCCGGATGAACGGACGTTTGTGGTGAACATCAGCGGCCACTGCTCCTACTTCCTCTCTGTGGTCTGTACGGCGGTGTGCACCATGCCGGTGCGCGCTGACGCGGTGGAGCCGCAGGAAGAGGAGGACGGCACGGACGGCGATCAGGCGGACGAGGCGGTGCGGCAGGACTGGTCAATGGACGCCGCCACGCTGCTGACCAACGGCCCCTATGCCGTCAGCAGTTTGGAAGATGGGGGACTGACCGCCGTGGCTGCGGAACGGTATTATGATGTACGCCGTTTGGGACCGCGGGAGCTGAATTTCCTGTATGTGGACAGCACGGAAGAGGCCATGACCCTGTATGACGCAGGCGAGGTGGATTTTGTACTGGATGCTGGTAAGACGGAAGGCGCGGTGGAGGCGTCGTCGGCCCGTGTCAGCACGGTGCTGATCAACCAGATGGCCATCACCCTCAGCGAGCCGGTGCGGCAGGCCCTGTCTATGGTGATTGACCGCAACGCGCTGGCACAGGCGGTGGCCGGTACGGATGAGGAATACCGTGCGGCGGATGGCCTGATTCCGCCGGGAATCACCACCTCAGACGGCCGGTCCTTCCGCGAGGCCAATGGCGCGGTGATCGACAATGACCCGGAGACCTATGAGGAGCGCTGCGCTGCGGCGGTGGATATGCTGCGCAAGGCAGGCTATACACAGACGGCGCTGGAGCATTTGAGTACGGTTACGCTGCTGTATGAGACGAATGCTGCCGGCACCCGCGTCGCGCAGATGCTGCAATACACTTGGCGGGAAAAGCTGGGCATTCAGGTGGATGTGCGAGGCGTTGCGCCGGAGGAGATGCAGGCTGCGCTGGAGAGCGGCGAATTTTCACTGGCGCTGACTGCTGTCAGCGCTGACCGCAATACGGCGCTGAGCTATCTGAACCGCTTCAGCAGCGGACAAAAGGAAAACTATGGGCAGCTATATTCCAATGCCTATGATATGCTGATCCGCGTGGCGGCCAACTCCAGCAGCGATGAGGCACGAGATGCCTATCTGGCAGACGCGGAGAGAATGCTGCTGGACAGCGGCTATGTGATGCCCTTGTATTACGAGACGTATACCTGGCTGCTGCGCAATACGCTGACCGGCCTTTTAAACGATGGCATGGGCGTATATTATTTCCAGAACGTGGTAAAAATACCGTCATAAAATCAATCAACCGTCAGCAAAAGGGACGGCCCAACAGGGCCGTCCCTTTTACTGACGGGTTTTATACCATGCGGCAGGCCTCACACTGGCCGCAGTCGGGGAATTTGCTCTTATCATAGGGGATATGATTGCGGTCGTAGTAATCCTTGACGGCGGACTTGATGGACTCTTCCGCCAGCACCGAACAGTGCAGCTTATGGGCGGGCAAACCGCCCAGCGCATCCACCACCTGCTTGTTGGTGACGGCCAGCGCCTCGTCAATGGTTTTGCCTTTGATGAGCTCCGTAGCCATGGAGCTGGAGGCGATGGCGCTGCCGCAGCCGAAGGTCTCGAATTTGGCGTCCTCGATGATGTTGCTGCGGATCTTCAGGTACATCTTCATGATATCGCCGCACTTGGCGTTGCCTACCTCGCCAATGCCGTCCGCGTCGGGGATCTCGCCTACGTTCCGGGGATGCATGAAGTGATCCATTACCGTATCTGTATAAAGAGCCATGATATGATCCTCCTTATCTTGGTTATCTCAAAGAATGAATTGGCGCTGGCCGGAGACCAGTTCTTTCCACACGGGGGACATGCCCCGCAGGTACGCCACCACCTGCGGAATGACCTGCAGCATATAGTCCACTTCCTCCTCTGTGTTCCACTCACACAGACTCAGGCGCAGGGAGCCGTGGGCCACCTCATGGGGACGGCCGATGGCCAGCAGCACATGACTGGGGTCCAGCGAGCCGCTGGTGCAGGCGCTGCCGGAGCTGGCGCAGATGCCCTTGGCATCCAGCAGCAGGAGGAGGCTTTCGCCTTCAATGCCTTCAAAGCAGAAGTTTACATTGCCGGGCAGACGATGTACCAGATCGCCGTTGACGGCGGAGTGGGGGATTTGGGAAAGACCGGCGATCAGCTTGTCCCGCAGGGCAGACACCTTGGCGGCGTTTTCGTCGATATGGTCGCAGGCTTCCTTCAGCGCGGCGGCCATAGATACGATGCCGGGGATATTCTCAGTGCCGGCCCGCTTGCCCCGTTCCTGAGCGCCGCCCTCGATGATGTTGGTCAAGGGGATGCCCTGACGGGCGTACAGCAGTCCCACACCCTTGGGACCGTGGAACTTGTGGGCGGACAGGGACAGCATGTCGATGTTCTGTGCCTTTACATCAATGTGAAGGTGGCCTGCCGCCTGCACGGCGTCGGTATGGAACAGCACACCCTTTTCCCTGCACACGGCGCCGATCTCCGGAATGGGCAGGATGGAGCCGATCTCGTTGTTGGCGTACATGATGGTTACAAGACAGGTATCCTCCCGAATGGCGTCAGATACCTGCGCTGCGGTGACGGTGCCGGTGGGCCCTACGTCCAGCAGCTGCACCTCAAAGCCCTCTTTTCCCAGCTTTTTCAGTGTGTGCAGCACCGCATGATGCTCGAAAGCGGTGGAAATGATGTGCTGCTTGCCTTTCCGCTGGCCGATGCGGGCGGCGGAGAGGATGGCCTGATTGTCGGCCTCGCTGCCGCCGGAGGTGAAGGTGATCTCTCTGGGCTGGCAGCCGAGACAGGCCGCCACTGTCTCCCGCGCCTTTTGCAGCGCCTCGGCCGCCTGCTGGCCGACGGTATGCAGGCTGGAGGGGTTTCCAAAATAGGTTTCCATATAGGGCAGCATCGCGTCGATGGCCGTGCGGCTCATTTTCGTGGTGGCCGCGTTATCTGCATAGATCTGCATGGCGTTCCTCCTGAATGAATATCATTTGCCGGATGGGATTATATACCCACCAGCTTTGTAGGTTGACTTCATGATAGCACGAATTACCCACTGTGTCAATAGGCAATTTGCTGCGTAAAAACAGCACCCGAAAGCATGTGGTTTCGGGTGCTGGTGAGAGCTGATATTTTGCGCAAGGAGGGGGCTTCTGCATTTTGTTGGCTTGCGCTGCTGTCAACGCGCTTCTGCCGTCACGCGCAGGAGCATGACCACGGTTTTACCACGGAAGAATGCCTGCACCGTCGGATCCTGCACCGCGCCGGCGTCGTCGTTCTGCTGGTTGTAGACCGCCATACCAGACGCCGTAACATGCAGCGCCACTGTATGCAGACCGCGTCCCTCCTTTAAAAGCGACATGGCGGTATAGCTGCACAGGTATACGCCGGGCGTAAGCGCGCCCTTTTTGCAGGGCAGGCAAGCAACGCCGTGGGCGGCAAAATACTCCGGCAGGCGGCGGGGATCCGTGCCCAACGCGCCGCCCAGCAGCGTTAGACCGTTGTCCTCGAATTCGCCGATCACCTCCGAGAGCGGCTGTCCCCGTTCCAGCAGGCACATGGCGTTATAGGCGGCAATGACCTCACCGCCGTTATAATGCAGCGGATAGCCGCCGTAGGTCATGTCGGACAGTGCCGGGTCGCCCTGAGCGACGATGGGAAAACATGCCTCGTGGGAGGCAGGACGTGAATGCCACGGGCGCTCCTCCAGAAGGAACACCGCCTCTACCGGCACGGAAAAGCACCGGGCAATGCGCAGTGCCACCTCCAGCGACGGCACGGAGCGCCCCTTTTCGATGGCAATAATGGACTGGCGGGAGACCCCGGCGGCCCGGGCCAGCTCCTCCTGCCGCATATTCTGCTCCCGCCGCAAAAGGGCCACACGGTTCTGCATTCCGCTCACTCCGTTTCATAATCGAAATCCACCGGCTTACCGGTCTGACGGTAGTAGAGCCGTCCGTCCTCGGCATAATAGGTCTTGTTCCGCTCGTCGCAGGTAATGACCCACCGCTGCCGCAGGCTGTAGCTCTCATCGCCGCCGCAATACCACACGGCATCGGGCACGCCCATATTCGCTATATGGGAAACATAGCGCCCCAGATGCAGGTGTACCGTCAGCGTAACGGGTGTGGCATTTTCCGGCGGCTCCAAATGGTATTGCTTCGCACCCCGGAAAGTCTGCGGCAGCGCCAGACCCCAGCCGTAGGGCAGCTTTTTGAAGGCGGTACCGTAGACAAGGCCGCCCAGAGACGTGACCTTTGCACCGTTTACCCGGTCAGGTATGACGTATTCCACCGTGTCGCCTGCGCCGTCCCATGTGTATATGCCGGCAAAGGCGTACAGCCGGTCGGCGCGGGGATAGAAGGTAACGCCGTCTTGCGCCACGGCGGCGCTTTCGTGATAGTCACGCCCTGCCATAAGCCATGCCAGCGCTAATATAAGCGCCGCGGCCATCGCCCATTTCATCCAGCGTTTCATAAAGTACCCTCCATAAAGTAAAGTATACTTTACTTTATAGTGCCATAAAACTGCAAAAAAGTCAAGTGCATTTTACATTTTGTGTTTCTGGCGCTATCTCCTTCGATCCCGCCTGTCCACCGTCACGGTGAACATAATGGGCAGGTCGATGTGCAGCGGCGTCAGACGCAGGTGCTTGACGTATTTATTATAAAAATCCGGAAAGCCCATGGGGCCCGGCGCGGCAGAGTTGGGAAAGGCATAGCGGCCGTCCTCACACCGGCGCACCAGCACATAGTGGCGGGAGCGCCCGGTGTGATACCACAGGATCCCGGCCTTGGTGTCTTTCAGATTCCGGTACCGCAGGCCGGTGACCTTCATGCCGAAGCGATAGACGCCCCGGCAGACGTGACCGACGGTGGTGCCCATAATGCCCCGCAGAAACACCCGGCCATGGAAAAACTGCCAGACCTCCGTTTCCGTTACCGGCTGGGCAAGAGCTCGGGCGGCATTATACACCGCGATAAAGCCGCAGCCTTTTTCCGCCGCTGTGCGGCAGCCATAGGGAATATCGGTCATCAGGCTCTGGCGGATCAGATAGCCGTTCTCATCACGGCAGCGGGCGGGAATATCCATGGCGGACGCCTCCTTTTTGCCTATCATATCACCTTCGCGGAGAAAGGGCAATTGCGATTTCCCGGGGTATATGGTAAAATGGGCAAAAATAAGGAGGTGCAACATGAAGCTTTCCTTTTTCCTGGGCAGCGCCGATCAGGCCGGCTGCGCCTGTTACGCAGACACCGCGCAAGGCGGCGGCGGTATTCCGGCCGCGGTGCCGCGCTATGAGGGCTGTCCCCACGAGACGGCGGTACTGAGCCGGTGCTACCATAGTGTTTTGGACGCGGCACTGAGCGGCGGCTTTGACAGTGTGGCCATTCCCACGCTGGGCACGGAGGGCGGCTGGCCGCCGCAGTTTGCCGTTCCGGCGGCGTTGGTGGCGGTGGAGCGCTGGCGCAGGGTACACCCGGAGACTGCGCCGGATGTGACGCTGTGCGCACCGGACCGGCGCACCTACGATCTATACGAGGAATTCGCCGTTACGGAGGGGGACGCTCCGATCACCGGAAACGTGGTGGGCTTTTTCCATGAATACGGCCCTAACGGTTGGTTCAGCAACTGGTATCCGGCGGTGTTTACCGTGGACGGCGTCACCTACCTTAACGCTGAGCAGTATCTCATGCGGCACAAGGCTCTGTGCTGCGGCGACGAGGCCACTGCCGCCAAGGTGATGGAAAACCCCGATCCCAAAACGGTGAAGCTGTTGGGCCGGTCCATCACCCCCTATGACGAGGCCAAATGGGCGGCGGTACGGCAGGAGGTCATCTACCGTGGGCTGCTGGCCAAGTTCGGCCAGAACAGCGGCCTGAAGCATCAGCTGCTGGCCACGGGAGACGCCCTGATCGCCGAATGCTCTCCCAACGACCGTATCTGGGGCATCGGCCTCGCGCTGGACGACCCCCGCCATCAGGATACGGCCCAGTGGCAGGGAGAGAGTATTTTGGGAAAGGCCCTTATGCGGGTGCGGGACACCCTGCGGAGCGGAGAATGAGGACATGAAAAATCCCGCGGCAAGTGCCGCGGGATTTTTATGATATTGTCCCCTGTCCCACCCTGCCGGGAAAATCGACGCCGTGGTGGTAACGATGCATTGTTTTTTTGCGCGTGTGCGGTATGCGGCGCGTGCGTCATGCAGTGGGGAATCGAACCCCGGAGCTGCGCTCGCTCCATCCATACTGCGAGGACTCATTCTCAGCCTCAGAGATGGCGTCCGCCTTGTCCCGGTTACAACAAATATTGCTATTGCAGCTCAGTGGTCCAGTTCAGGCTCTGAATGGTCTCCTCCAGCTGCCGCAGGTCGCGGGACATGTCATCTACCTGCTTTTGCATCTGGGAGACCTTCACGGTGCTGACGATGCGGATCTCGGTCCGCAGGCCCCGGGGCACCACGTCGCTGGCATTCTGCAAAAATTCCCGGTAGATGCCCAGCTTCATTTTCAGGCAGTCCCGCCGGGCCAGCAGCACCGTCAGGCTCTCGCCCGTTTCGCAGCGGGCGGCGGTATTGGTCAGGTTGATGCGGCCGATCAGCTCCTCCAGCTGGGCGCTTGCGCTCTCCAGCTCAGCGAGCAGCTCCTTCGGCTCCTCGGCAGGCTGTTCACCCTCCTGCACCTTGGCATTGTTCATCAGCCGGGAGCCCAGCTGAGCGATACGGCGCTGCAAGTCGGCCCGCTGGGCCAGTGCGTTGGCAAGTTTCATATGCTTTACTCCTTAATGGTATAGCCCTGTTCCGTCAGATAGCTGTACAGCTGCCGGATATGGGCGTGGTTGCGGGTCTCTACCACCACGCGGACGCGGCAGGAGCCGACACCCACCTTCATGCTGCTGCGCTCGTGGTATACCTCCAGCACATTGACCCCCTCGTGAGACAGGGCGGCCAGATAGGTGGCCAGCGAATTGGGCTGGTCGGGCAGCACGGTGGAAAAGCTGGCGACGCGGCCCTCGGCAGTCAGGCCGTGCTTGATGATGCGCTCCAGCATGGTCACGTCCACATTGCCGCCGGACAGCAGCGCGCAGACATTCTTACCCGTCACGTCGATCTTGCCGGACATGACCGCCGCCACGCTGACGGCGCCGGCTCCCTCGGTAAGGAGCTTCTGCTTTTCCAGAATGGTCAGGATCGCGGCGGCAATTTCACGTTCGCTGACGGTAACGACCTTGTCCACATACTTCCGGCACATGTCGAAGGTCAGCGTTCCTGCGGTTTTGACCTGAATCCCGTCGGCCATGGTGCCCACCCGCGGCAGGGTAACGATCTTATCCTGACGCAGCGCCTCGTACATGCTGGCGGCACCCTCTGCCTGTACGCCGATGACCTGACAGGAGGGCTTCAGCTCCTTGACGGCCTTGGCCACGCCGGAAATCAGACCGCCGCCGCCGATGGCGGTGACGATAACATCCACGTCCGGCAGCTGATTGAGAATCTCCAGACCGATGGTGCCTTGACCTGCCATAATGTTGTAATCGTCAAAGGGATGAATGAAGGTATAGCCCTTTTCATCCCGCAGACGGATGGCCTCGGCATAGGCGTCGTCGTAGACGCCGGGCACCAGCACCACCTCGGCACCGTAGCTGCGGGTGGCTTCGATCTTGGAGAGGGGGGCTCCCTGAGGAATGCAGATTACTGCGTGGATCCCCATATCCCGGGCGGCATAGGCCACGCCCTGTGCGTGGTTGCCGGCGGAACAGGCAATTACGCCGCGGGCCTTTTCCTCGTCGGAGAGGGTGGAGATCTTGTAATAGGCGCCGCGCAGCTTGAATGCGCCGGTTTTTTGCAGGCAGTCGGCCTTTAGGTACAAACGACAGTTCTGGGTGATACCGGTGCTGGGGATGACCGGCGTCTGATTGATCACGCCGGACAGGACGCGCTGTGCGTCGTGCAGCATTGCCATGGTCAGCATAGTGGTTCCTCCTTCACGATTGTACGCGAGCTATAAACATCGTTTGATTTTCTGTAATTAAATAGTAGCATAGCCGCGGTGGGATTGCAATCACGTTTTCACGCAATTTGACAAATCGGAAAGATATGTCTATAATGTTATACTGGTTTTATGTTTTCTTGCACGGGTTAATTCTACTTTTTAAAGAAGGAGTTATATACACATATGGAGCAACAAAAACGCCGCAGAGGGGATCGTAAGGACGGGCGTCTGCTGCGGGAGCTGGATTCCCTTCATTATATCACCGGCATTATCTATCCCAACCGCTGCGATAATGAGGCATATGTTTCCGAGCGTATCGACCTGACGGCGATGAACGCCTACCTGGCGGAGAAAAACAAAGTGGAGACGGATTTTCCCTATACCATGTTCCATCTGGTGGTGGCGGCACTGCTGAAAACCATCACCCTGCGGCCGAAGCTGAGCCGCTTTATCGTCAACAGTAATTTCTATCAGCGCAACGAGGTGTCCGCCGCCTTTGTGGTGAAAAAGCAGTTCTCCGACAAGGGCGCTGAGGCGCTGGCTTTCCTGCACAGCCGGGAGGATAACACGCTGGCAGACGTGCATGAGTACATCCGCAAGCAGGTGCAGGAGTGCCGCAGCGAGAAGGTGGATCCCACCACGGGCGTGATGGACTATCTGAACAAGATCCCCCGCTTTATCAGCAAGGCGGCCATCCGTATCCTGATGTGGCTGGATAAGCACGGCTGGGTGCCGGCGGACATTATTGCCACCGACCCGTATTATAGCTCTGTGGTCATCTCCAATCTGGGGTCCATCAAGCTCAAGTGCGGCTATCACCACCTGACCAACTGGGGCACCTGCTCCATGTTCTGTATCATCGGAGAAAAGAAGCTGTCACCTTTTTATGACGCCGACGGCGGCGTGACCATGCGCGAGACGCTGGATCTGGGATTGACCATTGATGAGCGTCTGGCGGATGGGTACTACTATTCCAAATCTGTACGGCTGCTGAAGTACCTGCTGGAGCACCCCGAAGAACTGGAGAAACCCTTGAAGGAGGAAGTACAGTATGAGTGAAGTCAAGACGCCGTGGAAGGATTATCTGGGCGACGTGCCCATGCATCTTGCGTATTTTCAGGGCAGTATGTTCGACGCTGTGGAGCGTATGGCTGAGAAATATCCCAACAACATCGCCTTTGATTTTATGGGCCGGTCTACCACCTATCGCAAGATGGTGCAGGAGATCGAAAAATGCGCCAAGAGCCTGAAAACGCTGGGCGTCCGGGTGGGTGACAGGGTGACCATCGCCATGCCCAACTGCCCGCAGGCGATCTATATGTTCTACGCCGTCAATCTGGTGGGCGGTATTGCCAACATGATCCACCCGCTGTCGGCGGAGAAGGAGATCGAGTTCTATCTCAACGAGTCCCAGTCCACCACCGCCATCACGCTGGATCAGTTCTATGATAAGTTTGAGCATATCCGGCAGAATACCGGTATCATCAACATCATCATTGCCTCGGTGAAGGACGCGCTCAGCCGTACCATCCGCGCCGGTTATATGCTGACCGAGGGCCGCAAGATCCAGAAAATTCCCGAGGATGCGCCTGTGATCCGCTGGCGGGAATTCATGGACATGTCCCGGTTCTGCTTCTACAAGAACTACCGGGTAGAGCGGGGTTTTGACGATCCTGCCGTGATCCTGTACTCCGGCGGCACCACCGGCACTACCAAGGGCATTGTGCTGACCAACGGCAACTTCAACGCGCTGGGCCAGCAGATCATTGCCACCAACCCCATGTTCCGGCCCGGTGACCGGATGCTGGCGGCTATGCCCCTGTTCCACGGCTTCGGCCTGGGCGTGTGCGTCCACTCCATGCTCTCTCAGGGCGGGCGCTGTATCCTGATCCCCCGCTTTACCGCCAAGAGCTACGCCAAGCAGATCGTCAAGTACAAGTGCAACTTCATCGCCGGTGTGCCCACGCTGTATGAGGCGCTGCTGCGCCTGCCCAGCATGGACGGCGCTGACCTGAGCAGCCTCAAGGGCGTGTTCTCCGGCGGCGACAGCCTGTCCATCGAGCTGAAGAAGAAGTTTGACAAGTTCCTGTACGATCACCATGCCGTTGTTCAGGTGCGGGAGGGCTACGGCACGACGGAGACCGTTACCGCCTGCTGCCTGACGCCTACCCACATTTATAAGGAGGGCTCTATCGGCTTGCCGTTCCCGGATACCTACATCAAGATCGTCAAGCCCGGCACCGATGAAGAGCTGCCCTATGGTGAGGAAGGGGAGATTTTGCTGGCCGGTCCCACCGTTATGAAGGAGTACATGAACCACCCGGAAGAGACGGCCAAAACCCTGCGCCGCCACGATGACGGCCTGACATGGGTCTATACCGGCGATCTGGGCGTGATGGACGATCAGGGCTTTATCTACTTCCGCGGCCGCGCCAAGCGGATGATCATCTCATCGGGCTATAATGTGTATCCCGGCCAGATCGAGAACATTCTGGACGCCAACGAGGCGGTGCAGATGAGCTGCGTCATCGGTGTACCCGACGCCTATAAGATGCAGAAGGTGAAGGCGTTCGTCATGCTCAAGCCCGGCGTTCCCGCCGATGACACGACCCGGAAGGAATTGCTGGCCTATTGCCGTAAGCACGTGGCTAAATATGCCATGCCCTATGACATAGAGTTCCGTGAGGAGCTGCCCAAGACGCTGGTGGGCAAGGTGGCCTATCGCGTGCTGGAGGAGGAAGAACTGGCCAAGACCGCCAAGACAACGGAAGCGGACACCGCAGAATGATATCGGGAGATGGCTGCCCTTTTGGCAGCCATCTCTTTTTATAGGCAGCTGGCTGAAAATCGTGTCATTTTACATTTGCAACCGAAAAGCAACGGATACGATCGTGATAGTTGGTGGCGGAACCTACGAAAATTTGCTATGATAAGGCCATCAGGAGGTGATGATATGAAGTTTCTGGCAACAACGATTTTTCCTTTTATCCTTTTCATTGGCCTTGTGGTGATTGCGACCTTTGTGGTTTTGGGCGTATTTCTGGTGAAAGCGCTCAGCAGATATATCAGGTCAACGGAAGTCAGAAAAGAAAAAGCAATGACTAAAAAATCTCTGGGTGAGGTTTTGAAGCAGCATCGTGAAGCGTGCAAGATGACGCAGGAATTTGTAGCAGAAGCGATCGGCGTAAGCAGGCAAGCGGTCTCGAAATGGGAAAACGGAACGGCTGACCCAAGTACCTCCAACTTGATTGCCGTTGCAAAGCTATTTAATCTTTCTGCCGAGGAATTGCTGCACGAGGTACAGTAATTGGGAAAGCGGCTCGATGCAAATGTATTTTCATAAGAGGTATGATTAAGCTTGAAGAAAAAGAAACATTTTGAAATCCGATATATGCTGTTGGGGCTGATGATCATTGCATCGCTATCAGCCATGATATTCATGCGTTTTGGCGGATTTTCCACAGGAAAATCCGCCAATGCAGAGGAACTTAAAGCATATGCGCAGTCAGTAGAAAATCTCTCCCTGCCGCAGGATAAAAAAATCATTGCATTGGGAGAGGCAACCCACGGAAATGTGGAATTTCAGCAATTGAAGCTGGATATTTTCAAGAAAGCGATGGAGCAATGCGATGTGAGGGCTTTTGCACTGGAGGGCGACTACGGCGGATGCGAGCAGGTCAACCGATATATACACGGAGGAGAGGGAACCGCGCAGGAAGCGGCGGCAGCAATAGGCTTTGCCGTTTACCGAACGGATGAGATGGCAGAGCTGATCTCCTATATGCGTGCGTACAATAAAAACGCCTCGGAGGGGGACGACATTCGCTTTTACGGCTTTGATATGCAGCGGCTCTCCTATGCGTTCCAATTTTTAATGGAAGCCTGTGCGGAATTGCACATCGACACGACCGCTTTAGAGAAGCTTGTCGTGGGGGAAAGCTTGAATCCTGCATATGAACTCTCCACGCAAACGGAAGTCCTTACACAAGTAAAAAGCGAGCTGAAAAACGGCGGGGCATCCGACAGGGCGGTTCACTACGCAGATATGCTGCTGCAATACTGTGAACTGCAAAGCATATCGACGGCTGACGGCGGTGCGCTGAGAGATCAGTTTATGGCCGAAAATGTAAAGTGGATCCTTCGGCAAGAACAGCGCGGCGGCCATGGGCAGATTTTTATAACAGGGCACAACAGCCATGTTGCAAAATGGGGCAGCTATGATTCCATGGGGAAGATTTTATCCAAAGACGCGGAGAATGGTTACTATGTGATCGGTACGGATTTTTACAGGACGCGCTGCAATATGCCGGCACGCTCCTCTGCCAAGCGTACCTGCCAGCTGTTTTATTCTCACGACCCCCTGGCAAAAGCGGCAAAACGCGCCGGATATGATATTTGTTGGCTGGATTTTGCAAAAGTCCCGGAAAACACCGAGCTAGGCAGGCAGATTTCCGAATACGCCTATATGGGGAATCTGGGAGAGGGGTATTCGGTCATGATGCGGCTCCTCCCACCCAGCTACCGGATCTTTCAGCCGCCTGCGGTGCTTTATGATAGCATGATTTTTGTATCAGATGCCCATCCGACGAAAATTGCCTCATAAGAACACATTATGGGACAGAAGATATACGCTATATAGAATCGGCTGCACCGGTGCGAGATGCAAAACTTGCGCCGGTGCTTTCATAGCCATGGTATAGATGTAAGGCTGCGGTGCGGCGGTGATGGTGCCGCCAGTTGAACCTTCAAAATAAAAAGCTTCTACAAAGCCAATTCTCAGATTTTTTCTTCGCCGAGATGAAAAAGGGCTTGCTTTTTTCCGTATAATGCGGTATCATGTCGGATGAACACAACTGGATCATTTGTCTTCGGGGCGGGGCGTAATTCCCCACCGGCGGTATAGTCCGCGAGCGAGCCTTTTCCGAGGTGAGCAGGAACCGGTGTAATTCCGGTACCGACAGTTACAGTCTGGATGAGAGAAGGCGTGTACGGCATTTTCGTAATGCTCTTTTTTGATGCGTGCACCTTGGGAGACAATCGCTTCCAAGGGTGTTACATCATCAAAAGGGAGTCTTTTTTTATGACACAACATCAGAAAACCCATCGCCTTGCCGTGGCTGCCATGCTGACGGCTGTGGCCGCCGTGCTGCAATTCATCGAATTCGCCATTCCGCTGATGCCGGCCTTTATCAAGCTGGACATCTCCGACCTGCCCGCCCTGCTGGGCACCTTCTCCCTGGGCCCCGTATATGGCGTCGCCATTCAGCTGGTGAAGAACCTGCTGCACCTTCCCTTCGGCTCCAGCGCCGGTGTGGGCGAGCTGTCCAACTTTATTCTGGGCGCGATTTTCGTGTTCGCCGCCGGTGTGATCTACAAGCGCAGCAAGAGCCGCAAGAGCGCGCTGATCGGCTCGCTGGTGGGGGCGGTGGCCATGGCACTCATCAGCATCGTGGCCAACTATTTCATCGTCTACCCCGCCTATGTGGTGCTGTATAATCTGCCGCTGGAGGCTATTGTAGGCATGTACGAGGATATTCTGGGCGGCGTGTCCCATATGCCCACCCAGAACGCCCTTTTCAACTGCCTGCTGGTGTTCAACGTGCCCTTCACCTTCTGCAAGGGCATGCTGGATGTGGCGCTGTGCTTCCTGGTCTACAAGCCGCTGAGCCCGCTGCTGCACAGATAAGCAAAATAACGCCCCGAGACGGTTGCACCGTTTCGGGGCGTTAATGCTGCTATGCGCCAAAGTATTTTTCGCGGAAGGGAACCTGCGCGACTTCAAAGGTACGGCCGCGCAGATAGTTCAGCATTCCGGCATCGGTGGGGAAATCAAAGGTCAGCTTGTAGGAATACAGCGCCTGTCGTGTTTCACCGTAGCGGCGGTTTACATCGCCACGACCGTATTTGCCGTCTCCCAGCAGGGGACAGCCCATGTGGGCAAAGGTGGCGCGGATCTGGTGGGTACGGCCTGTCTCCAGCCCTACCTCCACCAGTGCCAGCTCACCGCGGCGCGCCAACGTCTCGTAGGTGGTGATGGCTGTTTTTCCGCCGGGTACCGGCTTGGTGCGGACAGAGACCTCCTTCTTCTTCTCGTCCTTCACCAGAAAGACCTCCACGCGGCCTTTGAGCGGCTGCGGCGCGCCCACCGTGATGCACAGGTAGCGCTTGTCCATCTCTCTATCGCGGATCTTCTCGTTGATGATCCGCAGCGTTTCGGCATTTTTGGCGGCGATCACGATGCCGCCGGTGTTGCGGTCAATGCGGTTGCACAGGGCGGGGGTAAAGGCGTTCTCCCATTTGGGATTCCATTCCCGCTTCTGATAGAGGTAGGCCTGAATGTGGTTGATGAGGGTATTGACCTTTTCCGTCTCGTCGGCGTGCACCACCAGCCCCGGCCGCTTATCCAGCAGCATCAGGTTTTCATCCTCATACACAATGGTCAGACTGGGCTTGAACAGCGTCAGGAACAGATTGTCCTCACGGGGCTTGTCAAAGAACTCGTCGTTGATGTATAATTGCAGCACATCGCCTTCCTGAAGCCGCTGATCCCGCTGCGCTCGGGCGCCGTTGCATTTGATGCGCTTGAGCCGGATGTATTTTTGCAGCAGCGCCGATGGAAGCAGCGGCAGCGATTTGGCGATAAAGCGATCCAGCCGCTGGCCTGCATCATTTTTTCCAATGGTCAGTTCCCGCATGGGACATACCTCCCGCAGAAGAAAAATCTATCTTATTGTACCCAAGGGCGGGGGAATTGTCAAAGGAAATTCGTCCGGGGACAGAAAATGCGAAAAGTGGGGAATTTTTTGCAAAAAATGTTTGACAACCCCTTCCTTTCACGCTATAATACTATTCGTGTCATTGCGAGGTGTACTATGCTTTTGAATGTAAACAAGCTGCTGCATACGCCGGATGCGGCGCAGGATTTTTCTTTTGAGATGGATCTGAGCGATTTGGAATTCGGCGGCAGCTACCCCGTGTCCCAGCCGGTCACTGTGGAAGGCCGGATCAGGAACAAGGCCGGCGTCCTGCTGTGTACGCTCGAGGCAAGTACGACACTCCACTGTATCTGTGACCGCTGTGCGGAACCCTTTACCGAGGACAAAACCGTTGAATACCAGTGCGTGCTGGCAGAGGAACGGCAGTCTGACGACGATGAGGAGATCGTGCTGCTGGAAAACGATGAGGTGGACTTGGGCGAAGTGGCTCGCACTGCGTTTATCCTTGAGATGGACACGAAAACCCTCTGCTCTCCCGATTGTAAGGGCCTGTGCCCCGGCTGCGGCGTCAACCTGAACCATGAGGCGTGCCGCTGCAAAAAGGCGGTAGATCCGCGGCTTGCAAAGCTGGCACAGCTTTTGGAAGATCGGTAAGCGGAAGCTGAACTATTATACTACTGCTCACGGCAGTTAAAAGACCAAGGAGGTGTCAACATGGCAGTCCCTAAGGGAAAAGTATCGAAGCAAAGACGCAATAAGAGACGCAGCTCCGTGTGGAAGCTGGCGACTCCCGGTCTGGTGGCATGCCCCAAGTGTGGTGCGCTGCATCTGCCTCACAGAATGTGCCCGGAATGCGGTACCTACAATGGCCGTCAGGTCAAGGAGATCAAGTCCGTGGCCGCTGGCAAGTAAGTCATCGACGTGTGTCCTTGTTAGGAGGGAAGAGCTATCTTCCCTCCTTACTTTTTTGCTTTTAACAGATTTTTTGCTTTATATCTTGCGTATAGAGGGAAAAATCGCTATAATGATTAAGTTACTATGCGGCCATGCGCCATTTTATAGGAGAGCTTTCACCATGAGTACCGTCATCACATCCATAGACCCTCATTCCCCGGCGGAAAAGGCCGGGATCACCGTGGGGGAGCAGCTGCTGGAGATCAACGGCCACAAGATCGTGGACGTGCTGGACTACCGGTTTTACGGCTATGATCCCAAAACGGTGCTGCGTCTGCGCCGGGATGACCATGTGCGCACGGTTACCATCCGAAAGCCGGAGGGGCAGGATCTGGGATTGAATTTTCAGACCTATCTGATGGACGAGATGCACCAGTGTGCCAACCACTGCCTGTTCTGCTTTGTGGATCAGATGCCGCCCCATATGCGCCCGTCCCTATATATCAAGGACGATGATGAGCGCCTGAGCTTTCTGCTGGGCAACTATACCACGCTAACCAACCTTTCCGAGCGGGAGGCACAGCGGATCATTGACCTGCACATCAGCCCCATCAACGTCTCGGTTCATGCCACGGATCCGCAGCTGCACTGTACGCTGCTGGGCAATAAGGATGCCGAGCGGTCGCTGGAATATATCAAGGCATTCTGCAAAGCCGGGATCGTGATGAACGGCCAGATCGTGATCTGCCCGGGATGGAATGACGGCGAGCAGCTGCGGCGTACACTGCGGGATCTGACGGAATGGCAGTTTTCCAGCTGCTCACTGGTACCGGTCGGTATCACCAAGTATCGGCAGGGACTGGCCAAGCTGACCCCGGTGGACAGCGCGTGTGCCCGGCAGATCATTGCCGATGCCGAAGCCTTCGGACAGGAAAACCTGCGCCGTTTCGGGACGCGCCGTTTTTTCTGCGCCGATGAGCTGTTTTTGCGGGCCGGAATGGAGCTTCCCGGCGAGGATTACTATGAGGGCTATCGCCAGCTGGAAAACGGCGTGGGTATGCTGCGTCTGCTGGAGCAGGAGTTCCTCGGCGCTATGCGCATGGAGGATCCCGGCGCTTCGCCCAGCCCCATTACCATCGCCACGGGCACTGCTGCCGCTCCTTTTTTGCAGGAGCTGATGGACAGGGCCATGGCTTATTTCCCGCGGTTGGATGCACGGGTCCATGCGGTGAAAAACGATTTCTTCGGCCATACGATCGATGTGGCCGGTTTGCTGACGGGGCAGGATATCGCCGCGCAGCTGAAGGGCAGAGTGGACGGACGGCGGGTGCTGCTGCCGGTGCACATGCTGCGCCACGGAGAAACGGTGTTTTTGGACGATTACACGGTGGACAGGCTGTCCCAGGAACTGGGCAGCCCGGTGCGGATCGTGGGTGCTGACGGCGGCGAGCTGCTGGACGCTATTTTGGAAACGGAGGGATAAGACAATGGCAAAACCCTTGATTGCAATCGTAGGACGGCCCAATGTGGGCAAGTCCATGCTGTTTAATAAGCTGATCGGGCGGCGGCTGAGTATCGTGGAGGATACGCCCGGCGTGACACGCGACCGTATTTACGGCGAGAGCGAGTGGCTGGGCCGCAAGTTCCGGCTGGTGGATACCGGCGGTATCGAACCGAGCACCGACAACCAGATCCTCTCTTTCATGCGCGAACAGGCCCAGATCGCCATTGATAATGCCACGGTCATCATTTTTGTCACCGATATCAAAACCGGTATGACCGCCGCCGATCAGGAGGTGGCGGGAATGCTGCAGCGCAGCAGGAAACCGATCGTGCTGGCGGTCAATAAAATGGACGCCACAGGTACGGTGGACCCCGATTTCTATGAGTTTTACAATCTGGGCCTGGGAGATCCGGTCGCGGTGTCGGCTGTACACGGACACGGCACCGGCGATTTGCTGGATGAGTGCCTGAAGTACTTCCCGCCCGAGGAGGACGAGGAGGATACGTCCGATGTGATTCAGGTGGCCATCATCGGCAAGCCCAATGTGGGAAAGTCCAGCCTGACCAACAAGATTCTGGGTGAGCAGCGGGTGATCGTCAGCAATGTGGCGGGCACCACCCGTGACGCAATCGACAGCTATTTTGAGAATGGGCAGGGCAAGTATAATTTTATCGATACCGCCGGTATGCGGAAAAAGTCCAAGGTGGATGACAATATTGAGAAATACAGTGTTCTGCGGGCCACCATGGCGATTGAGCGCAGCGATGTGTGCCTCATTATGATCGACGCCAACGACGGCGTGACCGAACAGGACACCAAGGTGGCAGGACTTGCCCATGAGGCGGGAAAGGCCTGCATCATCGTGGTCAACAAGTGGGATGCGGTGGAAAAGGACGACAAGACCATGGATCGTATGCGCGAGAATGTGCGCCGCGACCTCAGCTTTATGCCCTACGCGCCCATTGTATTCATCTCCGCCCTGACAGGACAGCGGGTGAACCGGCTGTTTGAACTGATTAACTATGTCAACGATCAGGCGTCCATGCGGATTACCACCGGTATGCTCAACAGCGTACTGGCTGATGCACAGACCCGCGTGCAGCCGCCAACGGACAAGGGCCGCCGCCTGAAAATCTACTATATGACGCAGGTGGGGATCAAGCCGCCCCATTTTGTGGTGTTCTGCAACGATAAGAAGCTGTTCCATTTCTCCTACCGCCGCTATCTGGAAAACCAGATCCGCAGCGTGTTCGGCCTGGAGGGAACGCCTATTATCATGACCATTCGGCAGAAGGGAGAGGACGAGGGCTGATGAGCATCGTATTTTGCGTGGCGCTGACGCTGCTGGTGTCTTATTTGCTGGGCTGCTTTAACGGCGCAGTGGTGATCTCACATTTTATCATCAAGGACGATGTGCGCACCCACGGCAGCGGCAATGCGGGCCTGACCAATTTTTACCGCACCTATGGTGCAAAGTATGCGCTGGGTGTGATTGCCTGCGACATGGGAAAGACGGTGGTGGCGGGCCTTATCGGCGGCTATCTGTTTTATTTTGTGTGCCGCGATTGGACGCTGGGCCTGCTGCTGGCCGGGATCGGCTGTGAGCTGGGGCATATGTTTCCCGCTTTCTATGGATTCAAGGGCGGAAAGGGCATCCTGTGCGGCGGCACGCTGGCGTGGATGCTGGGCTGGAAGGTGGGCCTGACTGCATGGGGGCTGTTTGCGGTGCTGTGGCTGCTGAGTAAGTATGTATCCCTTGGCTCCGTGTTCGCAGGTGTGAGCCTGACCGTTTCCGTATTTTTGTTCTACGGCCACAACTGGCTGTATACGGCGCTGGCTTTTATGATCTCTGCGCTGGTGGTCTGGTGTCATCGGGAGAATATTAACCGCCTGATTCACGGAACGGAGCGAAAATTCCAATGGCATTCCGGCCCGCCGAAAGAAAACTAATGACGACCTTATGAGAGAAAGGATTATTCACAATGAAGCACAATCAAGTCCGTCAGGTGGTATTTCCCATTCTGGCTGCGTTTATCTGGGGTACGGCGTTTGTGGCGCAGGACATGTGCGCCGATGCAATCGGAGCGTTTGCGTTTAATGCTGCGCGCTACTTTATCGCGGTGCTGACGCTGCTGGTGGTTATTTTCATCAGTGACAAGCTGAAGAAAGACAAACCCAGTCTGACAGCGATTCAGCGCAGGGCTGCCAACAAAAGGCTGTGGCTGGGCGGCTTGTGCTGCGGCGCGGCGCTGGCCATCGCCTCTAATTTCCAGCAGGCGGGTCTTGTGGCCGGTACCGAGGCCGGCAAGGCGGGCTTTATCACGGCGCTGTATGTGGTGCTGGTGCCGGTGTTCGGCCTGTTTTTCAAGCGGAAGGTGAATTTGCCCACTTGGATCGCCGTGGTATGCAGCGTTGTGGCGCTGTATCTGTTGTGCATCAAGGGCGATTTTTCGCTGGCTCCCGGCGATTTCCTGGTTTTGATGTGTGCCGTGTGCTTTGCGGTACATATTCTGGTGATTGATTATTTCACCGGATTCTGCGACGGTGTGAAGCTCAGCTGCCTGCAGTTCCTGTTTGCGGGAACCATCTCGGCGGTCTGCATGTTTATTTTTGAGACGGTGGACTTTGCCGCCATGCTCTCCTGCATCCTGCCGCTGCTGTATGTGGGCGTATTTTCCTGCGGCGTAGGCTATACCTTGCAGATTCTGGCGCAGAAGGATTCCAACCCCACGGTGGTTACCATTCTGCTGAGTCTGGAGAGTGTATTCGCGGTGATTGCCGGGGTGATTATCCTGCACCAGCAGATGACCGTCCGCGAGTACATTGGCTGCGCGGTGATGTTTGCCGCGGTAATTCTGGCGCAGATCCAGTTCCCTGAAAAGGCAAAAGTCTGAGACGGTATTTCTGAGGGTTGGCGGTATCTGACGATCATCGCTTTTGGAAAGACGGCTCATAGAATGAGAAAAACGATCCGATCAAACCTGATCGGATCGTTTTTATATCCTGAAAATTGCGGCAGGGGTATTGGCATGGCTCAGTCCAGCAGCCAGCAGGTCACATTGCGGCGGCCCCATACCACACAGTCGGCATATGTGGGGAACCATAGGTCCACAACGTTGCCCTTCATGCCGCCGGTGTCCTCGACCTGACCGATACCGTAAACCTTGCCGCCGCCCACACCCTGAATGAACATGCGGGAGTGATAGGGGAAGGTTTTGGGGTCGGCGGCAATGATGCCCAGACCAACGGCGTGGCCGGTGGAGGTGGTAAAGGCAGCGCCCTTTTCGCCGCCGCTGTAATAGGCGGTGGAGTTACAGATGACCTTGTCATGATACGTCATACTGTATCCGGACTGGAACACCAGATAACCGCCGCTGGAGCCGCCGCCATAGGGTACGTCCCGGGCGATACGGTCATCCCGCTCCACCTCCTTGACAAGGCGGCCATAGACGATGATCTGCGCCTTGGCCGTGCTGTCACTGCGATCCACCAACACGGTGTTGACCATTTCACCGCTGCGGTATACGTCGTCATAAGTGTCGGTGGTGGTGCCGGGTACGCCTTCTTGCAGGATCACATGCTCGCCATAGGGCAGAAGATAATCGTAAAGAACCTTGGTCTTGTAGGTGTCCACCGAGGTCTCCCGGCGGCGGCAGCGCAGCTCATCGCTGATGTGGATCAGCAGCTTCAGCCCTGTATCGTTGACGCCGATCATCTCGTCTGCGGCAACGCGAATATCAAGGCGCTTGAGAAGATTTTGCACCGTTTCATGATAGGCCTCCGCCGTCATGATCTGATCACCGTGGCGGATGACCACCGTCTGCCCCTCGGTAAGAATGATCTGAGCGTCGCCTCCCTGTTCGTCGCGGATGCGCAAAAGGTCGCTATCATAGGTGAAATCGGGATAGCCATCCACCAGAGCGGTGGAATCCTCCGTGACGACCAGATAGGTATAGGTTTTTACGGTGGTGTCGGACAGGCACCAGGGGAGGAAGAGCAGGAGCGCCAGCACCAGCCCGGTAAGCCAACGCATCCAGACATGTGCTTTCAGCCTGGCGAAAAAGCGGCGCAGGAACTGATACTGAGGCAGCTCCCAGACAGCCCTTTTGGTGCGCTGCCACCACGCCCGGGCAGAACGCACCATGCGGGTGTTGAGAAACCATGCCCACAGGATGCGGCCCAGCATCACAAATACGTCGCCAAGACGCCACCAGAATACGCGGAAAGCCCGCCGGAGTGCCCGTATCTCCTCGGTTTGGCCAAGGGTGTTCCAGCCGTCCCGCACATAGCGCCAGGCAAACTTGATGTTGGGCAGAAGTTGTTGTATACGTTCTTTCATAATACCTCGATGATATCCACATGGCCGATGCGGTAAACTGCGGAGAACGGCAAAGTGGAAAAATACGCCACAAAGTATACCAGTTTCCTGAAATTTTGTCAAGTTTGCCCCATAGAAGCAAAAAAGCCGCCTGATTTTGGCGGCTTTTTCCATATGAGACGACGGGCGCGGATGCGCCGACGCAAACGGCGGCGGAGGGACATCAGGTCTGGGGTGGCGGAGACTCCTGCTCGGCGCGGGCAATGGCAGCCTCGCGGCGATATACGGTGCGGCGCAGCTCCTCATAGATTACTGCGCAGACCGGAACGCCCAACAGCATACCCACAATGCCGCCCAGCCCGCTGCCTATTATGACGGCGAAGAACACCCAGATGCCCGGCAGGCCCACGGATTTTCCCACGACATGGGGGTAGATGAGGTTACCCTCGATCTGCTGGAGAATGATGAGAAAGACCACAAACCAGACGGCCTTCATCAGGGATACGGGCAGGATCAGCAGTGCGCCCACAATGGCGCCGATCCACGCGCCCAGCACGGGAATGAGGGCGGTACAGCCGATCAGCACGGCGATGACGGAGGCATAGGGCAGACGAAAGATCAGCATGCCCAGCAGCACCAGCGTGCCAAGAATGAAGGCCTCAAGGATCTGGCCGGTGACAAACTGGGAGAAGGTACGGCAGACGCGGCTGAGAAAGGCCAGAAACGCCGTTACCCGCTTTGCGGGGAAGGTGACATACAGCAGTTTTTTCAGCTGCCGGCCCAGCGTTTCCTTCTGCGATAGAACGTATATGGAAAAAACAACGCCCATCAGGAGGCTGAATACTGCGGAAAACACGGATGTGGTCAGTCCGATGGTGGTGTTCAGCAGGGCAGAGCCGCCTTTAGCCAGCAAGTCCGTAATTTTGGTAAAAAGATCGTTATTGCCAAGATCGATCTCCGGCAGAGAGATGGCGTATTGCTCCAGTGCGGTGCGGAGGTCTTCATAGCGGACATCCAGCGTCTTGACATAGGCGGAGATGCTGGAGATGATATCTGCCAGCGTACTGCCCAGACGGGGCAGCACCACAAAGCACGCGGCGAAAAAGACGCCCAGCACAATAAGAAAGCTGAGCAGCAGGCAGATGGGACGGCGCAATGCCGTAACCGGCTTGCCGCAGCCATCCCTTAAAAAAAGCTTGTTCCACAAGCGCTCCAGCGGCGACATCAGCAGGTTCAGAATAAAGGCCAGCACCAGGCCGATGAGGACGGGGGAGAGAATGTCAAGCACGTTGTGCAAAAAGCCGGTGAGCGTGGAAAAATGGGTAACCAGCCACCACATGAGGACGGCAGAGGCGATAAGCAGCAAGATTTGACGGGTAGATTTTTTGTTCGTGTCCAGAGTGATCCCTTCCTTCCTGCACCATAGTATCCCACAACCGCAGCGGCGAGTGGTGAAAATTTTATGAACGATGGCTTATTTTGTTTGCACAGCCTCGTGGAGCGCATTGGTCAGCCGGGCATAGTCCTGAAGCGTCAGCCGTTCACCGCGAACGGTAGGTGCCAGACCGCAGTCGGTTACGATCTGCGTCAGATGTTCCTTGGACAGCTGATAGCCGGTTTGCAGGCTGTTGACCAGTGTTTTGCGCCGCAGGGCAAAGCCGGCCCTTACAGTGCGCCACAGCGCGGCCTCGGACACCACGTCCACGACCGGCGTTTTGCGCACGGGGCAATGGATCACGGCAGAGGTGACCTTGGGCGCGGGCAGGAAGCAGGAGGGGGGGACGGTGAACAGCAGCCGGGGCTGGGTATAGTACTGCATCAGCAGGGAGAAGGCGCCGTACTCCGGCGTTCCTGCTTCGGCGCAGATGCGCTGTGCCACCTCCTTTTGGATCAGAACGGTAAGACTGTCAAAGCAGCGGCTCTCAACGCACCGCGTCAGAATGGGGGTGGTGATATTATACGGCAGATTGGCGCAGAGAATGGGGCGCAGGCCGGCAAAGTGGGTCTGTACCACCTGATCGAGCGCCAGCTCCATGGCGTCCCCCTCTATGAGGGTAAAGTTATCCGCGCCGGACATCGTCTCCCGCAGCACGGGATAAAGACGCCGGTCCAGCTCCACGGACACCACTTTTTTGGCGCGCTGCACCAATTGGGCCGTCAGTGGGCCGATGCCGGGGCCGATTTCCAGCACGCCGGTATGCGCATCAGCCCCGCAGGCGTCGGCGATATCACGGGGGACCCAGCCTTCGATGAGAAAATTCTGCCCCAGAGACTTGGCAAAGTGAAAGCCATGCCGCGCCAGCAGAGCCTGTATGTCGTTGCGGTCGCAGAGATCCATAGCGGTACTCCTTTTTGAATGTGTTGCGGCCATTGTATCATAAACGCGCCTGCTTGACAATGGGGACTGACGGCGTGAAATCGGAACGAATATGGCTGCCCGGCCTGCCATTACGTCTGGTGCGGGTGATCCCGGATAATCCGACAGGCGATGTTACAGGGAACCCTCCTTCAAAAGCTTTTCCATATCCTGCGGAAGCGGTGCAACGATGTGCAGCAGCTCCGCCGTGAGGGGATGGCGCAGCCACAGCGCATAGCTGTGCAGCGCCGGACGGGCGATCAGCGCCCGATCCTCGGCGCCGTAGAGCCAGTCGCCGGTCAGCGGACAGCCGAGGGCGGCCATGTGGAGCCGCAGCTGATGGGTGCGGCCGGTCAGGGGACGCAGCAGCAGAAGCGCACGGCCGTGGGCGGCAGACAGCACCTGATAGTGGGTATGGGAGGGGAGTCCTTCCGGGTCAATGCTGCGCTTGAGGAGGGAGCCGGGCTGCCGGCTGATGGGCAGCCGGATATCTCCCTCGGCCGGTTGGGGGACGCCATCGCAGATGCCGCGGTATTCCCGATGGAAATCATCCGTGTGGAGGCTGGCCATGCAGCGCTGGTGGATATAGCCGCTTTTCGCCACCACCATCACGCCGGTAACGCCGCGATCCAGCCGGTTTACGGGGTGAAAGGCGCCGCCGCCCAGATAGTGGGACACCGCACCCGCCACGGTGACGGTCTCCTCAGTAAGGGCGGAAGAATGGACGGTGATGCCGGCAGGCTTATTGAGGATCAGTAGATCCTCATCCTCCCACAGGATATCCAGCGGGTAATCCACGGGAATCGGCGCACTTTCGGTGGGGGGATCGGATACGTCTACGGTCAGAATGTCACCGGCGTGGGCCACGGCGCGGACCGTGACGCGGCGGTTATTGAGCATAATGGCATTTTCGCGCCATTTGAGTGACTTAAGCAGAGAGGAGGACAGATGCAGTTCCCGCAGCAGCAGCTGCTTGACCGTCAGGCCGGAGAGCGCCTGCGTAACAGACAGCGTCAGAATGCGCATGGATGCGTCTCCTTTCAAATAATATCAAATCCAGTATAGCACAAAAAGAAAAAATATGATAGACTAAGTGGCACAATAGCAAATGAGAAAGGATGGTATATACCATGGCTTCTAAGGTGTATTTTGCCGATTTGAGGGCGGATTTCCATGAGAATTTGCAGCAGAAACTGACACGGCTGATGAAAACCGCCGGAATGGGAGAGATCGATTTTAATGAAAAGTATGTGGCCATCAAGATGCATTTCGGTGAGCCGGGGAATCTGGCGTTTTTACGTCCCAACTGGGCCAAGACGGTGGCGGACTTTGTAAAGGAGCGGGGCGGTAAGCCCTTCCTGACCGACTGCAACACCCTGTATGTGGGCGGGCGGAAAAACGCGCTGGATCATCTGGACAGCGCCATGCTCAACGGCTTCAATCCCATGACCACCGGCTGTCAGATCCTCATCGCCGACGGTCTGAAGGGCAACGACGAGGTAGAGGTGCCGGTGGCGGGCGGCGAGTATGTGAAGGCGGCCAAGATCGGCCGGGCCGTCATGGACGCCGATGTGTTTATTTCCCTGACCCACTTCAAGGGACATGAGGAGGCGGGCTTCGGCGGCTGCCTGAAGAATATCGGTATGGGCTGCGGCAGCCGGGCCGGTAAGATGGAGCAGCACAACGCCGGTAAGCCCCATGTGGCGCAGGCGCACTGCATCGGCTGCGGCCAGTGCCGCAAGATTTGCGCCCACGGCGCGCCTATTGTTGAGAACGGAAAGGCCCGTATCGATCACGACAGATGCGTGGGCTGCGGTCGCTGCATCGCTGTGTGTCCCAAGGACGCCGTGCGCATCGACTGGGATGAAACCACCACCAACCTGAACTGCAAGATTGCCGAGTACACCAAGGCGGTGGTGGATGGCCGCCCCTGCTTCCACATTTCGCTGGTCATTGATGTGTCTCCCAACTGCGACTGCCACAGCGAGAACGACATGGCCATCGTGCCCAATGTGGGCATGTTCGCCTCTTTCGATCCGGTGGCGCTGGATATGGCCTGCATCGATGCGATAAATGCACAGACCCCGCTGCGGGGCAGTGTCGCCGATTGCCCGGAGGATCATGTCCATGCCCATGACCATTTCCAGCGGATTCACCCTGATACCAACTGGCGCAGTTGCTTGGCGCACGGTGAAAAGCTGGGGCTGGGCACCCGGGAATATGAGCTTGTCAAGATCTGAACCTTCACAGAAAAGAAGTCTCCGCCTTATAGGTCGGAGACTTCTTTTCTGTGCGCCGGATCAATCCTCATGCGGCTTTACCGCCTGATAGAGCATATTCCACACCACCTGATAGGCGTGGAGGGTGTCTGCGCCGTGGCAGACCATCCGCACCTCCATATCCGGATGCTGACGGAGAAAGTCCATGATGGCCTTCAGCGCCACATGGGCAGCCTGCAAGACCGGATAGCCGTAGACACCGGTGGAGATGGAGGGGAAGTCCACACTGCGGCAGCCGTGGGCCGCCGCCAGCGCCAGCGAATTGCGGTAGCAGGAGGCCAGCAGCGCCGCCTCGCCGTGGCTGCCGCCCTGCCAGATGGGGCCGGGTGTATGGATCACATATCGACAGGGCAGGTTGTAGGCGGCGGTCAGCTTGGCCTGTCCCGTCTCGCAGCCGTGGAGCGTGCGGCACTCCGCCAGAAGTCCCGGCCCGGCGGCGCGATGGATGGCACCGTCCACACCGCTGCCGCCCAAAAGCGAGCAGTTGGCGGCATTGACGATGGCATCGGCATGGGAGAGGGTAATATCCCCTAAAACAATGGAAAAAGACATCGTATTACCTCGAATCAATAAATGGAAGAAGGGTAGACGGTTACATGGCGAGATAAGACCGGCATACGCTATTAGCGGTCTGCGCCAATTCTTCCTCATCCACGGTGGCCAGACGGCCTTCTCGAACGGTGACGCGGCCCTGCACCACCGTATAGTCCACCGGGCCGCGGACACCCACGGTAGCCAATACGGATTTGGCGTCAAAGCAGGCGCCTGTCAATTCCAGACGGCGGCTGTCGATCAGGAACAGGTCGGCGCATTTGCCGACGGAGAGCTGGCCGATGTCGTCTCGACCCAGCAGGCGGGCACTGCCCCGGGTGGCCATCTTCAGCACGTCGTAGCCACTGGGCGCCTGACGGCTGGCGGTCAGGCGGTGCAGCAGGTAGGCCACCCGCAGCTCCTCCATAAGACTGGAGCCATCGTTAGAGGCGCTGCCGTCCACCGCCAGACCTACCGGCACACCCAGCGCCAGCATCTCCGGGATACGGGCCACACCGCTGGAGAGCTTCATGTTGCTGATGGGGCAGTGGGCTACGCCGGTGCCGGTCTGCGCCAACAGGCGCAGCTCCTCATCGTTGAAGTGAATGCCGTGGGCGAACCACACATCGCTGCCGATCCAGCCCAAGCGCTCCATGTATGCCAGCGGGCGGATGCCCTCCCGCGCCAGCATGAAATTCTCCTCATCCTTGGTCTCGCACAGGTGGGTGTGGAGCCGCACACCGTATTGACGGGCCAGAAGGGCGCTTTGCCGCAGCAGCTCCGCCGACACGGAGAAGGGGGAGCAGGGGGCCAGCGCTACGCGGTGCATGGCACCGTAAGAGGGATCGTGGTATTTCTCAATGCAGCGGATGGAGTCCGCCATGATCTGATCCACCGTCTGCACCACGCTGTCCGGCGGCAGGCCGCCGTCCTTTTGGCTCAGATCCATGCTGCCACGGCTGGCGTACATCCGAATGCCCAGCTCGTCTGCGGCGGCAAACTGCGCCCCCAGCAGGTCGCCTGCTCCGGCAGGGAATACATAGTGGTGGTCGAAGCAGGTGGTGCAGCCGTGCTTCATCAGTTCGCCCATACCGGTGAGGCTGGATAGACGGACTACGTCCTCTCCTAGATTCTTCCAGATCTCATATAACGTTCTGAGCCAGTCGAACAGCTCCATGTTCTGCACCTGTGGAAGGTTGCGGGAGAATACCTGATAGAGGTGATGGTGGGTGTTGACCAGGCCGGGGTAGCACAACATATGGCTGGCGTCAATGACCTCATCGACGGTGGCGGTCAGATTGGGGCCGATGGACTGGATAAAACCGTCCTTGCAGTATATATCAACATTTTTCAGCAGCTGGTCGTTGTCATCACAGGTGACCAGCTGGGCGATGCTGCGAATGAGCAGGGTGGACATGGTGCTTCCTCCTTGACAGTGTAAATGGATAGGAAAAAAAGAGTAGGCCGCAAGCGGCCTACTCTTTTTTGATACAGTCAGCGTTCCTCGCGGAAGTAGGAGAGACCGAGGGACGCAGGGGGCTGATCCTCCCGCTTCTTACGCAGGGACACGATGATCAGCACCACCAGTGTGATGACGTAGGGCAGCATCTTGTACAGCTCCTTCACCGCCATCTGGGTGCCGGTGGGCAGGTAGATGTTCAGGATGTACAGGCCGCCGAACAGGATGGAGGCCCAGATGCTGGCACTGGGACGCCAGATGGTGAAGATGACCAGCGCGATGGCCAGCCAGCCGCGGTCACCGAAGGCGTTGTTGGACCACACGCCGTTGGCGTAGTCCATGACGTAGTACAGACCGCCCAGACCTGCGATCATGGAGCCGATGCAGGTGGCGAAATACTTGTACTTGGTGACGTTGATACCGGCGGCGTCAGCGGTGGAGGCACTCTCGCCCACGGCGCGCAGGTGCAGACCGGGACGGGTGCGGTTCAGAAAATAGGACGTGCCCAGGGCGAGGATAATGGCGACATACGCCAGGAAGCCGTAGGACAGGAACAGCTGCCCGAACCAGCCGGTGCTGCCCGCACCGGGCAGGGTGGTTTTGAAGAACAGGCTGGTGCTGGACAACGCGATGGAGGGCACCTCGCTATTGGTCAGCTTGATGAGGGAGCCGCCGAAGAAGTTGCCCACGCCCACGCCGAAGGTGGTCATGGCCAGACCGGTGACGTTCTGGTTGGCCCGGAGGGTGACGGTGAGGAAGCAGTACAGCAGACCCATCAGCAGAGAGCCCAGCAGGGAGCACAGGATGGGGATCATGATGGCCAGGAAGCCGGTCATCTCGGCGGCGGGGACGGCCTGCTCATAGAAGAACGAGCCGATAACGCCGCTGATACCGCCCACGTACATGATGCC
Source organism: uncultured Oscillospiraceae bacterium (assembly GCA_902475745.1). Classification (GTDB taxonomy): domain Bacteria; phylum Bacillota; class Clostridia; order Oscillospirales; family Oscillospiraceae; genus Vescimonas. Next base: position 36,745 of record CABSAW010000006.1, read on the forward strand.
GGGGATACCCAGGTTCAGGTTGCCGGATTTTTCCGTCAGAATTTCGCCGGTGCTGCCGAACAGCAGGGGGATGCCCTGCATGACAGCGCGGGGGAAGAAAGATATAAAGTTAAAACCCATCTGTCACGCCTCCTTTCTGCTGCTCTTGCGCAGGCTGACCTTGTAGGTAATGAAGAACTCGGTAGCAATAATGAAGAACAGGATGATACCGGTGAGAATGTCAGCGAAGGAGTGATTCAGGTACAGGGTACTGGCCACCTCGCTGGCGCCGCGGTCCATGGTCACCAGCAGCAGCGAGGAGGCGATCATGATGAAG
>CABSAW010000007.1:0-31461 GCA_902475745.1 uncultured Oscillospiraceae bacterium
AGGCCTTCCACTCGACGTACAGTTCGCGTGCGGCGTTGGGATCGGCGGCGGACTTTGCATCGGCGGCAGGGGCTGGCGCAGATGCGGCGGCTGCCGGGGCCGCAGGCGCAGCCGATGCGGCGGACGCGGCTTCGGGCGCGGGATTGTCGCGCTTTTCGATGAACTTGGGCGCTACCTGCGGGAACAGGGCAAGGCTCAGCACATCCTCGTCGGATTTGGCGATAGCCTTGAACTCGGTACGGTATTTCTCCAGCTCCGGCGCCAGCAGATCGGCGGGGCGGCAGGTGATCACGTCCTCGGGGGCAATGCCCGCCTTGGCGCGAACCTCTGGGTTGACCTGGCCGGGCAGCTTGCCGTACTCACCCTTGAGCATGGCGCGGCTCTCCTTGGGGAAGGTTTTGTACCGCTCGCCCATGATGACGTTCATCACGGCCTGCGTGCCCACGATCTGAGAGGAGGGCGTGACCAGCGGGGGATAGCCGAAGTCCTTGCGGACGCGGGGGATCTCCGCCAGCACGTCATAATATTTGTCCTCTTTCCCGGCCTGCTTCAGCTGGGAGATCAGGTTGGACAGCATGCCGCCGGGTACCTGATAGAGCAGGGTGTTGGTGTCCACCCGCAGCACCTTGGGATCGAGGATGCCTGCATCCTGAAGCCGCTGGGCCACCTTGCGGAAGTGAACGGCGGCATCGGACATCTTGCCAAGGTCAAGCCCCGTATCACGGACGGTGCCCTTCAGCGTGGCCACCAGAGACTCGGTGGCGGGCTGGCTGGTGCCGTTGGCCATGGGAGAAAGGGCGGTATCCACAATATCCACTCCGGCGTAGGCCGCCATCAGCAGCGTCATGTCGCCGGTACCGGAGGTGTTGTGGGTGTGCAGGTGGATGGGAACCTTTACCGTCTCCTTCAGCGCCTTTACCAGAGAATAGGCGTCCATAGGCAGCAGCAGGTTGGCCATATCCTTGATGCAGATCATGTCCGCGCCCATCTCCTCCAGCTCACGGGCCAGCTTTACGAAGTAAGCCTCGTTGTGGATGGGGGACATGGTGTAGCTGAGTGTGGCCTCTACCTGTCCACCGTACTTCTTGGTGGAGCGGATGGCCTGCTCCAGATTGCGCACATCGTTGAGCGCGTCGAAGATACGGATGATGTCGATGCCGTTTTCAATGCTCTTGGCGCAGAAGGCGTCCACCACATCGTCGGCATAGTGCTTGTAGCCCAGAATGTTCTGGCCGCGGAACAGCATTTGCAGCTTGGTGTTCTTCACATGCTTGCGGATGGTGCGCAGACGCTCCCACGGGTCTTCGTTCAGGAAACGCATACACGCATCAAAGGTGGCGCCGCCCCAGCACTCCAGCGAATAGTAGCCGATGGAGTCCAGCAGCTCCAGCGCGGGCAGCATGTCCTCGATGGTCATGCGGGTGGCCGCCTGAGACTGATGGGCGTCACGGAGAATGGTATCGGTGATCAACAGGGGTTTATTCGACAGAAATTTCATAGAAAAATGTTTCCTCCTTTGCAAATTCGGAGTAGCCAAATCTTTTCAATCATTTTTCTGACGACATGCGCGTCAGAAAAATACCTCGACCCGCCGCAATGTGCGGCGAAACCGGAAGGGCTGTGCCGCTTGCGGCGCGGCCCGTGAGGTATTGCATCGCGGCCCTTGCCGCGATGCAGGCGTCAGCCGAAGAGGGAAATTAAGACGCCGGCAGCAATGGCCGAGCCGATGACGCCGGCCACATTGGGCCCCATGGCGTGCATCAAGAGGAAGTTGCCGGGGTTGGCCTCCTGTCCCACCTTCTGGCTGACCCGGGCCGCCATGGGCACGGCGGACACGCCGGCCGAGCCGATGAGAGGATTGATCTTCTCCTTCAGGAACAGGTTCATGAACTTGGCCAGCAGCACGCCGCCTGCGGTGCCGAAGCTGAAGGCGACAATGCCCATGCACAGGATCATCAGCGTCTTGGGGTTGAGGAAGGTGGAGCCGGTAGCGGTGGCGCCAACGCTGACGCCCAGGAAGATGGTGACGATGTTCATCAGCTCGTTCTGGGCGGTTTTGCTCAGCCGCTCAGTGACGCCGCACTCCTTGAAGAGGTTGCCCAGCATCAGGCAGGCGATCAGCGGCGCGGCGGAGGGCACCAGCAGCGCCACGAAGATGGTGACGATTACGGGGAAGATGATCTTCTCCTTTTTGCTGACCTCACGCAGCGGCTTCATAACGATCTGCCGCTCTTTCTCCGTGGTCAGGGCCTTCATAATAGGCGGCTGGATCACAGGCACCAGCGCCATATAGGAATAGGCGGACACGGCGATAGGGCCCAGCAGGGCAGGGGCCAGCATGGCGGTGACGAAAATGGCGGTGGGGCCGTCCGCGCCGCCGATGATGCCCACGGAACCGGCCTCGGCCCCGGTGAAGCCCAGATAGCGGCAGCCCACATAGGTCATGAAAATGCCCAGCTGCGCGGCAGCGCCCAGCAGCAGACTTTTGGGATTGGCGATCAGGGGGCCGAAATCGGTCATGGCGCCCACGCCCATGAAGATGAGGCAGGGGTAAATGCCCAGCTTGATGCCCAGATACAGCACGTCGATGAGGCCCACGGAAACGCTCTGCCCCACGGCGACGCTGCTGAGCACCGCCTCCGATACGCCGAGACCCTGCATTTCGGCAATAAACTCCGCCGTAATGGGATTTCCGCCGAACAGATCCCAATGGATATGCCCGCCGGCAAAGAGGATCTCATGGTACATCTCCGCGCCGGGCAGGTTGGTCACCAGCATACCGATGGCAATAGGCACCAGCAGCAGCGGCTCGAACTTCTTGACGATTCCCAGAAACAGCAGCACGCAGGCGATGAGGATCATCACCGCGCATTTCCAGTTATCGCCCTGAAAAAACTGGTAAAACCCGGTTTGCTCGCAAAAATTCAGAATGGCTTGCATGGCGCGCCCTCCATTACTGGATGGTGCACAGCAGCGTGCCGGACTCGACGGCGGCGCCCTTGGCGACGGCCACGGAGGTCACCTTGCCGTCGCAGGGGGCCATGATCTCGTTTTCCATCTTCATGGCCTCCAGGATCATGAGGATCTGACCCTTTTTCACGGTGTCGCCGGCGGCCACGTTGACGGACAGGATATTGCCGGGCATGGGAGCGGCCACGCGCTCGCCGGCACCGGCAGGCGCGGCGGCGGGGGCGGCGGCAGGCGCGCCGGTCATCTCTTCGATCTCTACCTCGTAAACGGTTCCGTTGACGTTGACTTTGTATTTCTTCATGTTACTTCTCCTCTCAACACTCAGATCTTCTTCATGGAAACGATGCGGATGGCGCTGATGTCAGTGCCCATTTCCTCTGCGATGGCGGCGGCTACAGCGGCCACCATGGCCGGTGTCACAGCGCCGGCGGCGGGTACGGCGGCAGCAGGCACGGCAGGCACCGCGGACGCTTTTGCGTCTGTCCGGCGCACTACGTTGCTCATCACCGACACCAGTATGATGATGCAGATCAGGCCGATGAACACCGTACAAAGCCCCATCAGACAGACAAACAGATTGGAGTAATCCATGGTTAGCAGGCTCCTTCCTTGGCAAGTATGCAAAGCGTTTGCTCAATCAGGTCAGACAGAGCTTCGATGCTTTGACAGTTGACACGTTCCTTGACGGAGTGTGCGTTCAGAATATCCGCACCGAGACAAATCATCTCCAGCTCGGGGGCTTTTTCCTGAAAATAGGCGGGCTCCACACCCACCAGCGCGGTTTTGACGTGCATGGATGCGCCTGCGTGCCGGTCACGGTAGATTTGATTGACCACAGAGGCGAGGCGGCTGTCCTTATCACTGTGCCAGCTGTGATAGCCGGCAACGCGGTGGTGGAAACCGGCAGCCCTGGCGGTGGACACATGCTGGGTCAAAATCGCATTTTCCTGTGCCGCTGTGTCGCAGCGCAGCATGTCCTCTACATAAAAGCGATCCGATGCCACATAGGCATGTCCCAGATTGCATGAGGCGCTTACCGCGCCGTCAGCGCCGCGCTGCACCACACCATCGGTCAAATTGGCCAGCGCCAGCAGAATATCCCGTTGGGAGGTTCGCTTCCAACAGGCCTTGGGGCGGGGGATCTCCTCAATACTCAGACGACCCTCACCATCGGTATCGCGGAAGGGAAGCAGCAGATTCTGACCGTCTGTGCCAATGGCGGCGGTGAAGGCCGCGGCCTCTTCGGGCCGCAGCACGATATCCGCCGTGCATGAAGCGGGAATCACATTAAAGCCGGTGCCGCCGTGGAATGCACTGATCGCCATGCTGGCAGAGCGCTCCTGAAGGTTGCGCAGCATAGTGGCCATCAAGCGGATGGTATTGCAGCGGCCACGGTCGATATCATCGCCGGAGTGACCACCCAGAAAACCATCCAGCCGGATGCGGAAAGCCACGCTGCCTTCCGGCACGACCTGCCAGCTGGCGGGATACCACAGCCGTTCCCGCAGACCGCCCTTACAGCCCACCATGGCCGTGTCGGAATGGAAGCCATCCAGATTGATGAGATAGCGCGCTTCCTGCAAGAATTCCGGTGAAACACGGCGTGCGCCCTTCAGGCCGATCTCCTCAGAGGCGGTGAACAGGATATGCAGCGGGCCGTGGGTGAGATCCGGCTGCTCCAATAGCGACAGAATTACCGCAAGGCCAATGCCGTTGTCCGCGCCCAGAGAAGTGCGGCCATCGGTGACCAGCCACTCCCCCTCGCGCATAACGTTGACGGTGGCAAGCTCGGGCGCCACCTCGCCGGCCACCACCATGTCCATATGGGCTTGCAGGATCACGGTGGGGGCATCGGGGGCGGCGTTGTTTGCGGGGAATTTGGCCATCAGATTGCCTGCGGCATCACACCGCAGATAGCTGGCGCGGGGGCGAAGCTTATGCTTGAGGTAAAGGCAGAGGTCTTTTTCCCGTGTGCTGGCGTGGGGAATGGCGCAGATCTGACGGAACTCCTGAAGAATGTGCTCTAGTTTTACAGACATTTCCTGTGATAAGATTCAGCCGTTGATCAGCTTTTCCAGCGCGGCCATGCGCAGGCAGACACAGTAGGCGGCCATGGCCTGACGCAGCACGTCTACGGTGGGCAGGCTGGGGGCGATGCGCATGTTGCTGTCGTTGGGGTCAATGCCATACGGATAGGTGGCGCCGGCACCGGTTATGACAAGGCCTACCTCCTTGCACAGCTGCCAGGTGCGCTTGGCGGTGCCGTGCATGGCGTTGACGCTGATAAAGTAGCCGCCCTTGGGCGTTTGCCACTTGGCAATATCCAGAGGCGCGATCTCGCGATCCAGAATCTCCAGAACGGCCTTGAACTTGGGGCCGAGAATGGAGGCGTGGCGCTTCATCAGAGCCAGCGTGTTTTCCTTGTCCTTCAGGAACAGCAGGTGGCGCAGCTGGTTGGTCTTGTCGTAGCCGATGGTCTGCACGGTCAGCAGCTTCATCATATAGTCCATGTTGGCGGTGCTGGTGGCGAATACGGCAACGCCGGCGCCGGGCAGCGTGATCTTGGAGGTGGAAGCATACTCAAAAACGCGGTCCGGATTGCCGGCCTTGGCGCAGATGCTCAGAATGTCGGCGAAGGGGAGGAAGTCACCGTCAAATTCGTGGATGCAGTAGGCGTTATCCCACATCAGCAGGAAGTCGGGCGCGGCGGTTTTCATGGAGGCGATGCGCTGAATGGTTTCATCGCTGTACACGATGCCGTCGGGGTTGGAATACTTGGGAACGCACCACATACCCTTAACAGCCGGATCCTTGACCAGCTCTTCCACCATATCCATATCGGGGCCGGTGGGCAGCATGGGGACGGTGATCATGGTCATGCCGAAAGATTCGGAAACCTTGAAGTGACGGTCATAGCCGGGGGCGGGGCACAGCCACTTTACCTCGTCCAGCTTGCCCCAGGGCTTTTCGCTGTGCAGCAGGCCGTGGGTGTAGGCCTTGGAAATGGTGTCGTACATCAGCTGCAAGCTGGCGTTGCCGCCGACAAACACGTTCTCAGGCTGCGTGCCCAGAATATCGGCAAACAGCTTCTTCACGGAGGGCAGACCGTCCAGCGTGCCATAGTTGCGCACGTCGATACCGTCGCATGCAAAGTCGGCATCGGCATTCAGCACGTTGAAAATGTCGGATACCATATCCAGCTGCTCCTTGCCGGGCTTGCCGCGGGCAATGTTCAAGGACAGGTTCTGTTTTTTCAGTTCCTCATAGGCGGCGCTGACGGCGGTATACTCGGCCTGCAGTTCGCCAGAGGTCATTTCGGTGTAGCGTTTCACGGTAATTATCCTCCTGATTATGATATATTGTTTATAGCCTAAAAATCATTGTGACATACAGACGAAACCTGTATGTGCTCTTGTGAAAAAGGCGGCAGCCTGTTTGCCGGGGCAGCCGCCTGAGAGTGATTCAGCAATCGCAAAGGGGCTTGATGAAGTGGCCACCGGGCTCACCGACGATCTGGCCATCCTTGGCAATGGTACGGCCGCGCAGAATGGTCTCCACCACCTTGCCCTGGAAGGGACGGCCGTTGTAGGGAGAGAGCTTGGTGCGCGAGTGCATATCCTCCTGGTGGAACACGTACTTGGTATCCAGATCCACCACGGCGAAGTCGGCATCGGTGCCCACCTCGAGGGAGCCCTTCATGGGATAGGTGCCGTATTCCTTGGCGGGATTCTCGGACATCAGGCGGGCCACATCGTTGATGGTGATCTTGCCCTTGTTGACGCCGTCCAGCATGACCATGGACATGGTTTCACAAGTTGCCATACCGGCAGGAGCATCCCACAGGCTCTGCTGTTTCTCTTCCGCGGTGTGGGGCGCGTGGTCGGAACAGACGTAGGACAGCGTACCGTCACGCAGGCCTTCCCACAGCTTGTCCTGATCATACTGGGTGCGGACGGGGGGATAGCCCTTGATCATAGCGCCCAGCTCGGCGGCGTCCTGATCGGTCAGCGCCAGATAGTGGGGGCAGGTCTCGGCGGTGACATGGATACCCTTCTTCTGAGCCTCGCGGATCAGATCCACACCGTCACCGCAGGCCAGATGCAGGATGTGCAGATGGGTGCCCAATTCCTTGGCCAGCTGGATGGCTGTTTCGATGACCAGCGTTTCGCTCAGCGCGGGGCGGCTGCGCAGCATGGCGGCGTAGTCGGTTTCGCCGCTGGCCTTTACCTCGGCGGTGAGCAGATTGATTATGTCAAAATCCTCGGCGTGGATGCCCAGCTTTTTGCCGGTCTTGGCCACCTCGCGGAAAATCTTGTAGACTTCGCCCAGACCCAGAGGGGGAATTACATCCTCCATGCCCTCTTTATAGTTGTAGATCAGCTGGTAGCTCTTGGAATCGATGGCGTAGCCCCAGAAGAACTTGAAGCCCACCACACCGGCCTTGTTCATAGCGGCCAGCTCATTATTGTTCAGAGGCCCGAGGCACAGCCCCCACACGCCAAAATCCACAAAGGCCTTGGGCGTGACGACCTGAACCAGATCGTTCAGCTTGTCGGCATTATATATAGCGGGATTGCAGTTGGGCATTTCGTAAATGGTGGTGATGCCGCCGCAGGCGCCTGCCATGGAGGAGTGATAGAAATCCTCTTTATAATGTGCGCCGTTGCGCCCGTCACGGGAATGTACATGGGTGTCAATAAAGCCGGGCAGAACATAGCGTCCCGTGGCGTCGGTGATTTCTTTTGCCTCGCCGGGCAGCTCATCTGCCGTGATGGCGGCGATTTTACCGTCTTTTACATAGATATTTGCTTTCTGAGACTCGCTGCCGGTGACAACGATGCCATTTTTAATAATGTGATCCCACATGCTAAAAACCCCTTTCCGCTATTTAGGCTATTCAAAAAAGCTGTCTGATCTCCCATAATGGAATTTTACATATAGCAGTATAGCACCTTTTTGGCGCAAAATCTATTACGGATATTTTATTACAGCCATTTAAAATCGATGGTTGCAAATGTGACCTGTGCGTGAGATAATCTATATGTCAATTCGTAGGGTAAGAATCCGAGGGTCAAGTAGTCGATTAGGTAAAATAGACAAAATATAATCTGAGAGAACACAACAAAAGGAGTATGCATCATGGAAAAACTCGTTATCGCTCTCGGCGGCAACGCGCTGGGCAATACCGCCGCTGAACAGCTGCACCTTGTCACCGAAACCGCCAAGTCTATCGTAGATCTTATCGCCGCCGGCAATGAAGTCGTCGTCGCCCACGGCAATGGCCCTCAGGTGGGCATGATCAATCTGGGTCTGTCCACAGCTGCCGAGGCCAAGGCCATCAAGGCGGACATGCCGTTCCCTGAGTGCGGCGCCATGTCTGAGGGCTATATCGGCTACCACCTGCAGCAGGCTATCGGCAACGAGCTGACCAGCCGCGGCATGAACAAGCCTGTGGCCACCATCGTGACCCAGACCGTCGTTTCCGCCGATGACCCCGCCTTCCAGAATCCCACCAAGCCTGTGGGAGCTTTCTATGATAAGGAGACCGCCGATCGTATCGCCGCTGAAAAGGGTTATACCATGGTGGAGGATGCCGGCCGCGGTTACCGTCAGGTTGTTCCCTCTCCCAAGCCTTTCGACATCGTGGAGAAGGCATCCATCAAGGCGCTGGTTGACGCCGGCCATGTGGTTGTGGCGGTCGGCGGCGGCGGTGTGCCTGTGATCCGCAGCGCAGACGGCAAGGTTTCCGGTACCCCCGCTGTGATCGATAAGGACTTTGGCAGTGAGCTGCTGGCTGAACTGCTGGACGCCGATATGCTGGTGATCCTGACCGCTGTGGATCAGGTTGCCATCAACTTCAACAAGCCTGACCAGAAGGGCTTGGATAAGATATCCGTGGCCGAGGCTAAGGAGTACATCGCACAGGGCCAGTTTGCCAAGGGCTCCATGCTGCCTAAGGTTGAGGCCGCTGTCAAGTTCGTGGAGAGCAAGCCCGGTCGAAAGTCTCTGATTACCTCTCTGGCGAAGGCCAAGGACGCTCTGGCTGGCAAGGACGGCACAGTTATTGCCTGAATAGTGGGATAATCCTCGCAAAACGGCATAGTAGAGAACATTTTTAAAGACATAGGAGGAAAAATTATGGAACCCAATGTGCATTTTTCAGGCCGCGACATTATCAACGCATATGATTTCAACAATCAGGAACTGTGCCACATCATGGATACCGCAATGATCTATGAAAAGCGCGTCAAAAGCGGCGAGGTCATCAAGGATCTGGCCGGTATGACCGTTGCCACGCTGTTCTTCGAGCCCAGCACCCGTACCCGCCTGAGCTTCCAGGCCGCCATCAACCGCGTGGGCGCCAGCTGCATCGATCTGGGTAACGCCAGCGTTTCTTCTCAGGCTAAGGGTGAGACCTGGCAGGACACCATCAGAACCGTTGATGGTTATGTTGATGCCATTGTGATGCGTACTCCCATCGCCGGCGCCGCTCAGGAAGCTGCTGATATCGCTGTGCATCCCCTGATCAACGGCGGTGACGGTTCCCGCCAGCACCCCACACAGGCGCTGCTGGATATCTATACCATGCGCAAGGAAGCCGGCCATCTGGGCGGCCAGACCATCACCTTCCTGGGCGACCTGAAGTATGGCCGTACCGTTCACAGCCTGGGCTACTTTATGCAGCAGTTTGGCAACAAGATGATCTTCGCCACGCCCGAGGAGCTGAAGATGCCCGCCGAGATCACGGACGATCTGCGCGCCAAGGGCGCCGATATTGTGGAGACCACCGATGTCAAGGCCGCTCTGGCGCAGTCTGACTTCGTGTATGTTACCCGCGTTCAGCGTGAGCGCTTCCCCGATGAGGCGTCTTACAACCGCGTCAAGGGCAGCTACATCGTTAATAACGAGCTGCTGAAGTGCGCCAAGAAGGATATTGTTATCATGCATCCGCTGCCCCGCGTTGATGAGATCGCCACAGAGGTTGATTCTTACCCCGGCGCTGCCTACTTCCGCCAGGCACACAACGGCATGTATCTGCGTATGGCGCTGCTGGGCCTGATTACCGGCCGCATCTAAATTTAAGCTCTGCCTTTGTACCAAAACACCGCTTTCTTCCTCTTCCGGGGAAACGGGCTGCATGTGTATCATGCGGCCCGTTTCGCCATGTCAGAAACAATTCCGTCTTGCTATATTGTTTTTTATATAGCAAGACGGAATGTAAAAAAGGCCAAAAGATTGATGCGGTACAATTGTTATATAAAGTTGCCGTTAAGAGAAAAAGGCCGATTTTCCTTTGGGAAAAATCAGCAGACCACTTGTAAAAGACCTATAAGCGTGCTATGATAGCTTTTATGGTATGCATCTTGTATACAACATGGCTGCCGCAGCGGAGACGAGGGCAGAGGGGCTTTGCCCTTGTTTATCCATGAATGCGATACCAAGATGACCGGCGCAGTGGAACAGAGTACATACGGGGGATAAGGAGCTGTTTTTCGTGGGCAATTTGAAAAGCAGGGCGTATGACATCATAAAGGATAATATTATAACCTGTCGCTACACACCCGGGGAATTCCTCAATGAGGCGCAGCTGATGAGAGAGGTGGGCGTCAGCCGCACGCCGATCCGCGAGGCGCTCAACAAGCTGGAGCAGGAGCGTCTGGTTCGCATTGTCCCTAAAAAAGGTGTAATGGTCAGCGAATTGACACTGCGGGAGATCAACGAGATTTATCAGGTGCGCTTAATGCTGGAGCCGCAGGTGGTGCGCCTGTGGGGCAACCTTATCCCGGTGGAAGAACTGGAGCACTGCCGTATGCGCCTGATGAATTACAGCCCCGAGATGAGTATGCTGGAGCGCAGCGGCTTGGAGGACAGCCTGCATCGGTTGATTATTGACTATTGTCCGAATAGCTATATTCACGATTGGTCCGATTACCTGTATTGTCAGAACCAGCGTGTGCGTATTTTCACCGGGCGGATCGGACAGAGGATGGAGCTGAACAACGTCGGATACCTTAAGATTCTGGATAAGCTGCTGCTGGGAGATTGCAGCGGCGCAGCAGAGCTGTTGAATGAGCATCTGGAGGAGAGTAAGCGCAATACCTTTGATGTGCTTTTGCAGATGGGGCTATAAGCAGACACAGCGTAAAAGGAATGAACATAAAAAGCAGGCGGTCGTCTGCTTTTTATGTTCGTGTTGGTTACATGACATGGGTTTTGAGCCGAATTTCGGTTATTATGTATGACGAGGAGGAAAGGTGCTCAGCCGTTGCGTTCACCCACATAGGTGGAGTTCAGGCTGATGTGTTCACGCAGCAGCTCTGAGGCACGATGACCGTCACGCTGCTTCACCGCCTGTAAGATTTCGTTGTGCTCGCGGAATTCATCGCGGATCGTGCGGATCTGGTCGTAGGTGTTATCCATATAGTGTTTGCGCTTGGCCTCCACCACCATATCGAAGCGCCGGGCATAGTAGCGCATGGTGTAAGTGCGGATGTTATCCAGCGTGGAGGTCAGCAGCTTGGAGTTGGTATAGTGATAGAGCATCTGGTGAAAAGCATTGTCGCTGGCATAGAAGTCTGAAACATTCTCCACCCGCTGACAGTCCTCTTGCAGCATCTGCTCCATGGCGCGGATCTGGTCGCCGGGAATCATGTCAATGGAATGCAGCAGAGCATAGGGCTCCAGCATCAACCGCAGGTCGAAGGCGGCCTTGTAGTCAGCGTCGGTTCCTATGGCTACGCTGGCTTTTTTATAGGGCATCAGCTCCACAAGACCGTCTTTGTTCAGCATGTTCAGCGCTTCTCGAACCGGCGCGCAGCTTACCCCCATCTGCTTGGACAGTCCCAGAATATTCAGAGTTTCACCGGGGGCGAAACCGCCTGACAGGATCTCACGGCGCAGCGCTTCATATACACGGTCGCGAATCAGCATCGTATCCTTCAGGTTTTCAAATTGGGTCACCGGATTGTACCTCCTGATATTTTTTCTGCCGATTAATATCTGTATATTATACGATTTTCCCAACATAAAGTCAAGTAAATGGCCATAAACTTGGTGATATTATGAAAAACCGGGAGCTGAAACGCACTAGTAGCGATTCTCGGTTCTTGGCTTTATATACTTTGCGCATCGCTGTGAAGATAAGCGATCCTGTGCGGCTATTCGTGATGCATCTGCTGGCCGGTCATGCCGGCAGTGAAGTGATCAATTCGTTATCCCGCAGCGGTCTCCAAGAAAAAGATGCTCTTCCTGTATGAAAGAGTGAGGCGGGCGGCGCTGGGCTGCGGGATAGGTCTGGGGTACAGCCGGAAAAGAATGGTGTATTGACGAATTGGTCGATTTGCATTATAATTTCTGAGTATTATCTACAGAAAAGGAGCAAAAATGTGATGCGAGTAAAGTATCCCGCAGTATTGCTGGCGCTGCTGCTGGCACTGAATTTGACCGCTTGCAGTATAGGCGAAAAAAAGTTTGAACGCGGCACAGTGGAGAGGCAGACCTATACAAGCGCATTCCTCGGCCTGACATGCACGGCGCCGTCAGAGTATATGTACTTAAGCGATGAGGAGATTGCCGAACTGAACGGCGTGGCCGCAGATGCCATAACCGATCAGGCGCTGGTGAAGGAGATGCAGTCCCTTCTGGAGAGCGGCGAGCAGGTACAGGATATGTACCTGATGACGGAGGATGGTCTGCAAACGGTGAATGTCATGCTGACCAAGGTGGAGACGAAAGGCGCAGCGGTGGATATGGCCGCCTTTGCCGAGACCGGCGCAGCACAGGTGAAGAGCGCCTATGAGGCCATTGCCGGCATGAGTGATGTAGAGGCGGCACATGATACCGTTACCTTTATGGGGCAGCAGTATGAGGGAATCCGCATGACTGCCACCTATGATGGAAACGCACCGGTTTATTGTGTGCAGGTCTGCATGCAGGAACACGACTATGTGTGCGTGGTGACGTTTACCAGCTATGTGGAAGATCACACGGCGGAGATGATGGATTTCTTTGCGCCTATTGCCGCAGAGGAGAAATAATGTGCAGCAAAAACTGCCGCAGTGCCTTTGACACTGCGGCAGTTTTTCGTTGAGAAGATTATGCGCTTGCAGATGGCGGCGCATTTTGCCGGAGTTTCCGGCGTAAACGCGAAAGCACCGCGGAAATCCATCCGCGGTGCTTTGCTTACTGTGCCGTATAGCGCCGCGGCACACGGCTGTCGGTCAGCACCAGATCATGTGGGACGGTTACAATATCGCCTGTGTGGCAGTTTAAACCGGTCGCATCGATCATGGTGTGCGTCAGCCCCGGCGGGCACAGCACCGGCACCCGGGTGTCCCCCAGCAGCACATAGGGGTGGCGCTGCTGCCAAAAGGCCCGCAGACCCCGGTTGCGATAGGTAAAAGCGCCGTCGGCGGTGCCTGCATCAATCACGGCCACGGTGGAATCCCGCCGCAGCAGGGTGCTGCCATAGCCGATCCGGTCTCCTTTTTTCAACTGCCGCACCGCGCAGATCCGCGCCTGCATGACGGCGGCAGGTACCAGCTCGGGACAGCCGCAGCCCGTCAGCCCGGAACCGATCCGTACCGCGTCCAGCCGGTATTGGGCGATGTCTGCCGTATGGGTGGCGGCAATATGCCGCAGCCCCACCGGGTAATCAGACAGCCCCAGCAGAACCTGACTGAAACGGGCAAATTGCTCCGGCGCGGCAGCGCGGCTGCGAAAGTGGGAGAAAATACCCTCCACATGCACATCCTTCAGGGAAAAGACCTGTTTCATTTCATCCAGCTGCTCCGGCAGAAAGCCAAAGCGCCCGAAGCCGCTGTCAACCGCCAGATGGATGTGGGCGTCCATTTGCAGCGCACTGACAGCCTGCGCCTGCGGCAGGCTTTCTACGCTTATGATGATGTGGCATTGCAGCAGCTTGCGCAGCAGCGCCGTGTCATGCACACAGCTGAGCAGCAGTATGCGCTCTTGTGTTCCGGCCAGCTCCAATGCCTCGTCTGCTGTGGCGCAGGCAAATAACGCCGCGCCCTGCTCTTTCAGCAGTGCTTGCAGCTGCATTGCCCCCAGTGCGTAGGCGTTGCTTTTCAGAACGGGGATCACCGGTCCATTTTCGGCGTAGTGCCGGTAGTTGTGCACCACAGCCTCTGTATTGACGATCAATTCTGCCATATGCGGTTCCTCATGCGTGATGTTGGTGTGTATACCCTATAAACGCGCGGCAGGGCGAAAATGTTTCATCCCGCCGCGCTTCTTGTGCCCTCAGGTCACAGTGTTGCCCGCTTCGGCTGAAATATGCAGCCGCCTGCACAGAAAAGAAAGCGAGGACGCATTACGTGGAATGCGTCCTCGTGAGCCGTTTCAGAGTTGGCTGTGGATAATGGTTTCCGGCGGACGGATTACCACCCGTGTATTGTCGGCTACGGAGCCGGTCAGAAAGGCGTTGCCGCCCACCACGGCATTTTCGCCGATTGCGGTTTCACCGCCGAAAATTGAGGCGCCCGAATAGATGGTGGCGCCGTTTCCCACCGGGGGATGGCGCTTTCCGCTGCTGCGGGCGCGGCCGCCGCGGGGGCTGAGGGCGCCCAGCGTCACGCCCTGATACAGCTTTACGTGATCGCCGATCACCGTGGTTTCCCCCACAACGATGCCGGTGCCGTGGTCGATAAAGAAAGAACTGCCGATCTGTGCGCCGGGATGGATGTCGATACCGGTTCTGCTGTGGGCATATTCCGTTATCATGCGGGGAATGGTGGGTACATGCCGCAGATATAGCTCGTGACTGATGCGATAGGCGAAAATGGCGAACAGCCCCGGATAGGCCAGTACGATTTCTTCACGGTTTTGCGCGGCGGGGTCACCGTCAAAAATGGCATCGATATCGCTCAGCAGCAGCTGCTGGATGCGGGGCAGTTGATCTACTACCTGACGTGCAATAGAGGAAGCGCGCTCAGTTTCACTTTCCGGCAGCGCCAGTGAAACCTGTTTGCACAAGGCGCTTTCGATGTGCTCCAGCAGCAGCGCGGCATAGTCTGCCGCAGCCAGCGTCATCAAGGCGCTGTTGCCAAAATAGGCGGGAAACATCAGCTGGCGAATCTCTCTGAGCAAGGCGATAATGGCCTTGCGCTCAGGCAGGCGCAGGCTGCTGCCGTACATGGGGAGCTGGGCGCTGCGCATGGTTTCGGCCATGACTTGAGCCGCTGCGCGGATACGATCCTCGTACATATGCTTACGCCTCCGCCCACAAAGCGGTGGACAGGTAGCGTCCGCCGTCATCCGGCAGCAGCGCCACGATGGTTTTCCCCCGGTTTTCACTGCGGCGCGCCAGTACGTCAGCGACCCAAAGCGCCGCACCTGAGGTAATACCGACCATAACGCCCTCTGTCCGCGCCAGCAGCCGCGCCGTGCGGTAGGCATCCTCCTCTGCCACGGTAAGGATCTCATCCACCACCGCGGCGTCATAGTTTTGGGGCACAAAGTTGGCGCCGATACCCTGTAGACCGTGGGGGCCTGCGTGCCCCTGACTCAACAGGGGAGAGGCGGCCGGCTCCACCGCCACAACGCGGATGGCGGGGTTTTGCTCCTTCAGATACCGGCCGACGCCGGAGACGGTGCCGCCGGTGCCGACGCCTGCCACAAAGATATCCACGTGTCCATCGGTATCCCGCCAGATCTCCGGGCCGGTGGTTTTATAGTGGGCGGCCGGATTGGCGGGATTGTCGAATTGACCGGCCAGAAAGCTGCCGGGGATTTCCCGGGCCAGCTCCTCGGCTTTGGCCACAGCGCCGGCCATCCCGCCCTCGTTTACCAGCACCAACTCCGCGCCGTAGGCCTTCAGGATGGCCCGCCGCTCGGTGCTCATGCTGGCGGGCATGGTCAGGATTACCCGATAGCCTCTCGCGGCTGCTATGGCGGCCAGACCGATGCCGGTGTTGCCGGAGGTGGGTTCGATCACGGTGCCGCCGGGCTTCAGCGCACCGCTTTGTTCCGCCTGACGCAGCATCTCCAGCGCCACGCGATCCTTGACGCTGCCTGCGGGGTTGCAGCGTTCCAGCTTGACCAGCAGCGTGGCTTGCAGCCCCCGCGCCTTTTCGTAATGTGCTACGCTCAGCAGCGGCGTGTTGCCCACCAGCTGCTCTACAGAGTGATAAATACCCATTGAGATATTCCTTTCTGCGTTTCCGTCGTTTGTGGTATGGTTTTTTTATGTTATGCGCAAAAAAAACAGAGGGTGTATGATTGTCATACACCCTCTGTGCGGCTCTCAAAAGCTTCTACGCCCCCTATGCGGCGCAGACAGAAAACGTATGACATCGAAACGCGCAACAAACCATGCCCATGCAGCACATGGACACACAGCTCTGACAAGTTGCACGATACAGCATACGGATTCTTCCTTTCAAAATATTTTCCATATTATAGGCGGATCAAACCGCTGTTGTCTACATATGAAAATCACAAAATCGCGGCGAAAGAGCGGAGGAAAATTAACAGATATTACAAGGGACGCGCGGCCTCGTGGGCCACATAGAACATGGCCAGCGCGCCGGGCCCCACATGACTGCCGGTGACCGGCTCATAGTCCACCACAATAATCCGGGCCTTGGGGTCGGATGCATGCAGCGCGGCGGCCAGCTCCAATGCCTCGTCCCGGCAGCCGGCGTGGGCAATACCCACCGGCCAGTGGCCCAGCAGCTCTGCGTTTTCGGCAAAGTTGTCTGCCAAAGAACGAATGGCCCGCTTGCGGCCCTGCACCTTGCCGAACACCACGATGCGGCCCGCCGCGTCACCCTTCAGCAGGGGTTTGATCCGCAGCGCCGTTCCCACGGCGGCGGCCACACCGGAAACGCGCCCGCCGCGCCGCAGATGCATCAGGTCGTCCACTGTGAAGATCTGGCGAATCCGGGCGCGCAGCGCCGTCAGCTCCCGTATCGTTTCGTCCAGCGTATAGCCGGCCTCCCGACAGGTGGCGCCGTGGAGCACCTGAAGTCCCTCGCCCAGTGAGGCGGCGCGGGTGTCAAACACCACAAGGCGCCGCTGAGGATAGGCTTCCCGCAGCTCCCGTGCAGCCATGACGGCCGACTGATAGGCGCCGCTGATGCCGGAGGACATGCCAATGTGCAGGACGTCGTGTCCCGCTTCCAGCAGAGGCTCCCATACCTGCGTATACTGATCCATGGAGACCATGGAGGTGCTGACCGGCGTGCGGTGCAGCATATCGTAATAGGCATCCGCGTCAAAAGCGGCCAGATCCAAGCACTGGTGCTCCTCACCGTTTACGATGTAGGAAAAAGGCAGCAACGTCAACTGATGATGCACCAATTCCGCGGTGGGAAGGTTGGCGGAAGTATCGGTAGAAATCACAAAGGACATAATGAATACCTCGTCTGAATCTAATGATACATATTATTATATATCATTTCTTAATTGTGTCAATAGATATTATGGTGTGTCTTGTCATTTTTCATAGTATGTGCTATACTTTATATGGATATATGCATAAATGGAAACAGGAGCAAATGAGAATATGCAAGAGAAATATGATTCCCAGCTCGTTGCCGGCAAATTGCGCCGCTGGAGCCACTATTTACAGCAATACCGCTTGCCCACCTGGGACCAGATTCCAACACTTGGGCTGTATATGGATCAGGTTCTGACACTGCTGAGCCATTACCTCCCCTTTTTGCCCAAAAAGGAAAAAGAGGAGCAGATCATCACCACCAGTGCCATCAATAACTATGTACGCATGAAGTTGATGCCTGCGCCGGAGAAGAAAAAGTATAGCCGCATCCATATCGCCTATCTGATCATGATCTGTGCCCTGAAGCAGAGCTTGACCATGTCTGAGATTCAGAAGATCCTGCCCAACGGCCTTTCGGAGGAGGAGGTCAAAAAGACATATGAAGCCTTCGTGGAGCAGTATATCAGCTCTGCCCACGTGTTTGTAACAATGGTGGAGGGAATGGCCGCGCAGCTGCTGGAAATAAATGAGGCAGGTGTGGCCGATGTGAATAGCTTTGTGCTCTCTACGGCGGTAATGAGCAATTTTTCCCGGCTGTTGACCACAAAATTATTGGATTTGCAGGGCGCGCCTTATTCTGAGGAGGCGGTGGCGCTGCGTGAGCCTGAAAAGTAAAGAGAACGCATGCCGCAGTCTTTAAGACTGCGGCATGCGGTTTTAATGCGCTGCCGCTTTGACGTTGGATTGCGTTTCATGCATCGTGTTGCGGCGGGATAGTGGATCAAAGGTTGCTTTCCTTTCGGTTGGCACTCTTGCGCAGGTAGTTGCCGATGTTGGTCAGGCACATAAGCAGGGTCACCAGAAAAATGCCCGGGATCAGGATGATCCACCAGCTGCCGGTGAGCAGGGCCTTTTCCGAAAGGGACAGCATACTGCCCCAGGAGATGATTTCCAGCGGCAGCCCCATACCCATGAAGCTGAGGGTAGACTCAGAGCCGATGGCGCTGCGGACGTTCATGACCACCATGAACATGATGGAGGCGATGAAGTTGGGCGCCAGATGCTTGCGCAGAATGTGGAAAAAATTGCCGCCCATACAGCGGGATGCAACCACATATTCGCTGTTTCTGATCTGCCGTACCTCTGTACGGATGACCTTGGCAATACTTGCCCAGCTGGTGACGCCAATGACGACGGACAAGGTCAGCACATTGGCCGCCCCCAGAATTGCCTGAAGGAACAGTACCAGCAGCAGACCGGGGACACTGAGAAAGATTTCTGTGAAGCGCATCATCAGGGTATCCAGCCACTGGGGGGCTATACCGCTGACAGAGCCATAGACCACGGCAATAAAGGTGGAGATGATGGTTGCCAGAAAACCGATGGTAATGGAGATCCGGCCGCCGTACCAGATACCGGAGAAAATGTCACGGCCCAGAGTATCTGCGCCGAACAGAAACTCCGAATTGGGGGCAACGCTGAAATTTTGCAGGTCGAGGTAACCGGGGTTCTTGGTCATCAGCACCTCCGCAAAGAGGCAGCACACCACAATGACGGCCATCAGGATCGCGGAGATCCACGGAAAACCCTTGTGCCGCTTTACCTTCTGGGGAGGGGCGGGGGTGGACTGCCGGATTCCCACCACTGTGAACAGCTTTTCTTCCGTCATGTTCTGGTCACCTCCGATGTTTCTACCACGTCATTTGCCTTGATCCGGGGATCGATCTTCTCGTTGATGATCTGCCCGATCAGGTTGCAGAAAATCACCAGAATCCCGGTCATCATGCAAAGCACCATAAGCAGATTGTAATCGTGATACCGGGCGCTTTCGTAGGACAGCGCGCCAATACCGGGATAGCTGAACACCGTTTCCACGATATAGGTGCCGCCCATCACATGGGGAACGGAGATTGCCATAATGCTGATGTAGGAGGGGATGATATTCCGCAGGCAGTGCTTGAACATGATATCCTTTTTGCCCAGCCCCTTGGATTTTCCCAGAAGCACATAGTCCGCTCTGGTTTCCTCCAGCAGCTTGTTGCGGATCATGTAGCCATAGTACCAAAGATGCTGCAGCACCACGATGATCAGGGGCAGGATCAGATGCCGAAGGATATTCAGCACATCATTCCTGTGGCCGATGTCATAGGCACCGCTGCTGGGCAGCCAATGAAGGTTTACCGCAAAAAGCAGGATCAGCACCAGAGATAGCCAAAACTCCGGGATACAGCTCAGCAGCGTGCCAACGCTGCACAAGATCCGGTCCAGCCATTTGTCCTCGTTCCATGCACACAGGATTCCCAGCAGCAGCGCACCTACAAAGGTGAGAATAAAGCCGATACCGCCCAGAATCAGGGTGAATCCGATCCGCTGAGAGATTACCTCCATGACATCCTGCTTGTACTTGAAGGAAATGCCAAAGTCGCCCTTGGCGGCCTTTTCCAGCCAGCGGATGTATTGGATGCGGATGGGATCGTTCAGCCCCAGCTTGTCTCTTGCCTCTGCCTTATCCTGCACGCTCATCTTTTCTACCCGCTCGCCATAGTAGCTCATCAGGGGATCGCCGGGCGCAAGGCGGGAGATGTAGAAAACGGCCACCGAGAGAAGAAACACACTCAGCAGGAACACCAGAATTTTCTTCCCGTAGTAAAGAAAAGAATTTCTTCTCATGTGTCTGCCTCCTTTCCCAGCACAAAATGACCGGGCGCGACCTCCGTCAGCACACCGTCACGGTCAAAGTCGAGCTCGTCAAAGTCCACCCGTACCTTATTCCGTTCGGCAATGGGATCGGGAACCGGAATGGCAGACAGCAGAGCCTTGGTATAGGGATGCCGGGGATCGTCATAGAGCGACCGGGTCGGTGCCAGCTCCACCAGCTTGCCGCGGTACATAACGCCTACCCGGTCGCACAGGTATTCCACCATGGACAGGTCGTGGGCGATAAATAGCATGGAGCAGCCATGCTCCCGATTGCAGTGGCGCAATAAATTGATGATCTGGGCCTGAATGGACACATCCAGCGAGGCAATGGGCTCGTCCGCTACCAGAAGCTCCGGCTCCATGGAAAGGGCTCGGGCAATGGCTACCCGCTGGCGCTGGCCGCCGGAAAGCTCCGGGGGGTATTTGTCCAGGTAGGTGCGATCCATACCGACATAGCTCAGCTGAAATTCCGCCTCTGCCCGCAGGCTCCCTCTGGGAGGGGTTATACGGTGGATCGCCATAGGCTCTGCGATAATATCCGCCACCGTCATACGCTGATTCAAGCTGGAGGTGGAATCCTGAAAGATGATCTGGCGCCGCGCCTCCAGACTTTTGCGGTGCTTGACAAACTGGCGCTTGTCGCAGACGTCGATGCCGTTGTACAGGATTTTTCCTTCAATGGGCCGGTAAATATTCATGATGCAGCGGGCTGCAGTGGATTTCCCTGAGCCGGACTCGCCCACCAGACCGAAAATCTCTCCCCGTTGCATTTGAAAGGAGACATTGTCCACCGCCTTGATCATGGCGTGCTTGCCCAATTTGAACACGTGGGAGAGGTGCTGCACATCCAACAAAATCTCAGACATGTTTCTTCCCTCCCATTGGCGAGGTGATTTTGGGGGCTCTGGGATCCAGGAGCCATGTTGCCGCATAATGCGTATCGGTGATCCGGAACATAGGCGGCTGCTCCTGATAGTCGATCTCCAGAGCATATTCGTTCCGACAGGCGAAAGCGTCTCCTTGGGGCGGGTCGATCAGAGTAGGCGGCATACCGGGGATGGCTTTCAGCGCCTGAGCACCCTTGTTCAGGGCGGGCAGGGACTGCATCAGCCCCCATGTATAGGGATGCCGGGGGTCATAGTATACCTCCTCGGCGGTGCCGATTTCCACAATTTTGCCGGCATACATGATGGCTACCCGGTCTGCGCACCGTGCCACCACGCCCAGATCGTGGGAAACCAGAATGGTCGCGGTGCCCATCTTCACCTGAATCTCCTTCAAAAGATCCAGAATCTGGGCCTGAATGGTCACATCCAAAGCGGTGGTGGGCTCGTCAGCCAGCAGGATTCTGGGGGCGGCTGCCAGCGCAATTGCCATGACGCTTCTCTGGCGCATGCCGCCGGAGAAGTTGTAGGGATACAGCTTGTACCGCTCGTGCGGCTGGCGGATGCCCACCAGCTCCATCAGCTCGATGACCCGGTTATAGACCTGCTCTTTGGACAGCTTGGGCTGGTGGATCAGAACGGCCTCGGCAATCTGCTTGCCGATGGGCAAGGTTGGATTCAGGGCGGTCATGGGATCTTGAAAGATCATGGAGAACAACTTGCCCCGGAGCTTACGCATATCCTTGTCGGAGTAGCCGGTAATATCCACGCCGTTGGCGTAGATCTTGCCGCCCTCGATTTTTGCGCGCTTGGGCAGCAGCTTCATAATTGCCTTGCAGAGGATACTTTTTCCGCAGCCGGATTCGCCTACAATGGCAAGCACCTCGCCGGGGTGGAGCGCAAAGCTCACATCGCGGACAGCCTGCACCTTACCTGCCGGAGAATCAATTCCCACAGATAAGCTTTCGATTTTTAATAATTCTTCCATCAGAATCGTCCTATCTCGGTTGGTTTTGGAAATTTTTCTTTACAAAAGCATCATGCGTCTGCCTGTAAAAAACGAGGAATAAGGGGCTGGAAAC
Source organism: uncultured Oscillospiraceae bacterium (assembly GCA_902475745.1). GTDB lineage: Bacteria > Bacillota > Clostridia > Oscillospirales > Oscillospiraceae > Vescimonas. Next base: position 22,098 of record CABSAW010000007.1, read on the forward strand.
CAGCCCCTTATATGGTGCGTCTTATCGATTATCCGATTGTCCATTCGGTAACATTCCAGAAAATGCCCACGCCGTGGTGCCCCAGAACGGTATTGGGATCGATGCCCTTGATGCTGCTATTGGCCACATACATGGCATCAATATAGGCAAAGAAGGTGAATGCGGGAGCCTGAGCCATCGCGATCTGGAACTGCTTGTAGCACTCGGCACGCTCGGCGGGGTCGTTGGTCTGACGCGCCTTCTTCAGCCACATATCCACATCTGCGTTGGAGTAGCCGGAGTAGTTGGCGCCTGCATCGGTGGAAAAGACCTTATAGGTGTGGTCATCGGCGTCATAGGGGGAGCCCCAGCCGATGATGCAGCACTCCTGCCCGCCCCAGTCAATGCCGTCGGCGGGAACCTTGGCCTTAACATCCAGACCGGCTTGCTGAAGCTGCTGAGCGGCAATCTGAGCCATATCGATACGAACCTGATCACCGGGGGTGGCGTCAATGGTGAAGGAGATCCGCTCGCCATTGCGGCACCAGTAGCCATCGGCATCCTTTTCGCAGCCGGCTGCTTTGAAGGCGGCCTCGGCCTTGGCCATGTCGTAGGAATACTTTTCAACACCGTCGTAGTTATACTTGTTCAGCTGAATGGGACTGTAGGCCACGAAGCCTTTGCCCAGCAAAACGGCGTCAACAATTGCCTGACGGTCGATGCAGTAGCTGATGGCGGGGATCAGGTCGGCATTTGCCTGCCAGTAAGGGTTCCAGAAGTTGTACAGAATACCGCGGTAGTCGGCAGTCTTCATGTCGTAAACGGTGAGATCCTTGGCGTCTTTAAAGTTTTGCGCATCCTTGGGAGTGACCTGAGCCAGATCCAAAGTACCCTCTTTCAATTGCAGAGCCTTGGCATTGTCATCGTTGACGATCTTGAAGATGATGGTATCGATCTTGGCTGCACCTGCGAAGTAATTTTCATTCTTCACCATGGTGATGGCCTGCCCCACGTCCCAGCTCTCCAGCTTGTAGGGGCCGGTGCCGATGGGGCTCTTGAAGAACGGGGATTCCCACATATCTTCGCCCTCAAGCTTGTGCTTGGGCAGGATGGACATGGTCATGTAGTCCAGAAATGCGGAGTTGGGCTCAGAGAGGATAAAGGCAATCTCAGTGTCGGAGAGGACGTTGATTTCAGCGATTTCAATGTAGTTGGGGTAGTTCTCGGAATCATTATCCGGGTTCATAATGGCTTCGATGGTGAACTTTACATCGTTGGCGGTGAACTTCTCGCCATCGTGCCACTGCACATCGCTGCGCAGCTTGAAGGTGTAGGTCATGGATGCATCGTCGTAGGTCCAGCTTTCAGCCAGACTGGGAACAGGCTGATCGTCTGCATCCAGCTTCACCAGAGAGTCAAACAGCAGGTGCTTGATCTCGCAGTGTTCGTTCATGATGGGATTGATCGAGTCGTAGTCGCCGGAGCCATAGACCAGAGTGGAACCCTTGTCCTTGCTGCTGCCGCCGCAGGCTGCCAGTCCCAGAACCATAACAATGGCCAACAACAGTGCGATTGCCTTTTTCATGTGATTTCCTCCTACTTTTTATGCATGTTGTTATTTTAACAAGCCGGGTTGCCCCCCACAAGCCCCCTAGGGGGATACTTCTGCGGTTGCTTGGCGATACCATCGAGCGCGCCTGAGCAGGGGCGTTCTTGCTATGCTTGTATCTGTGAGGCGTATCAGGAGACAGTCAACGCTGAACGGTTTTGCCGGAGCTATCACCTCAGCGGGCGAGAGGCTTCCCGCCCATCCTGCGTTTGCGTATTTTTCGGATGATTGTTGCCCCGCGCAATGGCCTTTGGACGGGGTTTTGTCTATTTTGTGGAAATGTAAAAAATACGAAAAGTTGTCTTGAAATTATGCCTGCGGCGTGCTATTCTTGCTATAGCAATCAAAAGGGATTGTCAATTTAATAAGTTGCTGTTTAAAACATAACGAACTGCCTGCCTGCCGAAGGAAGGACTGTTGCGTAGTATACCAGCAGAAATTGAAGAACGCAGTGCCAATGAAGGGGCTGCGCGGCTTCGTGTACGGTTTCGACGCTGTGCCATTTCTGCTGAAAGCTCGCTGCAGTTTGGATAATCGGTGGGTATTCTATTTCTAAACGACAAATTTCGGAATATACGGAGGCACACGATGTTTCAGAAAATAGCGGAGCATACTTATCTTCGCCTCTGCGAATTTTACACAGATCGACCCAACATCGGCCTGATCTGCGGAAGCCGCAGGACACTTCTGTTTGAAGCGGGTAATTCTGCTGCCCACGTCCATCAGATGCGGCAGGAGCTGGCGGCGGCGGGTCTTCCTCAGCCGGATCTGGCGGCGGTTTCCCACTGGCACTGGGATCATACGTTTGGCATGAGCGCACTGCATATTCCTACCATCGCAGGCCGGGAAACAAACCGGATGCTTCAGACTGTGCAGTCGTGGAGCTGGGATGACGAAGCTATGGCGCAGCGCCTGAAAACAGGAGAGGATATCCTGTTTTGCGATGAGATGATCCGGCGGGAGTATCCCGATCGCAGCCAGATCCATGTGCAGACGGCGGATATTGTATTTGAAGGGCAGCTCCATATTGATTTGGGCGGCGGCGTTGTATGTGAGCTTCTCCATGTGGGAGGCCCTCATGCGCCGGACTCCGTTATCTGCTATGTACCGTCAGACCGCGTCCTCTTTCTGGGCGATGCCAACGGCAAGGATCTCTACGGTCAGCCGTGGCATTTTGACATTGCCCACGAAGAGGAGCTGGTACCGACCTTGGCAGCCCTTCCGTATGACCGGGACTTGGTGGAGCAGCTGATTCGTGTGCTTGATACACTGGAGTTTGACACCTGCGTGGGCGGCCATGCGGAGCCAATGTCCCGCCAGGCATTGTACCAGTCTCTTTTGCTGTAAGGAGGATCTTCTATGGAAAAGCAGCCCCTGCTGGAAATGCGCGGCATTACCAAGCGCTTTCCGGGCGTTATCGCAAACGAAAATGTGGATCTGACGCTGTATCCCAGTGAGGTACACGCCCTGCTGGGCGAAAACGGTGCAGGCAAGAGCACGCTGATGAATATCCTGACCGGCATCTATTTCCCCAATGAGGGCACGATCCGCTGCCGGGGCCGCGCCGTTTCGCTGGATAGTCCCCGCAAAGCGGTGGAGCTGGGGATCGGCATGGTGCATCAGCATTTCAAGCTGGTCGAGCCGATGACCGTGGCGGAGAATATTTGCCTTTATGCCGGCAAATGCGGCTTTTTCCTGAACAAGAAGCGTATGAACGCGCAGGTAGAGGAATATGCCCGGCGCTTTCACCTTGCAGTGGACCCGTCGGCGACGATCCAGCAGCTCTCCATCGGCGAGCAGCAGCGGGTAGAGATCCTGAAGCTTCTGGTCAGCGGAGCGGAGATCCTGATTCTGGACGAGCCGACCGCCGTACTGACGCCGCAGGAGGCGAACGCACTGTTCGATGCACTGCGCCAGATGGCCCGGGAGGGAAAATCTGTACTTATCATCACCCATAAGTTGGGGGAGGTCATGCAGGTGGCTGACCGCATCACCGTCCTGCGGGACGGCAGATCCATCGCCACTATGCCCCTTGCGCAGACAAATCAGGACGAGCTTACCGTTCTCATGGTGGGCAGACAGCTGGAAACCGTAAAACGGAGCGTTGAGCGGCGAGCAGGCGAGCAGGTCATGATGCAGCTATCCGGCGTCTGTGCCTCCAACGATCGACACCTGCCTGCGCTGCGAAATATAGACCTGTCGCTGCATGCCGGTGAAATTGTGGGTATCGCCGGCGTCTCCGGCAACGGCCAGCGTGAGCTGGCGGAGGTGATGGCAGGCCTGCGGAAGCCCACGGCGGGTCAGCTCATGCTGGAGGGGCGGGATGTGACCGCTCAAAATTCCCGCAAGGCCATTGCCAACGGCATCGCCTATATTCCCGAGGACCGTCTGGGCGTAGGATTGATCGGCAAGATGGATCTGGCGGAAAACTATATTCTGAAAAATTTTGCCAAGCCGCAGTCCAGCCGGTGGGGAATTCTGCGCAAATCCGCCATCGAGCGGCAGACACAGACGGCTGTGGATACCTACGAGATCAAGACAGCCGGTATTCATACCCCCGCCGGCCTGATGTCCGGCGGCAATCTGCAAAAGCTGCTGATCGGCCGCGAGGTAGCGGAGGATCCCAAGGTTATCATTGCGGCCTATCCCGTTCACGGTCTGGATGTGGGCGCAATCAACAGTATCCACAAGATCCTGTTGGAGGAGCGGCATAAAGGCAAGGCCATTCTTCTGATCTCTGAGGATATTGACGAACTGTTCGCCCTTTCGGATCGGATCGCTGTGCTCTACAGCGGACAGCTTTCTGAACCGATCCCCATTGAGCAGGCTACTGTGGAAACGATCGGCCTCCTGATGGTTGGCCGGGAGGGAGGCATGAAACATGAGGAATAACTGTCGTTGGTCGCTGCACTTTGAAAAGCGGGAGAGACCTGCGTGGTATATCCGGGTGCTGACCCCGGTGATCTGCATTCTGCTTGCCTTTTTCTGCTGCGGCATTGTTGTGGCGGCGCAAGGATTTGCGCCGCTGGCGGTATACAGCCGCCTGCTGAAAAACGCTTTCGGCTCATCCTTTAGCTTTCTTGAAAGTGTTTTGCAGGCCATTCCCCTGATTTTCTGCGGCTTGGGCGTGTCCATTGCTTTCCGGATGTCTCTGAACAACATCGGCGCTGAAGGACAGTACGCCATGGGCGCGTTTGCAGCCACCGGCGTGGCGCTGTTCTGCCCGTGGCTGCCGGAGCACCTGCTGCTGCCGGGCATGATTCTGGCGGGCTTTGCCGCTGGCGCCCTCTGGGGCGTTCTGGCGGTGCTTCCGCGTGTCACTTTGGGCGTCAGCGAAACAATTGTAACCCTGATGTGCAACTACATTGCGCTGCTGTTTGTGAATTACTGGTGCTATGGACCGTGGCGCGACCGCACCGGAAACAACATGCCCTATTCTCCCATCATCCCGGAGGCGGCGCATTTCCCCACCTTTGGAAGCAGCCGCCTGCACACGGGACTGCTGCTGGCAATCGCAATGACTGTGCTGGTATTTCTGTTTTACCGCTGCACCACCCGTGGCTACCAGATGAGGGTGATTGGCAGCAATCCGCTGGCAGCCCGGTACGCGGGGCTGAAGGTCAACAGCAACATTCTTCTTGCCATGGCGCTCTCCGGGGGGCTTGCGGGTCTGGCCGGCGTGACGCAGATCGGCGGCGTGGTATTTCGGCTGGAGCCGGATCTGCCCAATGGTGCAGGCTATACGGCCATCGTGATTGCGTATCTGTCCGGGTTCAACCCCTTTGTGATCCTGCTGGTATCCATCCTGTTCGGCGGCTTGACACAGGGCGGCTTCAGCCTTCAGATCATGGGGATTTCCAGCAAGATCGTTACCATGATTCAGGGCGCCGTTCTGCTGTTTGTTCTGGGCGGAGAGATTTTTATCCGGAACCGTCTGGTTCTTGTAAAGCGGACAGGCGAAAAGGAGGACTGACAGGTATGAATACGTTGGCTTCAATTCTGGCATCTGCGATTGCGGCGTCAGCCTCTTTGATGTACGCAAGCACCGGCGAGATCCTGACGGAGCGCAGCGGTACGCTGAACCTGGGGCTGGAGGGTGTGATGCTGATGGGCGCTGTAATGGCCTATACCACGGCATATCACACAAAGTCTCTGGCGCTGGGGATTCTGGCGGCGCTGCTGACGGGTATGGCGGTAGGACTGGTGTTCGCTTTTATGACGGTAACGCTGCAAGCCAACCAGGTAGTCTGCGGTTTGGCGCTGGTAACGCTGGGCACCGGACTGAGCGGCTTTATCGGCAAGAGCATCAGCGGCACCACGCTGCCTGTGAGCTTTCAGAAAATCGCCATTCCCGGACTGTGCGACCTTCCCTTTTTCGGAAAAGTCCTGTTTCGGCAGGATCCCATGGTCTATGCCCTTTATCTGCTGATCCCGCTGCTGTACTTTTTCCTGTTCAAAACCGGCCCCGGCCTGCGGCTGCGGGCATTGGGTGAAAACCCCGCTGCTCTGGATGCCGCCGGTATCCGCGTTTATTTCCTGCGGTATATATACGCTATGGCAGGAACGGCAATCGTCGCTTTGGGCGGCGCGTATATGACGCTGGCCTTTACCCCCACATGGATCGACAATATTACCGCCGGCAGCGGCTGGATCGCCGCGGCGCTGGTGATCTTCTCCTTTTGGAACCCGCTGTACGCCGCGCTTGGCTCTGTGCTCTTTGGCACGGTGAATGTGCTGGCGCTGCGGCTGCAAATGACGGGCATCCCCATCTCATCCTTCTTCATCAGCATGTTGCCCTATCTGTGCACCATCGCCGTGCTGGTTTTCTCCGCCCTGAGCTTCGGCGGGAAACTGAGCAAGGCTCCGAAAGCACTGGGCTCGTACTATGACCGGGAAGCCCGCTGAAGTGTTATATGCGGCAATACTGCCGTTAAAAAATGGAAAGGAACTATATTATGAAAAAAATTCTTGCATTTCTGATGAGCGCTCTGATGGTATGCAGCCTGCTTGCCGGCTGCGCCGGCGAGGGCGGCAATAAAGCCGGCCCCGAGGACAGCAACGCACCCGGGACCGCGGATACGGCGCATGAGCTTAGCGCGCTGAAGATCGGCGCATTCTCCAACTCCACCGTGACGGACGGCGGCTATACGCAGGCGTTCAATGCCGCTTTGGAAACGATCAAGGCGAACTATGGCCTCTCTGACGATCAGGTGATCCTTGTGGAAAATGTGTATGACGGTACACCGGATGTACAGAACATCATTCAGCAGCTGATCAATGAGGGCTGCAACGTCATCATTGGCCACTCCAACGGCTATAACGAGGATATGGATGTCTTTGCACAGCAGTATCCCGACATTCAGTTCTACTGCTACGAAGGCACGACCTCCGATAAGGTCACGACCTACAGCGTTAACAGCCAGGACGTGCTCTACCTGCTGGGCTATCTCTGCGCACGAGTTTCCGATGGCGATGAGCTGGGCTTTATCGCTCCCATGCAGAACTCTCACATCATCCGCTCCATTGACGCTTTTGCGCTGGGCGCCAAGCGTGCCAACGAAAATGCCAAGGTGCGCGTCATGTGGGTCAATAACTGGTGGGATCCCGAAACGGATAAGCTCTGCGCTGACACGCTGATCGGCGAGGGCATTACGACCATGGCCTATTACGGCTCCACCTCCGCCGCTCTTCAGGAATGTGAATCCAAGGGCGCTTACTGCACCGGTTTCCACATTGATATGCACGACTACGCACCCAATGCGTGCCTTAGCTCCTTCGTTTGGAACTGGGTGCCCATCCTCAGCGAGATTGTGGATCGCTATGTCAGCAACAATAACAGCCATGATATGATTATCGGCGGCATGGATACCGATTGCGCGCAGCTGGCGCCTGTGAATGCGGATATTGTCGATGCCGATGTGATCGCCGATGTGGAGGCGCTGGAGCAGCAGGTCCGCTCTGGCGAGGTGGTGGTATTCACCGGCCCCATCTACGACAATCAGGGCAATGAGGTTGTCGCCGAAGGCCAGACCTTGACGGAAGAGGATATGTTCTCCATCATGTATCTTGTGGACAACGTGATCGGCACGCTGGACTGATATCGCACCGCTCCCTGCGGCTTTGCAGGACGCATCAGCTTGGTTTTTGTTAAAAAAGGCCACTGCCGGAAAGGCTTCAAAGCCTTTCCGGCAGCGGCTTTTTTCGGTTGGCTGCACAGGCGCGCAAAGCAGAATGCGCCGTGGAATAGGAACGATTTCACCGGCACGGACAAGGTCTGCATTGCCTGGGGCTGCACCGGATTGCGCAAGGGGGAATTTTACAGTCGTAATTCATAAAAACCTCCTGCGTTATTTTGCCTGTGCAAATTGATATGCCTGCGCGATCCAATCTAACAGCTCTTCGTCCAAATCGGACGGACTGCTGATGACAAAATGCGTTGTCCACCGTCCCGGATACGGCTCGGTTTTTGCCGCCACCCGGTTGGATTCCAGCAGAGCGGACAGCCCCAGCGTATTCTTGTGGGTAATGAACTTGGAGGACTGTGCACTGTCCGCCAGCAGCTTCAGCTGCGGCTCCTTCTCTCTGGATATGGAAGCCACCGGCTTGGCCGGAGAGGATGATCACCGTGAGCGGTGCCGATACGCGGCAAAAGTCCTTGACTTCTGAGAATTATCCGATAGAATAGAACGTGCATAGAACATACCAGAGGAAGACCGACGCCTATGAAGGATGCCTTACACCTGCTAACGGATCAGGGGTATTCGGTCAGTTACCGGTGTGCCGAAGCATCCATCATAGCCGCTGGGGATATTTCCGTTATGTACACGTTGCCGGTGCAGATCTGGAAAACGGCATCGCCCGGACATAACATAAGGAGGAACTTACTATGAAAATTGAAGAAAGATTGGAAGAGCTGAATCTGACGCTGCCGGCAGCACCTTCGCCCATGGCGAATTATGTGACCTGCCGACGTGCCGGTAATCTGTTGTTTTTCTCCGGCGCTGGTCCCTTTGAGGACGGTAAGCCTGTGGTGTTCGGCAAGGTGGGCGGTGAGCTGAATCAGGAACAGGCGTATGCCGCCGCACGTCTGACAGGACTGAACCTCATTGCACAGCTGAAAAACGAGCTGGGCGATCTGGATCGGATCAAGCAGTTTGTGAAGGTGCAGGCATTCGTGGCTTCCGCACCGGATTTCATGGCGCAGCCCGCCGTGATGAATGGTGTCTCCGATTTATTTGTGGAGGTTTTTGGCGAAAAGGGAAAGCACGCTCGTACTGCCGTAGCTGTCCCGCAGCTGCCGTTTAACATTCCTATTGAGGTGGAGATGATCGTTGAGGTGGATGCCTGAAATTGAAGGACAGAGGAACGTTTTGCCGTTTTTTACGATCCGTCGGCTTGTGACGGTAAGGCAGCGAATGCAGGCATTTTTTAACCTTTGATCCACCCGGAACAGGATTGGACGATTATCGAGCCCCCCTCAGAAGTCTTGCAGCGCAAGGCCTCTGAGGGGGCTTTTTTTGAAACAAGATGGAAACTAATTACTTGAGATCATTCTCCTCATGAGGCTTATAAAAAAGCGATAACATCTATCGATGATTACACGGATCAACGGACGGCATTTATCGTCTTCAATCAGAACAAGAAAGTGTGCCACCGGCATAGCCGGGATTAAACCCTTATATCTTGACTCTGCCGGACACAAAGCAGACCGGCTGGCACGAGTGAGTTCTTGCCGAAAATCATGTACGCCGATGTGACCTTGAGAGAAAAGAAAAG
>CABSAW010000008.1:0-30872 GCA_902475745.1 uncultured Oscillospiraceae bacterium
GCAGATGTCAGACCGTACCAACGCCGCATGAGGCGTGGCTGGTAACATAGGGCTTCGCCCGCATAAGAAATACCCCCGGCTTGGCCGGGGGATATTTATTCATGCAGGAGCTTTTCTCAGTCCTCCGGCCAGGCGGGATAGTCCTTCCGGATGTAGGCGCACACATCCTGCCGCTCGATACCCAGCACCGCGGCCAGCTCGCCGTAGAGCTGATCCTCGGCCCGGCGCAGATAGCGCTCGTCCAGCTGGCTGACCTTGCGGCCGTGCTTTTGTGCCCAGCGCCGGCGGCGGCTGGCGTATTTGATCATGGCCGCCATGCGGCGGCAGTCATAGGAGGTGACCACGGCCTGATAGTGCTCCCGTGCGTCGCGCTGGGAATGGCCCTGCGGCTCCTCCGCCGCCAGAGCGGGCAGCGCCGCCAGAAAACCGGCGGCATCCTGCGCGGTCATCACCGGGCGCATCAGCACGCAGGTGTCCACCGGGGTCATGACCTGCCCGCTGCGGTACAGCGGCGCCAGCGTATAGTAGGTTTTCGTCTTGTCGTAACCTGAGGTATCGGGCGTGCCGACGCTCTCCACCCGGCAGACGCCCTCTCCGCCATAGACCACCAGATCCCCTGCTGCAAACATGGCTATTCTCTCCTCTCCACTCCCGAAAAAAGCACGGCCCACCGGCCATGCATCTTACATTTACTGGTAATAGTATACCACAAATCCTGCCGAAATGTAAGAGAAATTTTTTGTTTTGGCAGAAAAAAGCGGCCCCTTCCCATGAGAAAGAGCCGCCCTTGCCGAAAGCGCCCGTTTATTTGAACAGCCAGCGGCACACCAGAATCACCACGCAGGCGCCGCCCACGCCGATGAGAAAGCTTCCCAGCGAATTGCGGGCCACCAGACCGATGGCGCCTGCCAGCCAGTTGCCCACGCCGCTGCCCGCAATGCCCAGCAGGATGTTGCGCAAAAGGCCACCGCGGCTGTGCATCAGCTTGCCAGCCAGCCAGCCGATCAGGCCGCCGACGATGATAGACCAGATCATATAGGTATGCCTCCCTTACCGATTGGCGGCGCGGTCGGCCTCGATCAGCCGCTTCAGCGCCTCCACGCCCACGGCGACGGCGGAGCTGGTGTCCTCGCTCATGGCCTGATCCAGCCCCGCGGCCTCCCGCTCCTGATTCCAGATCACGTGGAAGCAGCTGCCGCAGCGGCAGCGCAGGGCGTTGGCCACCACAAACAGGGCGGCGCTTTCCATCTCACTGGCCTTGACGCCCAGACGCTTCCACGCCTCCCACTTGTTCAGCAGCTCGTAGGAGACGGGCATCCGGGCCGGAGAGTGCTGGCCGTAGAAAGAGTCCTTGCACTGCACCACGCCTACCTGCGTGCGCTTGCCCAGCGCCTTTGCCGCCTGCACCAGCGCGGTGGTCACCTCAAAATCGGCCACCGCCGGGTATTCGATGGGGGCGTATTCCCGGCTGGTATGCTCAAAGCGGATGGCGCCGGTGGCCACCACCACATCGCCGCTGCGCACGTCCAGATCGATACCGCCGCAGGTGCCCACGCGGATGAAGGTATCCGCGCCGATGTTGTGCAGCTCCTCCATGGCGATGGCGGCGGAGGGGCCGCCGATGCCGGTGGAGCACACGGACACCTTTTCTCCCAGCAGCGTGCCGGTATAAATGGTATATTCCCGGTTCTGCGCCACAAAATGGGCGTCATCAAACAGTGCGGCGATTTTCTGGCAGCGGCCCGGGTCGCCGGGCAGCAGCACATAGCGGCCCACATCGCCCGCCACACAATGAATGTGGAATTGATGATCCAATTTCTGCATGGTATCCCTCCTGCGATCAAAATTTGAATGTCAAAGGAAAATGTGAGGATATGGATGGATTTGAGTAAACATGATAGCACAATTCGCAGAGAAATGCAACGCTGGACGAAGTTACCGGCTCTAATAGCGGCAAAAAGCGCCCATACTAAACGCGGCACGGTGAAAACCGGGCGCGGATTTTGGAAAAAGGAGGATGGGATATGAAAAAAACAGCCATCACGCTGGTGCTGGCGCTGCTGCTGACGCTGGCGCTGAGCGGCTGCGGCGAGGACAAGAGCAACACCAACCGCCACGAGGGCGGCAGCAGCAACAGCGGCAGCCTCGATGACGCGGCGGGGAATTCCGGCTCCGGCAACGCGGCCGACAACGGCGGTACGGCGCGAAGCGGCGGCTATGGCCGCTACCGCAGCGGCAGCGATGGGCGTACCTTTTCCGGCAGCCGCAGCGGCGCCGGCCGGGAAGTGCAGAAGGACGCCGAGGCATGGCCGCCCACGGTATTTGATACCATGACCGGCGGCCGAGGGGCCGATGGCGCCGCCACCTGGCGGCAGATGCTGGACAACGGCTTTGTTCACGATGCCGACGGCTTTTTACGGGACGGGGACAACCGGCCATAAACCCTGACAAAAAGCAGAGACTGCCGCGGCGGCAGCCTCTGCTTTTTCATGAAAGGAGAGAGAATAACAAAAGATATGCTTTCTTTGTCTGAGACTACTATAGCGCAGCAGGGTGCGCCTGTCAACGAGTGTGACAAATAATTCACAAATTGTTCACAGCCCGGCAGCCTATTGCCTCTTGACGGTGCGGGGAGATCGTGGTAATATTTAGCCTGCTAATTTTTAGTATGCTAACTACCGCCGCCTCCGGCCCTGTGGCCGTCAGGCGGCTGACAGAGGAGGAATGACGATGACGTGGCGGGAGCGATGCGAATTTCAGCACATCGGGCCGCTGATCGGCTATTGTGACCACCAGATGCACCGGCTGATGACCCGGATGCTGCGGCAGTATGACGTTTCGCCCATGCAGTGCCGGACGCTGACCTATTTGCAGGAGACGGAGGGCGAGGTGAACCAGCGCATGCTGGAGGAGCACCTGATGGTAAAGCCCTCCACCGCCAGCGGTATTGTGGGGCGGCTGGAGGAAAAGGGGCTACTGCGGCGGCAGACCAGCCGCAGTGACGGGCGGTGCCGCATTCTGGCGCTGACCGACAGCGGGCGGCAGTTTTACACACAGTTCTGCGCCATCGCGCAGCAGGTGAACCGTCAGGCGGAGCAAAACTTCTCCCCGGAGGAGCGGGAGACGCTGCGCAGGCTGCTGCTGCGGCTGGCCGACAATCTCAGCGAGACAGGAGAAGACGCGCAATGAGAACATTTATACCCTATACAAAAGGCTATCGCCAGTGGATATTGCTGGGCGTGGCCTGTTCCGTGGCCGAGGCGGTGCTGGAGCTGGAGCTGCCAAAGGCCATGAGCCAGATCGTGGATGTGGGCATCGCCGGCGGCGACAGGGCATACATCATGTGGACGGGGCTGAAGATGCTGGCGCTGGCCATGCTGGCGCTTTTAAGCGGCGTGGGCGCGGCGGTGTTTGCCGCAAAGGCCGCCATGGGCTTCGGCGCCAATGTACGGCAGGCGGAGTATGAGCAGGTGCAGAGGTTCTCCTTTGCCAACATCGAGCATTTTTCCACTGCCAGCCTGATCACACGCCTGACCAACGACGTTTCATCGGTGCAGATGACGCTCTTTATGGGTATGCGCATGTGCATCCGTGCGCCGGTGATGCTGATCACCGCGCTGATCAAGGCGCTTGAGATCAGCCTTGATCTGAGCCGGGTATTTCTGGTCGTGGTGCCGCTGCTGGTGCTGGCGGTGGTGATCGTGCTGCGGTATGTGGGGCCGTTTTTCACCGCGCTGCAATCCGCCACCGACGATGTAAACCTTGTGGTGCAGGAGAATCTGAACGCCGTGCGTGTGGTAAAGTCCTTTGTCCGGGAGGATGAGGAGACAGAGAAATTCCGCGTCCGCAGCGATAAGCTCCGCGACACCTCCGAGCGGGCCTTCAGCTTTGTGGTGATGTTCATGCCGGCGGTGGTTCTGCTGATGGGCGGCACCATCGTATCGCTCATGTGGCTGGGCGGCCATGATGTGGCGGCGGGCACGCTGCTCTCCGGCGACCTGCTGGCCTTTTTCACCTACGCCAGCGAGATCCTCATGTCCCTGATGATGGTGTCCATGGTGCTGATGGTGCTGACCCGCGCCATCGCCTGCGGCAAGCGGATCAAGGAGGTGCTGTGCGAGCAGCCGGAGATCACCGACGCACAGGCCGACCCGGCGCTGACTGTGGAAAACGGCGATATCCGCTTTGAGCATGTGTACTTCAAGTACCATCCTACCGCGGAGAACTGGAACCTGAGCGATATCAACGTGCATATTGAAAGCGGTATGACCGTAGGCATTCTGGGCGGCACCGGCAGCGCCAAGACCACGCTGGTGAGCATGATCCCCCGGCTGTACGAGGTGGACGAGGGCGCCGTCTATGTGGGCGGCCGCAACGTAAAGGACTACACCATGGAGGCGCTGCGCAGCGGCTGCGCCATGGTGCTGCAAAAGAACACCCTCTTTTCCGGCACCATCCGTGAAAACCTGCGCTGGGGCAGGGCGGATACCACCGACGCCGAGATGGAGGAGGCCTGCCGCATGGCCTGCGCCGATGAATTTATCAACAAAATGCCGGATGGGTACGATACCCATATCGAGCAGGGCGGCACCAACGTGTCCGGCGGCCAGAAGCAGCGGCTGTGCATTGCCCGTGCCATTCTGCGCCGGCCCAGGGTGCTGATTCTGGACGACTCCACCTCCGCGGTGGATACCGCCACCGACGCCAAGATCCGCGGCGCGCTGCGTGCGGCGCTGCCCGGTACTACCAAGCTGATTATCGCTCAGCGCATCACCTCCGTGATGGATGCGGATCTGATCCTGGTGCTGGATGACGGCTATGTGGTGGGGCAGGGCACCCACGCCCAGCTGATGGACAGCTGCGAGATCTACCGCGAGGTCTATGAATCCCAGCAGGAAGGAGTGAGCATTGATGGCTGATACAAAGAGAACCGCATCCGGCCGCGGCAGACATGGCCCCGGCGGCCACGGCTACCAGCGCCCCAAGGATATGAAGGGCACCTTCCGCAAGCTGATGCGGTATGTGGGCCGCTATAAGGGGGCGCTGATACTGGTGGCGGTGTGCCTGCTGGCCAGCTCCGCCGGCAGCGTGGCCACCAGCTATATGCTCAAGCCGTTGCTGAATGACTATATTATTCCCGGCGATTTCCCCGGTCTTTTCAAAATGCTGCTGGTGATGGGCGGCCTGTTCGCCCTCAGCGCGCTGTGCTCCTACGCCTATGCGCGGATCATGGTGCATGTGGCGCAGCGGACGGTGGCCGCCATCCGGCAGGATCTGTTTGACCATTTGCAGGCGCTGCCCATCCGCTACTATGACTGCCACCAGTCCGGCGATCTGATGAGCCGCTTTACCAACGATATCGATACCGTCTCGGAGATGCTCAACAGCAGCTTTGCCAGCGTCGTCTCCAACGTGCTGACCTTTTTGGGCACGGTGCTGATGATGATCGTGCTCAATCCGTGGCTGACGCTGATCACCTTCGTGTTTCTGGGGCTGATGGCCGGCGTGGTCAAGACCGTGGGCGGCCGCAGCCGCGTCAATTTCCAGCGCCAGCAAAAGGCGCTGGGCGCGGTGAACGGCTACATCGAGGAGATGATCGAGGGACAGAAGGTCATCAAGGTCTTTAACCACGAGCAGGAGGCCATCAGCCGCTTTACCGATCTCAACAGCGGCTACCGCGACGCTGCCACGGCGGCGCAGGCCTACGCCGGTATGATGATGCCCGCCATGGGCAACCTGAGTAAGATCAACTACGCCGTCACCTGCTGCGTCGGCGGATTGCTGGCCATTGGCGGCGTATTCGATGTAGGCTCGCTGGGCGCGTACCTGCTGTACGTCAAGCAGGTCAGCCAGCCGGTGGGCCAGATCAGCCAGCAGATCAACACGCTGCTGGCCGCAGCCGCCGGCGCCGAGCGGATCTTCGCCGTGATGGACGAAGCGCCGGAGGTGGACGAGGGCAAGACCGTCATCGTCCGGGTGGAGAAAAACGGCGATACCCTGATCGAGACGGCGCAGCGCACCGGTCACTGGGCGTGGAAGAAGCCGGACGGCACGCTGGTGGAGCTGCGGGGCGACGTGCGCTTTGACCATGTGACGTTCTCCTACGACGGGGAAAAGACGGTGCTCAATGACGTGTCTCTCTTCGCCAAGCCCGGCCAGAAGATCGCCTTTGTCGGCTCCACCGGCGCGGGTAAGACCACCATCACCAACCTTATCAACCGCTTTTACGATGTGCAGCAGGGCACCATCACCTATGACGGCATCGACGTGAAGGATATCGCCAAGGATTCCCTGCGCCACTCGCTGGGGATGGTCTTGCAGGATACCCATCTGTTTACCGGCACGGTGGCTGACAACATCCGCTACGGCAAGCTGGACGCCACAGACGAGGAGGTGCATGCCGCCGCCAAGCTGGCCAATGCCGATACCTTTATCCGCCATCTGCCGCAGGGCTATGACACCGTCATCACCGGCGACGGCGCGGGTCTCAGTCAGGGCGAGCGGCAGCTGCTGGCCATTGCCCGGGCCGCCGTGTCCGACCCGCCGGTGCTGATCCTGGACGAGGCCACCTCCTCCATCGATACCCGCACCGAGACGCTGATCGAGCGGGGCATGGACTCGCTGATGGAGGGGCGCACGGTGTTCGTCATCGCCCATCGCCTCTCCACCGTGCGCAATGCCAAGGCGATTCTGGTGCTGGAGAACGGACAGATCATCGAGCGGGGTGATCATGCCCAGCTGCTGGCGGAACAGGGCCGGTACTATCAGCTGTACACCGGTCAGGCAAAATTGAGCTGAAGGAGAATGCGTCATGACAGAAAAAGAGCTTTGCCAAAAGGCCATGGATATGCTGGATATGGCCTATATCCCCTATTCCCACTTCCCCGTGGGGGCGGCGCTGGAGTGCGCCGACGGCACGGTGTTCACCGGCTGCAACATTGAAAACGCCGCCTACGGCGCCACCGTCTGCGCCGAGCGCACCGCCATCTTCAAGGCCGTCAGCGAGGGCCATCGTGACTTTGTCCGCATTGCCATCGCCGGACGCAGCGACGATTACTGCGTGCCCTGCGGCACCTGCCGGCAGGTGATGATGGAGTTTGCCCCGGAGCTGGAGGTGCTGTGCGTCAACCGGGCGGGCGAGGCGAAGAAATTTGCCCTGAAGGAGCTGCTGCCGTATGGCTTTGACCATACATGGCTATAATGAACAAAAATTTCCGGCAAAAAGACGGAACAAATTCCTGCGGCTCTGCGTCTAAAGGACAGACCCACAGAAGCTGTGGAAAAATAAGGAGGACTATTCTGATGAAAAAATTTCTGGCAATGATGCTGGCGCTGCTGATGGTGCTGTCTCTGGCGGCCTGCGGCGGCAACAAGGACGCTGCGGGCGATCAGCCCGCCGAGATCACCGGCACCCTGAGCCTGTTGGAAACCGTGTGGAACGACTTTGGCGAGGATGAGAAGTTTGCCGTCGTCGGCGGCGGCCCGGAGCAGGAGAACATGGTGGACGACGCCCCCGGCGCCTATGACCTGACCGACCGTTCTCTGGCCGAGATCAATCTGGTGCTGCCGGAGAGCGCACAGGTGGATGAGGCCGCGTCGCTGATCCATATGATGAACGCCAACACCTTCACCGCCGCCGCCTATCACGCCACCGGCGACGCCGATGCGCTGGCCGCGGAGCTGCGCGGCGCCATTCAGGATCACCAGTGGATGTGCGGCTTCCCCGACAAGGTGGTGGTAGCCGTCCGCGATGCGTATGTGGTGGTGGTGTTCGGCGCCGATGAGCTGGTGGACGATTTTGCCAGCCGCCTGAGCGGCATCTTCGGCATGAAGCTGGCCTATGACGAAGCGCTTCAGGTGTGAGAGTGCGCCATTTGAAGCAGGCGGCCTTTGTGCTGCTCAGCTGCGCCCTTGTGCTGGGCGCGGCCAGATGGCTCCCTGAAACTGAACAGGAAGCGCCGCCGAGTGCGGCGCTTCCTGAGGTGTATGTGTACGAGGGGTATGCCGCCTCCACCGAGGCGGCGCTTGATGAAAAGTCCCTCTCCTACGCGGCGCGGAAGTTTCAGCAGCTCTACGACGGGTACCTGACCGCCAACGCCGGACATATCTACCTGTCGGTGATTCCCGATAAGGGCAGCTTTACCCGGCCGCCGGAGGGGTATACCCCCGCCGCGGCGCAGGAGACGGCGGACGCGCTGCTGGGCGCGCTGGATTTTGTCCGGTATGCGGACATCGCGCCGCTTTTGACGCTGGAGGACTATTACCGCACCGATCCCCACTGGCGGCAGGAGCGGCTGATCCCCACGGCTCAGGCGCTGGCGCAGGCCATGGGCGTTCCCATGGCGGGTGCTTTTGAGGAAAACACGGCGGATGAGTCCTTTTCCGGCAGCTATGCAGCCAAGACGGACGAGCCGCTGGCGGCGGATACGCTGTGCTATCTCACCGGCAATGTGCTGGACGCCTGCACGGTCTACGACTATGAGACGCAGGCGGACGAGCCGCTGTACGACCTGTCCGCCGTGGACACGGACACGCCCTACGACCTTTACTTACAGGGCAGCCGCTCTCTGCTGCGCGTTGACAGCCCCCTTTCCGCCACCGACAAAACGCTGGTGGTATTCCGGGACTCCTTTGCCAGCAGCCTGATCCCCCTGCTGGCGGAGAGTTACCGCACCATCTACGCGGTGGATATCCGCTACCTCTCCACGCAGCTGTTGGGCCGGTTCTTCACACCGGACGGCAGCGAGGATGTGCTGTTTCTCTACAGCACCATGGTGCTCAACAACAGCAAGACCATGAAATAGAAAAACGGCGCGCCCATGCTTTTACCTGCATGGGCGCGCCGCTCTTTTTATTTATCGGATCTGTCCGTTTCCGCGGATGATGTATTTATAGGTGCTCAGCTCGTCCAGCCCCATGGGGCCGCGGGCATGCAGCTTCTGGGTGGAGATGCCCATTTCGCAGCCAAGGCCAAACTCGCCGCCGTCCGTGAAGCGGGTGGACACATTCACATACACCGCCGCACTGTCGGTTCCGTTGACAAAGCGCTGTGCGTTTTCCGCGTTTTCCGTGACGATGCACTCGCTGTGGCCTGTGGAGTGGGCCAGCACATGGCCGATGGCCTCGTCCACGCTGTCCACGATGGCAACAGCCAGAATATAGTCCAGAAATTCCGTGTCGAAGTCCTTTGCCCCGACAGGCGTGCCGGGAATGATGGCGGCGGCCCGGCTGTCCAGCCGCAGCTCTACCGGGCTTTGCCCCGCGGCGGCCCGGTCATCCACCAGCGCCTTTTTCAGCATGGGCAGGAATCGCTCCGCCACAGCGCTGTGCACCAGCAGCACCTCCTCGGCGTTGCAGACGGAGGGGCGGCTGGTTTTGGCGTTTACCACAATGCGCAGCGCCATGTCCAGATCGGCGAAGGTGTCCACATAGACATGGCAGATGCCGGTGCCGGTCTCAATACAGGGGACGGTGGCGTTCTCCACGCAGGAACGGATCAGCCCCGCGCCGCCCCGGGGGATCAGCAGATCCACCAGCCCCTTGGCGGTCATGATATCGGCGGCGCTCTGTCGGGTAATATCCTCCACGATGTTGACGATCTCGGCGTCGCCGCCTGCCGCCGCGATCCCGGCCTTCAGCGCCTTGACAATGGCGTGGGCGGATTGATACGCCTCCTTGCCGCAGCGCAGCACGCACACGTTGCCGCTTTTAACGGCCAGCGCCGCCGCGTCGGAGGTGACGTTGGGGCGGCTTTCATAGATGATGGACACCAGACCCAGCGGCACCTGCTGCTTGCAGATGGTCATGCCGTTGGGACGGCGCACCTCGGAGAGAATGCGGCCCGTGTGATCCGGCAGAGCGGCGATTGCCCGGATGCCGTCGGCCATGGCGGCGATCCGCTTTTCGTCCAGATAGAGCCGATCCAGCATTACCTGGGAAATATGCTGCCGCGCCGCGTCCATATCCGCCCGGTTGGCCGCCAGAATGGCGGCGCTTTCCGCCTCAAGACGGTCGGCCATGGCCCGCAGCAGGGCATTTTTCGTTTCGGCGGAGGCGCTGCTGATGTGGGGCCACGCCGCCTTTGTTTTCTTCAGAATGTCGATGGTGGTCATGCTTCAGCCTCCTTTACCAGAAAGCGGGTGCCCACCGGCTTGCCCGCCACCACGTCATATAAAAGCTCCGGCCGCTGCCCGTTGGCGATCACCATCTGGCAACCTGCCGCCGTAGCCACCTGCGCGGCGTGGAGCTTGGTGGCCATGCCGCCGGTGCCCAGTGCGCTGCCGCTGCCGCCGCCCAGCGCCAGAATGTGGTCGTCAATATCGGCCACGGTGTAGATCAGCTTTGCATCGGGGTTTCGGTGGGGATCGCTGTCATAGAGCCCGTCAATATCGCTCAGCAGGATCAGCAGCTGCGCGCCTACCGCCGCCGCCACAATGGCGGAGAGGGTGTCATTTTCCCCGATGGTGTTCTCCACGCCGATCTCATCGGTGGCCACCACGTCATTTTCGTTGATGATGGGCAGTGCGCCCAGCTCCAGCAGGCGGAAGATGGTGTTGCGCATGTTGTGGCTGCGGTGCTCGTTCTTCACGTCCTCGCCGGTCAGCAGCACCTGGGCTACCGTGTGGCTGTACTCGTTGAAGAGCTTGTCATAGGTGTACATCAGCTCGCATTGGCCCACGGCGGCGGCGGCCTGCTTGGTGGGCATGTCCTTGGGCCGCCCCGGCAGGTTCAGCTTGCCCACCCCCATGCCGATGGCGCCGGAGGACACCAGAATGATCTCGTGCCCTGCATTTTTCAGGTCGCTGAGCACCTTGCACAGCTTTTCCATCCGCTGGATATTCAGCCGTCCCGTGGCGTGGGCCAGCGTGGACGTGCCGACTTTTACGGTAATACGCATCAGAAGATCCTCCCGAGAGGTTGTTTGCCCCCTATTATAGCGCCTTGCACGCCGTTTTGCACGTCTTTTTTTCGTTAAAACTGCCCTTTCAAAAGAGAAGCGGCCGTGCCGCCAGCGCCAGCAGCGCGGAAAGGACGCCGTGCAGCGCCTTTGCCAGCAGGTAACGTCCCAGCGGCAGGCCGGTATCGGCCAGCACCGCCGCCGTCTGGCAATGGACGGATACGCCGCCCCAGCCCAGCAGCGCCGCCGCCGCGCAGAAGCCGGCAGGGGAGGGGGACAGGGCGGCCACGCCGGAGGTCAGCTCCAGCAGGCCCGCTGCCGCGCCCGGCCAGCCCGGCCACACCGCCGCCAGCAGCGCCGCCAGCGCCAGAAAAAACACCACAAAGGCGCAGATGTGAACCATGGCCAGCGCCGCATCGCGCACGCAGGTGACAAACAGCACCGGCAGGGAGGGGGCAGGCGGCGCGGATACCGCTTGGCCGGGCGCCGTCTCCCGGCGGGAAAGGCCGCCCAGCAGTCCGCCTGCCGCCAGCGCCGCCAGAAGGTGGATGCCGTACAGGACAAGACCGGCGCGGCGGCTGCCGAATACCCCTGTGCCGACGAGGGAGAGGATGAAGGAGGGGCCCGCGTTGTTGCAAAAGGTCAGCAGGCGCAGTGCCTGCTGACGGGAGATACCGCCCTGCCGGTACAGCTGGCCCAGCGTCCGGGCGCCCACCGGATAGCCGCCCACGGCGCCCAACAGAAATACGGCGGCCTCCTCGGGAATGCCCAGATGCCGCAGCATGTGGAAAAAGCCGCAGCCTGCGGCAAAGGACACCGCCGCGAAAAAGGGGAACAGCGCCGGGATCACCGACCGGGCGCACAGCGCCAGTCCCTGACGCACCGCCTGTCCCACCGCCTCGCTCTGCCATAAAAGCGCCGCCAGCCATGCCAGCAGCACGCCGCCGCGCAGCGCCGATCGTATGCGCGCCTTCACCGGCCTCACCTCCCGGCAAAGCATATGCGCGTGGGCCGCCATCCATGCCCGGACAGGCAATTTCCCGTCCGGCGGCGCATAGATATCAGGGGAGGTGAGGCTTATGGGCGAGGGTATCGGCAAGCGGTTGGCGCAAAAAAGTCTGTCGGCGGCTGAGCGGTTGGATCTGCCGCCGATTCTGGCCCCGGGCATTCCCCGGATGGAGCTGTACGGCAGCCACGCTTTCTACATGGACCGCCACCGCGGCGTGCTGGCCTACTCCACCGAGGCGGTGGATATCAACGGCGGCTCGGTGGTGGTGCGCCTGACGGGCCGGGGGCTGCAATTGCAGGCCATGACCGGCGAGGAGCTGCGCATTGACGGCGTGATCGAAAAAATAGAATTGGTGGAGTAGCTATGTACGCAAAAGTATGGAACTATCTGCGGGGCAGCGTGCTGCTGCGGTGCCAAAGCGCCGCGCCGGAGCGGGTGCTGAACCTGTGCGCCGTACACGAGATCCCGTTCTGGGACGTGAGATGGCAGACGGAGCGGTGCTTCACGCTGCGCACCACCCGGGCAGGCGCGCAGCAGCTGGCGGAGGCCGCCGCCGATACGGACGCCCGGCTGGAGCGTCTGGGCGAGCAGGGCGCGCCGCTGATGCTGCGCCGGATGCGGCGGCGCTATGTGCTGCTGGCCGCGCTGGTGCTGGCGATGGCGCTGTATGCCTACGGCAGCAGCTTCATCTGGGATTTTCAGGTAACGGGCAACGACACCGTGCCCACGGAAAAAATCCTGCGTGCGCTGGAGCGCAACGGCGTAAGCGTGGGCACGCATGCGCTCAGCTTCGATCAGGAGACGCTGCGCAACCATGTGCTGCTGGAGCTGGGGGACATTTCGTGGCTGTCGGTCAACGTAAAGGGCTGCACCGCCCATGTGCAGGTGGTGGAGCGCAGGCGGCCGCCGCAGGTGGCGGACAGGGAGAGCAGCTGCAACGTGGTGGCCGGGCGCAGCGGCCTTGTCACCCGTGTGGAGGCACTGGACGGGCAGGCCGTGGTGCAGCCCGGCACGGTGGTCACGCAGGGTCAGCTGCTGATCTCCGGGGTGGCGGACGACCGCTTCGGCGCGGTACGGTTCCTGTGCGGCCGGGGCCGTGTCTATGCCAGAACGTGGTATACGCTGTCGGTTTGTGTGCCGCTGACGGCGGAGGAAAAGACCGACGCGGTGAAAACCGTCAGGCGCGTGGCGCTGGATCTGGGAAAACAGCGGATAAAAATCTACGGAAAGGGTAGCATGTTGGGGGCAGGTTGTGATAAAATAACCACAAATCATCCGCTGACGCTTCCCTTTGGCCTGCGTCTGCCTGCCGCGCTGACGGTGGACACCGTGACGTACCGGGAAAGCCGGACGGTCCAGCGCTCCGCGGCGCAGGCCCGGGCAGAGGGCGAGGCACAGCTGCTGGCGCAGCTGCCCGGACTGATGACGCAGGGCGGTACGGTCACATCCACCCGCTTTTCCGCCCAGCGGCAGGGGGAGATGCTGTGCGTGACGCTGACGGCGGAGTGCCGCGAGCAGATCGGCGTCAGCGTGGAAGTGGAGAAAGAAGGCTTATAAAGACATGGAACAACGCATCAGTATCGAACGAATGGAGGAGGCCATCAATCTGTTTGGCTCCTTCGATGAGAATATCCGCCTGCTGGAAACGGAATTTCAGGTGCAGGTGGCCAACCGGGGCGGCGAGATCGTCATCTCCGGCGAGCCGGAGAACGTGATGCTGGCGGAAAAGGCGGTGCAGGCCCTGCTGACGCTCAGCGCCAAGGGCGAGGCCATCAACCAGCAGCACGTCCGCTACGTTATCGGCCTGTGCCGCAGCGGCCAGTCCGAGCGCATCAGCGAGCTGACACAGGATGTGATCTGCATCACCAGCAAGGGGCGGCCCGTCAAGCCCAAAACCATCGGCCAGAAGCAGTATGTGGACTCGGTGCTGCACAACACCGTCACCATCGGCGTGGGGCCCGCCGGTACGGGCAAGACGTATCTGGCGGTGGCGGCGGCGGTGGCCGCCTTCCGGGACAAGCAGGTGAACCGCATCATCCTGACCCGTCCCGCCGTGGAGGCAGGCGAGCGGCTGGGCTTCCTGCCCGGCGATCTACAGAGCAAGGTAGACCCCTACCTGCGGCCGCTGTACGACGCGCTGTTCGATATGCTGGGCGCGGAGACGTACCAGAAGTATCTGGAGCGGGGCAACATCGAGGTGGCGCCGCTGGCCTATATGCGTGGCCGGACGCTGGACGACAGCTTTATCATTCTGGACGAGGCGCAGAACACCAGCCGCGAGCAGATGAAGATGTTCCTGACCCGTATGGGCTTCGGCTCCAAGGTGGTCATCACCGGCGACGTGACCCAGATCGACCTGCCCGCCGACAAGGTCAGCGGCCTGAAGGAGGCCATGAAGGTGCTGCGGGATGTGGAGGGCGTAGCGGTCTGCAAGCTCACCAAGGAGGATGTGGTGCGCCATGTGATGGTGCAGCGCATCATCGAGGCCTACGCGAAATTTGAGGAGAAAAAGAAATGAAACGACACTATATCCCGGTGACGGCGGACGTCCCCGGCGTCAGCGAAGGTACCAGGAGCTTCCTGCGGAAGGTCATCCGCACGGCCCTCGACCAGCAGGGCGTGGACGTACCCTGCGAGGTGGATGTATACGTCACCGGCGACGCGGGCATACAGGAATTGAACCGCGAGATGCGGCAGGTGGACAGACCCACGGATGTGCTGAGCTTCCCGGAGTTCGAGCTGACGCCCGGCCAGCTGCCCGGGCAGGAGGACGCCGATCCGGGGACGGGCTATGTGCCGCTGGGCGACATGGCCATCTCGCTGGAGCGGGTGAAGGCGCAGGCCAAGGAGTACGGCCACAGCAACCGGCGGGAGCTGGCGTATCTGGCTGTCCACTCCGTGCTGCACCTGCTGGGCTACGACCACATGGACGAGGGCGAGCAGAAGGCGCAGATGCGGGCGCGTGAGGAGACCATCATGGCCGCACTGGGCCTTGAACGGAAATAAAACACAAAAAGCTCAAATGAAAGAAAGTTGAGGATCACCTGAATGAACATTACAAAAACCGCGATGATCACCGTATGCGGACGGCCCAATGTGGGCAAGTCCAGCCTGACCAACGCCCTTGTGGGCGAGAAGATCGCCATCGTGTCCAGAAAGCCTCAGACCACCCGCAACCGGATCTACGGCGTGGTGAACCGGGACGATACCCAGTTTGTGCTGCTGGATACGCCGGGCCTCCATAAGCCCCGCAGCCGTCTGGGCGACTATATGGTCAAGGTGGTGCGGGAGAGCCTGAGCGCCGTGGAGTGCGCGCTGCTGCTGGTGGAGCCCATCGCCCATGTGGGCGAGCCGGAGCGGATTCTGCTGCGCCGTATCGAGGAGGAGCATCTGCCGGTGGTGTTGTGCATCAACAAGATCGACACCGTGGAGAAGAAGGATGACCTGCTGGCGGTGATTGCCGCCTATCACGAGGTATACAGCGGCTTTGACGCCATCATCCCCATCTCCGCCCGCACCGGCAGCGGACTGGATGAGCTGCTGGCGCAGCTGGGGAAATACGCGCAGGAGGGGCCCCAGCTGTTCCCTGACGGCATGACCACCGACCAGCCGGACGCGCAGGTGTGCGCCGAGATCGTGCGGGAGAAGATGCTGCTGTGTCTGGATAAGGAGATCCCCCACGGCACGGCGGTGGAGGTGACCCGCTTTACCGAGCGTGATAACGGCATCATCGATCTGGATGTGACCATCTATTGCGAAAAGGCCAGCCACAAGGGTATTATCATCGGCAAGCACGGCGACATGATGAAGCGCATCAGCACCATGGCCCGGCAGGATATCGAGCGGTTTATGGGTACCAAGGTCTATCTGGAGACGTGGGTCAAGGTAAAGGAAAACTGGCGGGATAATGTGAACTTTATCCGCGCACAGGGCTTTAACGAGGAGTGATCCCGGGACGGAGGGCGAATCGTGGACAATGGAATCATCGTGACGCCCGGCCTTGTGCTGCGGGAGACGGAGACAAAGGAATCTGACAAGATCCTGACGGTGCTGACGCCGGAGCTGGGACGCATCAGCGTCATTGCCAAGGGGGCCCGCAGCCGCCGCAGCAAGTATACCGCTGCCTGCCAGCTGCTGGCCTACAGCGAGATGACCCTGCGGCGCAAGGGCGAGTGGTACTATCTGGCGGAGGCGGGCACCATGGAGCTGTTTGACGGTGTGCGGCGGGACATTGAACGGCTGGCGCTGGCGTCCTTTTTTGCCGAGCTGACCGAGACCGTGTGTCAGGACGCCATGGCGGCAGCAGAGATCCTGCCGCTGCTGCTCAATGCCCTGTATGCGCTGGGGACGCTGGGCAAGGAGCCGCTGGTGGTGAAAACCGCCTTTGTCTGGCGGCTGATGGAAACGGCGGGCTTTGCCCCGCTGACAGACGGCTGCGCCGTTTGCGGCCGCGAAATGCCGGAGGCCCCCATGCTGGACACGATGCAGGGTGTGCTGCGCTGCGGCGGCTGCCGCCTCAGCGGCAGCGGACTGAGCCTGCCCCTGACGCAAAGCGCCGTGCAGGCGCTGCGCTACATGCTGTACTGTCCGCCAAGAAGGCTTTACGCCTTCACGCTGGCGCGCCATGACCTGCGGATGCTGGATCGTGCCGCGGAGGCATTCTGCGCCGTGCAGCTGGAGCGGAGCTTCCGGACGCTGGATTATTACAAGGCGTTTTTGCCGGTGGAGGATACGGAATGACCCGGTAGGGGGCGATGCCTGGCATCGGCCCCTACGCACCGTATAGCGCTAGAATTTCGCAGAGGGCGGCGTTCTCGACGCTCCACCGTGCAGCGCCTCGATGTCTACCGTTGAGAACGTGAGCGGCAGCGGCGCCGGAGGCCATCCTCACGCCGGAGCGCGAAATTTCCCACAACACAAACAACAAGTCAAGGATACAACATTATATTATGAGTGAATTGTTTGAAAAATCCATCCGCACGCTGGAATTACCGGCGGTGCTGGAAATGCTGTCGGCCCGGGCGGTCAGCGAGGCGGCCCGTGAAAAGAGCCGGAAGCTGATGCCCGCCACCGACCGGCAGGAGGTGCTGCGGCTGCTGGACGAGACCGACGCCGCCCGGGAACGGCTGGGACTGTACGGCTCTCCCAGCTTTGCCGGGGTAAAGGACGTGGCCGAGCCGCTGGCAAGAGCCGACCGGGGCGGTATGCTGAACACCCGGGAGCTGCTGAACATCGCAGGGCTGCTGACGGCGGCCCGGCGGGTCTATGAATACGACGCCGAGCGCAAGGGTGAGGCCACCGCCATCGACCGCTTTTTCAGCGCCCTGCACACCAACAAGTATCTGGAGGACCGCATCCACGGCGCGATTCTGGACGAGGAGACCATTGCCGATGCCGCCAGCGCCGAGCTGACGGATATCCGCCGCAAAATGCGGATCGCCGCCAGCAAGGGCCGGCAGATCCTGCAAAAGATCATCTCCTCTCCCTCCTATGCCAAGGTTTTACAGGAGGCGCTGATCACCCAGCGGGACGGCCGCTTCGTGGTGCCGGTAAAGGCGGAGTGCAAGGGCAGCATCCCCGGTCTGGTACACGATATCTCCTCCTCCGGTGCCACGCTGTTTGTAGAGCCTATGGGCGTGGTGCAGGCCAACAACGAGCTTAAGGAGCTGGAGGCCCGGGAGGAGAAGGAGATCGAGCGGATCCTCCGTGAGCTTTCCGCCCAATGCGCCGATGGCCGGGAGTATATCCTCTTCGACTATGACATGCTGGTGCACCTGGACATGATCTTTGCCCGGGCACAGCTGAGCTACGCCATGGACGCCAGCCGTCCGGAGGTGGTGCGCCGCGGGGCCATTTCCCTCAAGCGGGCCCGCCATCCGCTGCTGGATAAGGCAAAGGCCGTGCCGGTGACGGTGGAGCTGGGCGGAGACTACGATACGCTGGTGATCACCGGCCCCAACACCGGCGGCAAGACGGTGACGCTGAAAACGCTGGGACTTTTGTGCCTGATGGCCCAGTGCGGCCTGCACATCCCCGCCGACAGCGGCTCTGCCGTGCGGGTATTTGACCGGATTCTGGCGGACGTGGGCGACGAGCAGTCCATTGAGCAGAGCCTGTCCACCTTCTCGGCCCACATGTCCAACACGGTGGAGATTCTGCGTCAGGCGGACGATGAGAGCCTGATCCTCTTCGATGAGCTGGGTGCGGGTACCGACCCGGTGGAGGGCGCGGCGCTGGCCATCGCCATCATCCAGCACGCCCGGCAAAAGGGCGCGCTGATTGCCGCCACCACCCACTATGCCGAGCTGAAAACCTTTGCCATGACCACGGCGGGGGTAGAGAACGCCAGCTGCGAATTCGACGTGCAGACCCTGCGGCCCACCTACCGGCTGCTGGTGGGCATTCCCGGCAAGTCCAACGCCTTTGCCATTTCCCGGCGGCTGGGACTGGACGAGAGCGTCATCGCCGACGCCAAGGCGCAGATGGACAGCGAATCGGTGCGCTTTGAGGATGTGCTGGCCCAGCTGGAGGAGAAACGCCAGCGGCTGGAAAAGGCGCAGACCGAGGCAAACCGCCTGTGGCAGCAGCGTGAGGAGGACGCCCGCAAGGCCCGCGTGTTCCGCGAGCAGATGGAAAAAGCCAAGGAGAATGCCCGCGCCAAGGGCGAGGCCGAGGCAAAGCGCATCGTGCGGGAGGCCCAGCAGAAAACCGAGGAGATCTTCGCCCAGCTGGACGAGCTGCGCCGTCAGCAGACCCGCGCCGCCAACTTCCAGCAGATGAACGATGCCCGGGCCGCCATCCGCCATGACCTGAAGGAGGCGGAGGCGGTGCTGCACAGCCGGGACGAGGAGCCGGAGGCCCCCGCGCCCAGCCGTCCCATCGCCGTGGGCGATCTGGTGGAGCTGGCAGGGGTGAAAACTGCCGCCACGGTGCTGAATGTGAACGGCGACGGCTCCATGCTCTTGCAGGCGGGTAAGATGAAGATGACCGTCAAGCCCGGTCAGGTGCGGCTGCTGGAATCCGCCGAGGAGATCGAGCGGCGCAAAAAGCAGGCGGCGGCCGCCCAGCGCAAAAACGTATCCCCCCAGATCCAGCTGGCGGCCCGCGCCGCCTCGGAGCTGGATATCCGGGGCATGGAGACGCTGGAGGCCGAAAGCGTGGTGGAAAACTACATCGACGCGGCGGTAATGGCCAAGCTGGGCACCGTGACCATCATCCACGGCAAGGGCACCGGCGCGCTGCGCAAGGCGGTGCATGAGATGCTCAAGCGCAACCGAGCCGTGAAGTCCTTCCGCCTGGGCCGGTATGGTGAGGGCGAGGCAGGCGTGACGGTGGTGGAGCTGAAATAAGACGATTTTCGGCAGATACGACAAAATTCACACTCTTTTTCAGTCTGTCCCCATCATAATTTTGTGGGAATGGCTATTGCATTATCCCGGCGATTCGATATAATATAATAGCGAGAGTGAGAGTATCGGCATTTGGGCCGAGATACTGACGTGAAGGAGAACGGACAAATGTATACGAAGGAAGTTACCGTGAACAATGAGGTCGGCCTGCACGCCAGACCTGCCACCTATTTTATCCAGAAGGCCAACGAGTTCAAGAGCGGCATCTGGGTGGAAAAGGAGGAGCGCCGCGTTAACGCCAAGAGCCTGCTGGGTGTGCTGAGCCTGGGCATCGTAAAGGGCACTACCATCACCCTGATCGCCGATGGCAGCGACGAAGTGGCCGCTGTGGACGCGCTGAGCGAGCTGGTAGAGCATCAGCTGGGCGAGTAACTGTTTGTTGACAAAAATACGCCTGACCGATCTGGTCAGGCGTATTTTTTGCGTTTTACGGGGAAAAAGCGTGCCGCTCAACCCAGCTTGGCCGCCAGTGCGTCCAGCGCCTCGCCCATGGCCTCCTCAAAGGAGGGGTGGGGCCGCATGACCCGCCGCAGATCCTCTGCCGGCAGGTGGTTGACCATGGCGGCGCTGATCTGGGAGATCATGTCGCTGGCGTGCTGGCACATGAGGGCCGCGCCCAGAATCTCATGGGTCTCAGCGTGGGCTATGAGCTTCATGAAGCAGCGGCCCGGGTCTTCGATGACGGTGCGGGCGTTGCCGAACATGGTGCACTTGCCCGCCACGGTGGGGATGCCCTGCTCCTTGGCCTCGGCCTCGGTGATGCCCACCACGGCGATCTCCGGCGTGCTGTAAATGCAGCTGGGGATCACATGCAGGTCAACGTGGTCCTGAACGCCGCACATGCGCTCCACACAGGCGGTGCCCTGTGCCGCGGCCACATGGGCCAGCTGCACCGGGGAGGAGACGTCCCCGATGGCGTATACGCCAGGAAGGGAGGTCTGGAAATTCTCGTCCACCTTCAGGCTCTTGCCCCGCGTCTCCGGTGTGAGACCCTCGGCAAACACGCCGTCCCAGTAGGCGCGGCGGCCAATGGCGCACAGCACCTTTTCGCCGGTGACGGTTTTTTCCGCCCCCTTTTGCAGCAGGTGGACGGCAAGGCCGCTCTCCGTCTGCTCCAGCGACTGCACCATAGCGCCGGTCAGCACCTCGGTGCCCTGCTTTTTCAGGATCTGCTGGAGGTTCTGACCCAGCTCGCGGTCCATATTGGGCAGCAGGCGGTCCATGCCCTCCACCAGCGTGACGGCGCAGCCCAGATTGCGGTAGAAGGTGGCGAATTCCACGCCGATGACGCCGCCGCCGATGATGACCAGCGAGTCATAGAGCTGATCGGTGCCCTCCAGCAGTTCGTCGGAGGTCATAACGCCGGGAAGGTCAAGTCCGGGGATGGGCGGGCGCACGTTGACGGAGCCGGTGGCAATGAGGATGCGCTGAGCGGTGTAATGGGACACCGTGCCGTCGGCGGCGGAAACCGCCACCTGACCGGGGGCGGTAATGGTGCCGGTGCCCTCAATCAGATCCACCTTGGCGGACTTCAACAGGCCGTGGATGCCGCCGCGCAGCTTTTCCGATACGCTGCGCTTATAGGCGAAGATCTCGCCCATGTCAAAGGTGGCCTCCGCCGCGTGAACGCCCATGGCGGCGCCGTCCACCGCGTCACGGTATACCTGCGAGGCGTGCAGCAGCGTCTTGGTGGGGATGCAGCCCCGGTTCAGGCAGGTGCCGCCCACCTCCCGCCGCTCCACCACGGCAGTATGCATGCCCAGCGCAGCGGCCCGCAGCGCGGCGGTATAGCCGCCGGGGCCTGCGCCGATAACGATCAGTTGATACTCCATAGCTTATGCCTCCGGCTGCCAGCGTACCACCGGGTGCCGGGCGGCCTTCACCTCGTCGGGACGGCCGATGGGCATGTGGTGGGGCGCGGTGTGCATGGCCTCGGCGTCGTCATAGGCCTTTTGGTGCAGCGCCCGCAGCACCTCGGCGGCGTGCTCCAGCGTCTCGGGACCCTCTGTTTCGGTAGGCTCCAGCATCAGCGCCTCGTGGACGATCAGCGGGAAGTACATGGTGGGGGGATGGATGCCCTCGTCAATCAGGGACTTGGACACATCCAGCGCCGTGACACCCGTCTCCTTCTTCAGATCGCTGAGATCCAGCACGAACTCGTGCATGCAGATGCGGTCATAGGCGGGGGTATAGGTGCCCTTGAGCAGGTGCATGAGATAGTTGGCGTTGAGCACCGCGTTCTGGGCGGCCTCGGGAATGCCCTCCCGGCCCAGCGTCAGCAGATAAGCCAGCGCCCGGACCACCACAAGGAAGTTGCCCCGGAAGCTGCGCACCTGAATGTGGCCCGGCTCCTCCGCCAGCGCGCTGTGGGGCAGATACGGGGCCAGAATGGCCTTGCAGCCAACGGCGCCTGCGCCGGGGCCGCCGCCGCCGTGGGGCGTGGCGAAGGTCTTGTGGAGATTCATGTGGATGCAGTCAAAGCCCATGTCGCCGGGCCGCACCACACCCATGACGGCGTTGAGGTTGGCGCCGTCATAGTAGCACAGGCCGCCTGCCTCGTGAACAAGGCGGGTGATCTCCAGAATGTTGTGGTCAAAGATGCCCACGGTGTTGGGGTTGGTCAGCATCAGACCGGCGGTATCCTCGCCCAGCACGGCGCGGAGCGCCTCCAGATCCACGCAGCCGTCAGGGCCGGAGGCGATGTTCACCACCTGATAGCCGCACATGGCGGCGGTGGCGGGGTTGGTGCCGTGGGCGCTGTCGGGCACGATGATCTTGGTGCGCTTATGGTCGCCGCGGGCATCGTGATACTGCTTGATGAGCAGCACGCCGGTAAACTCACCGTGGGCGCCGGCGGCAGGCTGGAAGGTCATGTCGTCCATGCCGGTGATCTGGCACAGATAGGACTTGGCGGTGTCCAGCACCTGCTGCACGCCCTGCTGGTCGGCGGCGGGGGCCAACGGGTGGACGGCGGTAAAGCCCTCCAGCGCTGCCATCTCCTCGTCGATGCGGGGGTTATACTTCATGGTGCACGAGCCAAGGGGATAGAAGCCGCAGTTGACGCCGTGAACCTGCTGGCAAAGCTCTGTATAGTGGCGGGAGATGTCGGTCTCGCTCATCTCCGGCAGGGCGGGCTTCGCCTCCCGCTGCAAGGAAGCGGGCAGCTTGCTCTCGGGCACGTCGCAGGCGGGAAGCAGGCTGCAATGACGGCCGGGAACGCTCTTTTCAAAAATCAGCTTCATTTTGCCAGCACCTCCTTCACGATGGCCGCGGTCTTGTCCATGGCGTCCCGCGTTACCTTCTCGGTGGCGCACCACAGGATGCCGCCCTCTACCGGCAGGCCGCCCAGAATACCGGCCTGCGACAGGGCGGAGAGCACCTTGTCACCCTTGGGCATATCGGTAACAAACTCATGGAAGAAGTCGCCCTCATAGCGCAGCGTGACGCCGTCAATGGCGGTGAGCGCCTGCGCCAGATAGTGGGCCTTGGCCATGGACTGGCGGGCGGCCTCGGCCATACCCTCGGGGCCCATGGCGGACATGTACAGCCCCGCCGTCAGGGCGCACAGCGCCTCGTTGGAGCAGATGTTGCTGCTGGCCTTTTCGCGGCGGATGTGCTGCTCGCGGGCCTGTAGGCTCAGCACGTAGGCGCGGCGGCCCTCCGCGTCGGTGGTCTCGCCTACGATGCGGCCCGGCAGCTTGCGCATATGCTTTTCGGTGGTGGCCATGTAGCCCAGATAGGGGCCGCCTGCCGCCAGCGGCAGACCGAGGGGCTGACCCTCGCCCACGGCGATATCCGCGCCGCAGTCACGGGGCGTTTTCATAATGGCCAGCGCAATGGGATTGCAGCCCATGATGTACAGCGCGCCCGCCTCGTGAACGGCCGCGCCCAGCGCCTCCGCGTCCTCGAACAGGCCGTGGAAGTTGGGCTGCTGCACGTAGAAGCTGGCCACATCTGCCGTCAGCATCTCGCGCAGGGCATCCATATCGGTTTTGCCGTCCTTTTCCGGCACGATGCGCAGCTCATCGCCGGTGCCGTAGCAGTAGGTACGGATGGTGTTGATGGTGTCGGGATGGGCGGCGGCGGACACCAGCGTGACCCGGCGCTTCCGGTCGCGGCACATGGCGGCGGCCTCAGCGGCGGCGGTGGCTCCGTCGTACACGGAGGCGTTGGATACGTCCATACCCGTCAGCATGCAGATCATGGTCTGATACTCGAAGATGGACTGCAAAAGGCCCTGACTCATCTCCGCCTGATAGGGGGTATAGGCCGTCAGGAATTCCTCCTTGGCGGGAATGTACTTCACGATGCTGGGGATATAGTGGTCATAGGCGCCGGCGCCGCGCAGGATCACGTCATACACGCGGTTCTTGCCGGCCATGGCCCGAACCGCCCGGCCCACCTCCAGCTCGCTCATGCCGGAGGGGATGTTCAGCGGACGATCCAGATACATCTCCGCCGGCACATCGCCGTACAGCTGGCGGAAGGAGGAAAGACCGATGGCCTTCAGCATTTCCTGCCGCTGCGCCGGCGTGGAGGGAATATAGCTTCCCATATCAACCCTCCTGCGCGCAGAAAGCCTCATAGGCGGCGGCGTCCAGCAGATCCTCGGTGTCGGTCACGTTTTCCACCTTGATGAGCCATGCGTCATAGGGCGCCTTATTCAGCTTTTCCGGCTCATCCAGCAGCGCCTCATTGACGGCGCACACGGTGCCGGATACGGGGGACACCAGATCGGACACAGCCTTGACGGACTCCACGTCGCCGAAAGCCTCGCCGGCGGTGACCTCGTCACCCTCGCCGGGCAGGTTCACGAACACCACGTCGCCCAGCGCGTCCTGCGCAAAATCGGAAATGCCGATCACGGCGACGCCGTCCTCGTCCTTCATCCACTCGTGGTCCTTGGAATACTTCAATTCAGCGGGAAACAACATACTACTTTACCTCCAAAATTTTATTTTATGATGTGGGTTGTCTGTCAGCCGCTGCGGGGGCGGACAGCGCGTCCGCCCCTCGCGGCTTGAAAAGCGTAAGTTTTTGCGCCGGTATGCTTAAAGTCCGGTTTTCTCTGCCAGCTTCTCCAGGGCACCCTCAAACTGGGCGTCGTTGAAGCAGTAGCCCATCTCCAGATGCTGGCTGCGCAGCTTGGCCACGTCGGGGCCGATCTCCTTGCCCCGCAGGATGCAGTCCGCCATCAGGGCTGCCAGCTGGGCGAACTCCTTCTCACCGAAGCCGAAGCGGGTCATTTCGCTCACGCCCATGCGCAGTGCGCCGGAGGCGGTGAAGCCCTCCTCGTCGGGGGTGGCCTGATAGTTGACGATCACGTTGTTGCGCTCCAGACGGTTGGCGATCTCCGCGCCCTCGCCGTAGCCCACCGACACGATGACCTGATGGGTCTCGGTATAGTCGATGGCGGGATCACCGGCCACGTCCAGCCCCTCCGCCTTCAGGCTGCGGGCAAAGGACTTGGCATTGTCGATCACGGCCTTTTGATACGCATCGCGGAACTGGTTCATCTCATAGGCGGCCATCAGCATACCCAGCTGGGTGCCCAGATGGTGGTTGGATACGCTGCCGGGGAAGGTGCGGCTCTCGATGGTCTTCCACAGGCCGTACTTCAGCTCCTCCTCCTTGTAGTTGACGCCGATGATGCCGCGCTGGGGGCCGAAGAAGGTCTTGTGGGTGGAGCCGGTGACGATCTCCGCGCCCTCGGCAAAGGGATTCTGGAAGTGGTCGCCGATCAGACCCAGCACGTGCGCCATATCGTACATGATGGTGGTGGGGATCTTCTGCTCGTCCACGAACCTCCGGATCTCCGCCACAGGCTCCTTATGGAGCACCATGCTCTTGCCGAACACGATCAGCTCCGGGCGGTAGCGGTCAAGGAGCTTCTTCGTCTCCTCCACGTCCATCTTGTAGGGG
Source organism: uncultured Oscillospiraceae bacterium (assembly GCA_902475745.1). Classification (GTDB taxonomy): domain Bacteria; phylum Bacillota; class Clostridia; order Oscillospirales; family Oscillospiraceae; genus Vescimonas. Next base: position 25,238 of record CABSAW010000008.1, read on the forward strand.
TTGTCGGCGCAGACGGGGAAGTTGACCACGGCGGGCTTTTCGGTGACGGGGTCAATGGCGATGTAGTCGTGAAGCGCGCCCATGGGCTGGGCCGACAGGTGGCCGCCCTTGATGATGTGGTTGTTCATCACATAGCCAAGGCGCTTGGCCTCCACCTTGCGGTCGGCCCGGTTTTTCCAGTCCATCAGAGAGGAGAACACCGCCATGTTGGACATCTGGCCGCTGAGGGTACGGGTCTCCACCTCGGTGCAGCCGAAGTAGGCCCGCATCTCCTCCACCAGCAGCTGCTCCACCTTGTCGATGAACTGCGTACCCTGATAGTAGAAGATATCCTTATCATAGAAGGCCAGCACCTTCTTGTGCTCGGCATAGCGGCAGCAGGGGTCGCTGCCGGACAGCACCCGGACGGCGCGGCTGGGGGTATTCTCCGAGGGGATCAGGTTCACGCACTGCTCCTGACGCCACTGGTGGTTTTCCAGCGCCTTTGCCAGCAGCTCCAGCGCCTTGGGGGCACGGTCGCCGCTGCCCATCTTGTGCTCCTCCTCCTGCAAGCCGTAGATCAAAGGCCGGGCATAGGGAGGCGCCGCCACGCTCATATGGCGGGCGGGGATCACGGCCTTCAGCCGCTTGCCGCGAACGTCCACCTGAACCTCGTCGTCCTCCAGAATGTCACTGTCGATGTAGCAAAGACCGATGGCGCGCTTGCCGCTGGCCTCCAGAATAACGGTTTCCAGACCCTCGCCCTCGCTCTTGAAGTAGGGCACCATGGTGCCGCTGGTGACCCAGCCCACCATCTTTTCACCCTGATAGATCTCCATACCGGCCCGCATCACGCCACGATCCAGCAGGGCGATGGGGGCGATCTTCCGGGGCAGCTGGCTCATGTCGCTGAAATCCCGGTCCATATGCCGCATGAACGCCTCATGCTGCTTTTTCAGTGCCGTGCGGCCGATATAGTCGCCCTTTTCGGCGGCAAAGCTGACGGCGAACTTGGACAGCGGCACGGCGAAAATTGGGATCTCGCTGCCGTCGGGCGCGGTGCCCATCTCGTGGCCGTACAACGGCAGGGCGGCCTCCAGACGCAGGGTGTCCCGGGCGCCTAAGCCGGCGGGCCGTGCGCCCAGCTCCACCAGCCGGTTCCACAGCCATGCCGCGTCCTCGCTGCGGACGTAGACCTCGTAACCCAGAGGCTCGCCGGTGTAGCCGGTCTTGGCCACCCGGGCGGTATGACCCTCCAGCGAGACGGTGCCCAGCGCATTCTTCATAGGCTCGGTCAGCTGTACGCCGCCGGCAAGCTGCGTAAGCATTTCCTTGCACTTGGGACCCTGCACCGCGATGGCGGCCCACTGGCCGGTGATATTCTCGATCTGGCAGTCATAGCCCTTGAGCGCCTCATGCAGGTGCTTGAGATCCTTGTCGGTGTTGGCGGCGTTCACCACCAGCAGATAGCTGTCCTCTTCAAAAAGGTACAGATAGGCGTCGTCCACCGCGCCGCCGTTTTCATTGGGAATGATGCAGTATTGCGCCGTGTTCATGTCCAGCGCGCTGACGTTGCTGGACAGCACATGCTGCAAATATGCCTTGCGCTCAGGCCCGGTGATGCGCAGACGGCCCATGTGGGACACATCAAACAGGCTGCACACCTGCCGGGTGTACAGGTGCTCGGCGATGATGCCGCTGGGATACTGAATGGGCATCTCCCATCCGCCGAAGTCCACCATTTCTGCCCCGGCGGCCACATGGATGTCGTAAAGCTGGGTACGTTTCAGTTCGCTCATAGCTGCTTCCTCCTTCAGATTCCGACCTGATTTTGATAATGGAAAAGGGCACAAAGCCGCTCTTGCAACAGCTTTGTGCCCCCGTTTCATAACCTGAGAGATTCCTCTCCGTATCACGGGAGAGTTGCACCTTCGGTGGTCGGTTGCCCGGCCTTTTCGGAGTATCGTCCGGAACCGGTCCTTTTTGCCTGAGAGCTTCTGCGTTCCCCTTCGGCGCCGCCTTTCGGCGGTCTCTCCCGATCCCATCGTCCGATGTGTTCCCTTTTCAGTTGTTCTGTTCCGATTTTCGGCTATTTTTACTCTAGCACACGGTTTGTTTCGTGTCAATTGCTCTTTTGCGCGGCAGGAAAATTTTCGGTTTTTCCGCCAAAAACATACTGTGCCATCTCAGCGATATGACCAATGTGCCCTGACGCGCCAACGCCTCCTGCGGCCGACCGGGAAAAGCGCGCCCTTGCTCCCTATATTATATTACGGCGCCGCTATAAGAGAAGCGCTTTTGCCTATACGCTATACGGAGATTTTCCGCACGCCGCGGTTGGCCTTCATAAAGGCCATTGCCTCTTCGTAGGTGATGAGCGTTTCCAGCTTGACGGTGAGCTCCATGATCAGCATTCCCTCACAGCGTATGAGACTGGATTCGATCACCTGCCCCTTGTGGGCATCCAGCAGCGTGTCAAACCGGGCCTGTAGCTCCGGCGTGTCCACCATCTCCACCGAAAGCTCCTGCGTGGCCAGTGCGTCAGAGCCCACCGGGAAGCGATGCAGGATGATCTGGATGGTCATCAGAATGGCCGATTCAAACAGGCCCAGCCAGTAAAGCCCCGCGCCGATGGACATGCCGATGGCGGCGGTGGCCCACATGCCCGCCGCCGTGGTCAGGCCGTGGATGGAGTTGCTGTTTTTGAAGATAACACCGGCGCACAGGAAGGAAATACCGCTGACCACCTGCGCGGCGATGCGGGCCGGGTCTGCCCCGCGCAGGCCGCTCTCGCCGATCGCCAGCTCCACAAAGGCGTATTTGGACAGGATCATAAACAGGGCCGCCGTGCAGGCGATGATGCAGTGGGTGCGCACGCCCGCCTCCTTCTGCCGCTTGCTGCGCTCCAGCCCGATCAGCGCGCCCAGTGTAGCCGACAGCAGCAGCCGTATCAGAAACTCCAGATTGTCATACACGCTGAGAAATTCCTCCGGAAGAAAACCGCACAATCCCGTCAACATAGGCATACCTCCTTGCTTATAAGTGATAAAGTGCCGCGCATCCGGCCGCGCCTGCGTGAAAGGGCAGCCGCGCTCCTGCGCCGCTTTTTCATCTCAGAGTATGAACCCGCCGTCCACCGTCAGCACCTGTCCGGTGATGAAATCCGCCTTGTCCGAGGCCAGAAATGCCGCCGCGTAGGCGATGTCCTCGGGCGTGCCCAGACGGCCCAGGGGCGTTTCCTCCACCAGCTGGGGCACGATCTCAGCCGGCACCGCCTTGAGCATGTCGGTCTGGATCACGCCGGGGGCGATGCAGTTCACGCGGATGTGGGTAGGCGCCAGCTCTGCGGCCAGCGAGCGGGTCAGCCCGATCAGCGCCGCTTTGGTGCAGGAATAGGTCACCTCGCAGCTGGCGCCGCGCTGCCCCCAGATAGAGGAGATGTTGATGATGCAGCCCTCATGTGCCTGAAGCATGGCGGGCAGCACCGCCTGAATGGTGTGGTAGGCGCCGTCCACATTGGTGGAGAAGTATCTGCGCCACATAGCGTCGTCCACATCCTGAAACAGCTCCTGCCCCGCCACGCCGGCGTTGTTCACCAGCAGCGAGACCGGCCCCCAGCGCCGCTCAATGGCATGCACCATGGCCTGCACCTCCTGCCGCCGTGACACGTCGGCCTGAAACACCATGGCCTCCAGCCCCTCTGCTGCCAGCTCCGCGGCCAGCGATTGGGCACAGTCCTCCCGCTCCCGGTAGTTGATGCAGAGCTTCCAGCCCTGACGGGCCAGCTGGCGGGCCACCGCCCGGCCAATGCCCCGGCTGGCGCCGGTGACAAGCGCGATTTTTTCCATAAGCTGTTCCTCCTGCTGTTTTTGCTCATTCTACGCCAAAGCGCCGCCATAGGCAAGAAAAGCTCCTCGGAAGGAGGAGCTTTTCGGTTTATCTGCCATCAGGACGACAGGTGGCGGCCAAAGTTGCCGCCCACGCGGATGCCCTCTTTAATGATGGTAAAGGCATGGGGATCGACCTGATCGAGCGCCATCTGTACCGACACCACCTCATACTTGCTCAGGCATACGCACATGACATGGATCTGCTCGTGGGAATAGCCGCCCCGGCCCTCCCACAGCGTAAAGCTGCGATCCAGCTTGTCCAAAATGGTTTTGTTCAGCCGCTCGGGATCCTCCTTGGTAAAGATCAGCATCTGCACGGAGATGTTCTGCTGATGCAGCCGATCCAGAAACAGCGCCTGAAACACCACATAAATGGCGGAATAGATGGCGGTGCCGATGTTGAAGAGAATGGCGCACAGGGTATAGAGGGCGGCGTTGAAGGCGATGGAGAAGCGGCCCACCGTAAAGCCTTTGCCCTTTTTGCTCAGATACAGCCCCAGAATGTCCAGTCCGCCGGTGGAGCAGCCGCAGGTCAGGATCAATCCGCCGGAAAAACCGGCCAGAATGCCGCCGACCAGACAGGAGGTCAGCTTGTCGGCGATGATAGGCGTCGCCGGCGAGGGGATGATCGACAGCGCCAGCGAGTTGACCACCGTGCCCAGCGCCAGGCGCACCACAAAGTGGCTGCCCAGCGTGCGCCACGCCAGCCACAGCATGGGGATATTGACCAGCAGATACAGCAGGCCTGCCGGGTCGAAGGGGACGTTCAGCCCCAGCTTGGTGACCGCCAGTGTGCGGATCACCTGACACAGGCCGAACAGGCCGCCGCTGTACAGGCCCTGCGGCACGATAAACAGGTTGATGGTAGCTGCCAGCAGTGCGCAGCCGAACAGTCCCATGCCTAGACGAAGCCATTTATTCTGCTGTACCTTCTGATACATATGTCCCGCTCCCGCTTTCCTTATGTATTATATAATATGTAATAGAATGCAATATGGCAGATATGACGGATATTTCGATCAGTTGGGGAAATTATAATATACCCCCTGTGCCTTGTCAAGGCTTGGCCCGTGTTTTATAGGGTAAAGCGCAGGCGGCTGTATAGCGTCTGTCGTGCCCGGCGCAGACAGCGGGACACCGTGGATTTGTTGACGCCCAGCCGCTGGGCGATCTGGGTGACGGTCAGATTTTCGCCATATTGTAATTGTATCATCTGGCGCTGCCGCGGCGTCAGCTCGGCTATGGCGTCAGGCAGACGGCGGCGCATACGGCCCAGCCGCTCGCTGTTGTCGCCGCTGTTGCTGCGCTGCCATTCCCGCAGGCCTGCCAGCTGGCCCAGATCAAATCCGGTATCGTTGGTCACGGCAATAGCTCCTGTCATAGTAGTGGGCCGTCAGGCGCTGAAGCTGGCGGCATTCCCGCAGCAGCGGGCGCAGCTCGGCGATGCGGCGATCCAGCGCGGCACGGCGCAGTGGATCGGCGGCGTCGCGTTCCTCCTGCCGCAGCAGCGCCAGACGCCGGGAGATCAGCTCCGCTGCCGCGCCATATTCCTGTGATAGCTGTGAAAGGGTCATGTGTTTCCCCTCCTTTTTCAAAATGCAGCAAAAACAACTCTGAAAAAACTGCGTTTTTGTGAAACTTTCTGTTGACAAACTCAACGACTTCTGTTAATATAATGCTCGCTGGTAGCGTGCTGGTGTAGCTCAGCTGGCAGAGCAGCTGATTTGTAATCAGCAGGTCGGGGGTTCGAATCCGTCCACCAGCTC